>NZ_JBVVQD010000012.1:0-184908 GCF_055811755.1 Mesorhizobium sp. WSM4840
CCCCCCCCCCCCCCCCCCCCCCCCCCCCCCCCCCCCCCCCCCCCCCCCCCCCCCCCCCCCCCCCCCCCCCCCCACACAACCCCCCCCCCCCCCCCCCCCCCCCCCCCCCCCCCCCCCCCCCGCTTCAGGTGAAGCCGATGAAATCGTCGGGCGCGGCGCGGCCCATTTCTTCTTCCCAGTGGCGGCGGCAGAGCGAGACATAGACATCCTTGCCGATCGCCACCTGTTCGCCCTGTCTCGCCACCTTGCCGTCCGCGCCGAGGCGCACGACCATCGTCGCCTTGCGGCCACAGCGGCAGATGGTGCGCACCTCGCGCAGATCGTCTGCTATCGCCAGAAGCGCGCGCGAGCCGGAAAACAGCTTGCCCTGGAAATCCGTGCGCAGGCCGTAGCACATCACCGGGATGTTCAGCCGGTCGGCAATGCGGGCGAGCTGCCACGCCTGCTCCTCCTCGAGAAACTGCGCCTCGTCGACGAAGACGCAATGCACGGTCGTGTGGTCGTGATGCTCGGCGACCCGGGCGAACAGGTCGTCGCCGTCGCGGAACATCTCAGCCTCCGTCTCCAGGCCGATGCGCGACGAGATCAGCCCGGTATCGCCCATGCGGTAGTGGCCGGCGACGAACAGCATCGTCGTCATGCCGCGCTCGCGGTAATTGTACGAGGCCTGCAGCAGCATCGTCGTCTTGCCGGCATTCATTGTCGCGTAGTGGAAGTACAGCTTGGCCATGCCGCCCTTTTAAGCCGAGTTGTCCCGGCGCGGGGAGGGGGCGTCCTCACATTCCACCAGAAAAGCGGCGAACGTGTCGCTGATCGGCCAGCCCGCGCCGTTGGTCGCGATTGTCTTATCGCTTGAAACCGCACCAGAATGGTGTTTGGCTGACGAAACAAGGCGGAGACAAAACCGCAACTTCGCTTCGCCGATAGATCACAATGGGAGAATACATGATGTCGCGTATGAAACTATTCGCCGCCGGCTTCGGTCTGGCGGCATTTCTTTCCGCGGGCGGCGCATTCGCCGCCGAGCCGGAAAGCTGCAAGCCGGTGCGTTTTGCCGATGTCGGCTGGACCGACATCACCGCCACCACCGCTACGGCCAGCGTCATCCTCGAAGCGCTCGGCTACGAACCCGACGTGCAGGTGCTGTCGGTTCCGGTCACCTACACCTCGCTGAAGAACAAGGACGTCGACGTCTTCCTCGGCAATTGGATGCCGACCATGGAAGCCGACATAAAGCCCTATCTCGAAGACAAGTCGGTCGAGACGATCGTGACCAACCTCGAAGGCGCAAAGTATACGCTCGCCGTGCCGCAGCACACCTATGACGCCGGTCTCAAGGATTTCGCTGATATCGCCAAGTTCAAGGACAAGCTCGACAACAAGATTTACGGCATCGAAGCCGGCAATGACGGCAACCGCCTGATCCTCGACATGATCGCCGCCGACAAGTTCGGCCTGAAGGATTTCGAGCTCGTCGAAAGCTCGGAGGCCGGCATGCTGTCGGCGGTGCAGAAGGCGGCGGCATCGGGCGAAGACGTGGTCTTCCTCGGCTGGGAGCCGCATCCGATGAACGCCAACATCAAGATGGCCTATCTGTCGGGCGGCGACGAGGTGTTCGGCCCGAATTTCGGCGGCGCGACCGTCGCCACCAATGTCCGGGCCGGCTACACCACTGAATGCCCGAACGTCGGCGCGCTGCTCAAGAACATGGTGTTCTCGCTCAAGATGGAAAACGAGATCATGGGTGCGATCCTCAATGACGGCGCCGACCCGAGGGCCGCGGCTACCGAATGGCTCAAGGCCAATCCGGACGCGATGACGCCATGGCTCGCCGGTGTGACGACGTTCGACGGCGGCGACGCCGCGGCCGCCGTGAAAACCGCGCTGGGTTCGTAGCAGACTTACACCCTCCCCCTTGCGGGGAGGCGCGGCACGCGCCGCGGTGGGGTGGTGCAGAACGGAGCATAACCGTGACCACCCGCTCCGCTGCGCTGCGCGGTTCGACCCACCCCGCCAGGGGGAGGGTGAAGAAGAAATGAGGGGACATTTGCCATGGATCCGGTTTCGCAACTGATTTCGAGCTTCAAGATCCCGATCGGGCGGTGGGGCAAGACCTTCTTCGACTTCCTGACCACCAATTTCGAGTGGTTTTTCGACAGTATCGCCGACGGGCTCACCGTCGTTCTCGACGGGCTGGTCGATCTTTTGCTGCTCGTCCCGCCGGTTCTCCTGGTTGCCGCCATAGCCGGGCTTGCCTGGTACCTGCAGAAATCATGGAAGCTGGCGCTTGCCGTCGCGCTCGGCCTCCTGTTCATCGTCAACCAGGATCTCTGGCAGGAAACCGTCGAGACGCTGGTGTTGGTCGTGGGCGCCGCTGCGGCCTCCATGGCCATCGGCGTGCCGATCGGCATCTGGGCGGCGCATAACGAGCGTGGCTACCGCTATCTCCAGCCAATCCTCGACCTTATGCAGACTATGCCGACCTTCGTCTACCTGATCCCGGTGCTCATTCTCTTCGGCCTCGGCATCGCTCCCGGCCTCATCGTCACCGTCATCTTCGCCGCTCCTGCGCCGATCCGCCTGACGCATCTCGGCATAACCTCGGTGCCGAAACCGATGATCGAGGCCGGCGAAGCCTTCGGCGCGACAAAACGCCAGCTCCTGTGGAAGGTAGAGCTGCCGGCGGCGCTGCCGACCATCATGGCGGGGCTGACGCAGTGCATCATGCTTTGCCTCTCCATGGTCGTGATCGCTGCGCTCATCGGCGCCAACGGCCTCGGCAAGCCGGTGGTGCGCGCGCTGAACTCGGTCAACATCCCGCTCGGGCTCGAAGCCGGCCTCGCCATCGTCGTGCTCGCCATCATCCTCGACCGCATCAGCCGCATCGGCACGGGAGCCGCCAAATGAGCGCTGCGGTCGATTTCAAGAATGTCGACATCGTCTTCGGCACGGCGCGCAAGGAAGCGCTGGCGCTCGTAGATAGGGGTGCGACGCGTCAGGAAATCCTGGAGAAGACCGGCGCCGTGCTCGGCTGCGCCGGCGCCAATTTGACCGTCAACGAGGGCGAGATTTCCGTCCTGATGGGCCTTTCCGGCTCCGGCAAATCGACGCTGCTCCGCGCCGTCAACTTGCTCAACGTGCCGGCGCGCGGCAACGTCATGGTCAAGGACGGCGACCGCATGATCGATGTCGCGGCCTGCGACGCCGCCACGCTGCGCCACATCCGACAGACGCGGGTCGCCATGGTGTTCCAGCAGTTCGGCCTTCTGCCCTGGCGCACCGTCGCGGAAAATGTCGGCTTCGGCCTAGAGCTTTCCGGCGTGCCCGAAGCCGAGCGCAAGGCGCGCGTCGAGCGCCAGTTGAAGCTCGTCGGCCTCGACCAGTGGGCGTCGAAATACGCCCACGAGCTTTCCGGCGGCATGCAGCAGCGCGTCGGGCTGGCGCGTGCGTTTGCCACCGAAGCGCCGATCCTGCTGATGGACGAGCCGTTCTCGGCGCTCGACCCGCTGATCCGGACCAAGCTGCAGGACGAATTGCTGCAGCTTCAGGCCGAGTTGAAGAAGACCATCATCTTCGTCAGCCACGATCTCGAGGAGGCGCTGAAGATCGGCAGCCACATCACAATCATGGAAGGCGGGCGCATCGTGCAGACCGGCGCGCCGGAAGACATCGTGCTGCGCCCCGCCAACGACTATGTCCGCGACTTCATCGCCAATGTGAATCCGCTCTCGGTGCTGACCGCCTGGAACGTGATGCGCGACCGCCGCGATCTCGACCACGGCGAGGACGGCTGGGTGTGGCTCGACCGCCGCAAGACGACGCGTTTCAAGATCGACGAGCACGGGCTGGTGGCGGCGGCCGAGCGCGACGGCAAGCCGGCGTTCTGGGTGTCGTGCGCCGATGTCGAGGCGCAGCCGGAGGAGACGACGCAGGTATTCTGGGCCAATCCCGGCACCTCGCTGAAGACGGTGATGCTGGCCATGCACCGCTCGCAGACCGCACCGGTGGCGCTGTTCGACGACCAGTCGCGCTTCGTCGGCGCCATCGGCGTCAGGGATGTGCTGAGTGCGGTGTTGCGGCGGTAGTTTTTTCTAAACGAAACGGCCCGTATCGTTTCTGCGCGGCTTGGCGGCGGTCCCACATAGGCACGGACTTGTGAACGGCCGCGCCCGCCGGGAAGGCGGTTTGCGGGCGGTCCAAAAATGGACGATCGCTTTTGGCTATGCCAGAATAAACGCGAAATTCTTGCGCACAATTGCCGGTTCCGATGCCTGAGATCGTCACCAAACCCCGCACCAAAACGAAGCCGCAGATCGAACGGCCGAAGCTCTACAAGGTCATCCTCCTCAATGACGATTTCACGCCGCGCGAGTTCGTGGTGACGGTGCTCAAGGGCGAATTCAAGCTGAGCGAAGACCAGGCGCGGCGGGTGATGATCACCGCGCACCAGCGCGGCGTCTGCGTCGTCGCCGTCTTCACCAGGGACGTCGCCGAGACCAAGGCGACACGGGCGACTGATGCCGGCAAGGCCAAGGGCTACCCGCTGATGTTCACGACGGAACCGGAGGAGTAGGGCAGCGCTACCGCCCCTCGCGGTACCACATCGAGCCCAATGCCAGAAGTAGCAGGCCGAGGCCGAGGAACCCGCCGAACAGCGGCACGCGCGAGACGGCCTTCAGCACGCTGTCGTCGGTGGTGCGCAGGCCGATCCAGTCGTTGCCGGCCGCCGCGCCCGAGGAGCGAACCGGGACGACCGAGGGCAGCGTCACGCCGCCGGTGAGATTGCCAAGGGTCGATGATTGCGCCAGCCGGCGCACGCTGCCGCCGGTGGCCTCGACCGGCGCTTTCAGCCGGTTCTCGGTGGAGACGACGTCGGTGAATTCCGGCGCATTGACCGGGCCGACATGGGCAAGCGCCTTCAGGTCGCCATTGCCGACCTGGTAGAGGCCGATCTCGCTGGTTTCGATGCTGCCCAGGAAGACGCCGGGTTCGGCTCTCTCTAGCTTGACGGTCATCGCCTTGCCGGACGGGGTGATGATCTGCGCCGGGCCGGGATCGTCGCTCATCGTCTGGCGGCGGATTTCCAGCATCATGCCGCGGCCGTCGGCGGTCAGCCGCTCCTCCTCGAGTTCGGGCTCCTTCATCAGCCAGTGGGCGATGCGGCGATAGAGCTGGACATGCGGGCCGCCACCCTCGAAGCCGCGCGCCCACAACCAGCCCTGGTCGGACAAGAACATGCCGACGCGGCCTTCGCCTTTGCGGTCGAGCAGGAGCAGCGGTCGGTTGTCCGCCCCCTTCATCACCGCCTCGCCCTCAGGGTTCTCGACGCCGATGGTGCGGAACCAGCGGCTCCAGTGCGGCGGCTCGGTGGCGGAGCCGTCGAGCCCGCGCGTCACCGGATGGCGCTGGCCGAGCTCGGTGAGGCGCGGATAGAAGGCCTTGTCGACGACTTCGCCGGTCGGCATCGCCGGCAGCGCCGAGATCAAAGGCGTGCGGGCGATAGAGCTTTCGCCGGCATATTCGGGCCCTGCCGCGATCAGCAGCGCGCCGCCCTTTTCGACATATTCGGCGATGTAGTCGTAGTAGAGGATCGGCAGCACGTCGCGATGCTGATAGCGGTCGAAGATGATCAGGTCGAAATCCTTGATCTTCTCGACGAACAGCTCGCGCGTCGGGAAGGCGATCAGCGACAGTTCGTTGATCGGCGTGCCGTCCTGCTTTTCCGGCGGCCGCAGAATGGTGAAGTGGACCAGATCGACCGAGGCGTCGGATTTCAGAAGGTTGCGCCAGGTGCGCTCACCGGCATGCGGCTCACCGGAAACAAGCAGCACGCGCAAATTCTCGCGGATGCCGTCGATCAGCGCGATGGCGCGGTTGTTGGTGTCGGTGAGTTCGTCGGGCTCGGGGTCGATGGCGAGTTCGACGATGTTGCGGCCGGCGCCGGGAATGGTCACCTGCAGCGGCATGGCCTGGCCGATGGTGGCGCGCTCGACCGAAACCTGCTCCCCATTGACCGACACGCGCACGTCGACCGAGCCGGCCTCGTTGTTGGTGCCGATGACGCGATAGGTCATTTCGAGCGGCTTGCCGACCAGACCGAAGCGCGGCGCATTCTCGAAGCGGATGCGGCGATCCTTTTCCTGGTCGTTGCCGGTGATCAGCGCGTGCAGCGGGGCGTTGAAGTCGGGCGTGCCGCCGGGGGCGTCATGCACCTCGCCATCGGTGATCATGATGGCGCCGCCGATGCGCGAAGGCGGCACGTCGCGGAAAGCGCTTTCAAGCGCGCCGAAAAGCCGCGTCTCGGTGCGCTCCTCGGCGGCTTCCGACTTGCCGGCCTCGACGACGCGGACGTCGAACTGCTTGAAGCGGCCAAGACGCTGCTGAAGCCCGGCCAGCGCCTCGTCTGTCTGCTTGGTGCGCTCGCCAATGTCCTGGCTCTGGCTGCGGTCGACGACGACGGCGACGACGCTTTTCAGCGCCTCACGCTCTTCGTCGAGCAACACCGGGTTGAGCAGGGCCGCACCCAGCGCCAGCAGGGCGGCAAAACGGAAGACCGCGCCGCGCTGGCGAAACCAAAAACCGACCAATGCCAGCAGCAACAGCGGCGCCAGCACCAGGCCAAGCAGCGGCCAGGAGATGAGCGGTTCGAAGGCGAGCGACAAGTTCATGGCTTACTGCCCCAGCCGTTCGAGCAGCACCGGCACATGCACCTGATCGGATTTGTAGTTGCCGGTCAGCATGTACATCATGATGTTGACGCCGGCGCGCAGCGCATAAATGCGCTGCATCGGGTCCGACGGCACGGTCGGCAAAAGCGGGTCGCCATTCTCGTCGACCGCCCAGGCGCCGGCGAAATCATTGGCGGTGATCATGATCGGCGAGACGCCGTCGCCGGTGCGTACCGGGCGGTTCTCGGTGTTGCTGGCTTCGAGCGACGCCGCGACCCAGAGCGGTCCGCCGGCGAAGCGTCCGGGAAACTCAGGCAGGATGTAGAAGGATTTGGTCAGCACATGGTCCGACGGCACCGGCTCCAGCGCCGGCACGTTGAGGTTGCCGAGGATGTCGCGCAGCCGCTCCGTCGCCGGGCTGGCCGAATCCGCGCCGATGCCGGTGGCGAACTGGTCGCGCGTGTCGAACAGCACCGTGCCGCCCTGCTGCATATAGGCGTCGACGCGGGCGATCGCGGCCTGGCTCGGCATCGGCGCGGCAGGATCGATCGGCCAGTAGATCAGCGGATAGAAGGCAAGCTGGTCCTTCGAGATATCGACGCTGGCCGGCGCCCCCGGCTCGAGCGCGGTCTTCTCGATCAGGAAGCGGGTCAGGCCCTCCAGCCCGGCTTGGCTGATCGAATCGACACTCCGTTCGCCGGTCTGCACATAGGCGATCCGGGTCTTCGAAATGTCCTCGATCGCCCGTTCGTCGCCAGGTTTGGCATCGTCGGCGCGGGCGATGTCGGTGTGGCCGACCAGGGCGCCGAGCGCAATCAGCAGGGCGGCGGTGGTCGCAGCAGCCGTGCCGGCGCGGCGTGGCCGGCGCGAGAACAGGCCGCCCATCCAGAACACGGCCAGCGTGTCGAGCACCATCAGCAAGAGAGCTGCCGCAACCAGCGGGCCCTTCAAATTGTGCGATTCGTCGAAGGCGTACTGGATGGTGGTGACCGGCACGGTGATCTGAGGACGGACCAGCGGTGCGAAGCTGCTTTCGGCATTGAGCAGATTGTGGGCGAGGACGCCGGTTTCGGAGCCGTACAGGCCGGGCGGGTTGTCGAACGTCACCGGCAGCGGGCCGGCACCCGGCACCAGCGGCCGTGCATCCGGGGTCGGCGGCACAAGCGTGCCGTCGGCTGATATCATGCGGTAGGGCGCCAGCGAGGCGGCTGCGGCTTCGGCATTGGCGACCGCCGCGCCCTGGTTGCGCGACAATTGCACGATGCGCCGCAGCATCTCGACGAAGCTGCCGGAGATCGGCAGGTTCGACCAGGTCGCCTCCGGCGTGACATGGAACAGGACGAGCGTGCCCTTGCCCTTCTTCATCCCGGTCACCAGCGGCGTGCCGTCGGCAAGCGTGGCCCAGGTGCGCTCGACGATATCGGGCGTCGGCTCGGCCAGCACCTGCCTGGTGACGGTGACCTCGGCGGGCGGAGCGAGGTCGGCGAAGGGACCGGTCTTCGTGAAATCGGTGACCGGCTGCGGCGTCGTCCACGACAGCGCGCCGCCGAGCGAGCGCTCGCCGGTGCGCAGCCTGACCGGCAGCAGGTCGTCGTCATTGCCGGCGGCGACCAGCCGCGAGCCGGCGAACCGCACCAGCGTGCCGCCATTGTCGACCCAGTCGACCAGCCTTTGCCGCACCTGCTGCGGAATGGTGCCGACATCGGCCATGACGATCATTGCCGGCTTCTGGTCGAGGAGTTGCGGGATGGCATCGGCAAGGTCGGCGCTCGACGGCTCAGTCAGATCGGCGAAGGGCTGCAGCGCGCGGCGGATATAGTACAGCGGCGACAAAAGCGGCTGCGCCTGGTCGGCCTCGGCCTGCGACAGCAGCCCGACGCGGCGGCGCTTGGAATTCTCGTCGAGCACGCGGACGGCGCCGGCCTGCCGTTGGCCGTCGAGCGCGATCGAGGCGAAGTCGTTGCGCAGTTCGAACGGCACCGCCATCGTGCCGGTGGCGGTGGATTCGCCCGGTGAGAAGGTCAGCGTGGCGTCGGCGATACGGCGGCCCTTGTCGTCGAAGGCGCCGGCGGTCACCTGAGCCGGCGCCGGATCGCCCGGCGCGCGGATGGCGGTCAGCTCGAAGCCGTCCACCTGGTTGTCGGCGCCGGTCAGGCCGATCAGGCCAGGCCGGTCGGAGGCGGCCCAGACGACACGGGCGGCGTTTTTCGACAAAAGCGTGTTGAAGGCGGCCTCGTCGCCTTCCGCCGCCAGACCGTCGGCGAGCACGGCAACGCTGGCGCCCGGCAAGGTCTCCAGGGTTGCCGCGACGCGAGCGTAGACGGCAGGGCGGTCGGTCGGGATCGGCCGCGGCTTTGCCGCGCGCAGCCGGTCGAGCGCGGTGGCGGCGTCGAAGGGACCGATCTCGGCATTCGGCTTCTCGGCGGTGAAGGCGATGATGACGGGCACGTCGTTGGAGCTGGCATCGGTGATCAGCCGTTCGGCAGTGGCGACGCGCTGGCCCCAGTCGGCGGCACTTGCCCAGTCATTGTCGATGACCAGCGCAAGAGCGGCGCCCTCGGCCGGCAGTCTTTCACGCGGGTTGAAGACAGGTTCGGCAAGCGCCGCAACGATGAGGGCCGCCATCAGCAGCCTGAGCAGCGTCAGCCACCACGGGCTCTGTTGCGGCGTCTCCTCGCGCTTCAGCACGCGGGCCAGGATCTTCAGCGGCGGGAAGACCTCGGTCTGCGGCTTGGGCGGGGTGAACCGCAACAGCCACCAGATCACCGGCAGCGCCAGAAGGCCCCACAGCACCATCGGTGCCCCGAAGGATAGCGGCAGCCAGCTCACGCGCGGATCCTCCCGGCTGAGCTGCCATCGACGGTCATCGCCATGTGGACACGCACCAGCGCATCGGAGGCAAGGCGGTCGGTGTGGTTGACGGTGAAGCTCCAGCCGAGCCGCTTGCACCAGTCGGTCAGTTCCTGACGCCGGGCGATGTAAAGCAGTCGGTATTCATCGCCCAGCGTTTCGGCACGGCCGGCAGTCAGCTTGTCGCCGGTCTCGGGATCGGTGAACTCGGTGCGGCCGGCATAGGGGAATCTCTCCTCGGCCGGGTCGGCGACCTCGATCAGATGGGCACGCACGCCGTGGCGGGCGAGCACGTCGAGCCAGGCGATGGTGTCCTCGACCGGATCGAGGAAGTCGCTGACGATGACGATGTCGCAGAAGCGGCGAATAGCGGATAGGTCGGGCTTCACCGGCAATTCGCCGGCATGGGTGAGTTGTGCCGCGATGCGCTCGGCGCCGTTGCGGGCGGTGAACGGATCGGTCAGCCCGGGCCAGGCGATGCGCTCGCCGCTGCGCGATAGAAGCTCAGCCATGGCCAGCGCCAGCACCAGCGCGCGGGATTCCTTCGAGACGGTGGCTCCGGTCGATTTGTACAGCATGGAAGGCGAGGGGTCGGCCCACAGCCACACCGTATGGGCAGCCTCCCATTCGCGGTCGCGCACATAGATGTGCTCGTCGCGGGCCGAGCGGCGCCAGTCGATACGCGAGGAGTCGCCCTCGACATAGGGCCGGAACTGCCAGAAATTCTCGCCGATGCCGCGCTTGCGGCGGCCGTGCCAGCCGGCGATCACCGTGTTGACGATGCGGCGCGCCTCGACCAGCAGGTCCGGCACCAGCGACGCCCGCAACCGGCCGCGGGCGAGCGCGTCACGCGTCGCCGCCGGTGCCTGGGCCTCGCCTATACGCGCCATCACATGCCTTTTGCCAGTTTCGCCACCACGTCGCGCACGGTCGTGCCCTCGGCACGGGCGGCAAAGGTCAGCGCCATGCGGTGCTGCAGCACCGGCTCGGCCAGCGCTCTGATATCGTCGATCGACGGCGCCAGCCGTCCATCATAGAGGGCGCGGGCGCGGGCGCACAGTGTCAGCGACTGGCTGGCGCGCGGCCCCGGGCCCCAGGCGACGTGCTTGTCAGTCTCGGCATTGCCCTGGCCGGGGCGCGCCGAGCGCACCAGCTGGAGGATCGCCTCGACGACGCTTTCCGGCACCGGCATGCGGCGAATGAGGGTCTGGATCTCCTTCAGCCGCGCCGGCTGCAGCACGTTCTGCGCCTTGGCGTCCTCGATACCGGTGGTCTCCAGAAGGATGCGGCGCTCCGCCTCGATTTCCGGATAGAGGATGTCGACCTGCATCAGGAAACGGTCGAGCTGCGCCTCGGGCAGCGGATAGGTGCCCTCCTGCTCCAGCGGGTTCTGCGTCGCCAGCACGTGGAAGGGCGCCGGCAGGTCGTGGCGGACGCCGGCAATGGTGACGTGGTATTCCTGCATCGACTGCAGCAGCGCCGACTGGGTGCGCGGCGAGGCGCGGTTGATCTCGTCGGCCATCAGCAACTGCGCGAAGATCGGCCCGGAGATGAAGCGGAAGGAGCGCTTGCCGAATTCGTCCTGCTCCATCACCTCGGAGCCGAGAATATCGGACGGCATCAGGTCGGGCGTGAACTGGATGCGGCGGGAATCGAGGCCGAGCACGATGCCCAGCGTTTCGACCAGCTTGGTCTTGGCGAGGCCGGGCACGCCGACCAGCAGCGCATGACCGCCGGCCAACAGCGCCACCAGCGTGCGTTCGACGACGCTTTCCTGGCCGAAGATGACGCGGCCGATGCCCTCGCGAACCCTGGAAATGTCGGCCAGCGCCGTCTCGGCCTGGGCGATCATGTCCTTTTCGCTGATCGGGCTTTCCTTGATCATCACGCTCATGCAGCATCGATCCTTCTCGTTGGAAATACCGGCTTGCACCCAAGACGCCACAGAGTGCCGCGATTCGGCCTCGAGTGGCGCCTGTCTTTGAACTTAAATCACTGACTTATGCTGACAAGCGGAACAACAGTGACTATTTCGTGACCATGACAGAACGCGCCGAAGATCGTGATGAAAGTTTGACGACCGCGACCGAGGCGCGCGGACTGGAGGCGCTGATCTCGCGTGCCGCCCGCGCGGGCAAGGGGCCGGCCCCAGTAGAGCGCTGGAACCCGGCTTTTTGCGGCGATCTCGACATGGAGATCAGACAGGACGGCACCTGGTTCTACCAGGGCACGCCGATCGGCCGCATGCCGCTGGTGCAACTGTTTTCCTCCGTGCTGCGCAAGGACGAAGACGGCAAGACCTATCTGGTGACGCCGGTGGAAAGGGTCGGCATCCGCGTCGTCGATGCGCCTTTCATCGCCGTCGAGATGGATGTTTGCGGCACCGGCGATGGCCAAGTCGTCACCTTTCGCACCAATGTCGGAGATGTGGTCGAGGCCGGGCCGGAGCATCCGCTGCGCTTCGTCGACGAGGACGCGACCGGCGGCCTGAAACCCTATGTGCTGGTGCGCGGACGGCTGGAGGCGCTGGTGGCGCGGCCGGTGATGTATGAACTGGTCGAGCATGGCGAGGAGATCGAGGTCGGCGGTCGAAGGATGTTTGCCGTCCGCTCGAAGGGCGCGGTTTATCCGATAATGCCGGCCGAAAAACTGCAGCGGCTGAGCGCATGAGAGGGCAGCGCCAAATGGACCGGGGCATGATGGACCAGGTGACGCTATGGACCAAGTGACGCCGGCGCCGTTTTCCGCCGCGGATTTTCGCGCCCGCGTTGCGGCGCAGCCGCTGGCGCATGCCGCCGACGATTATGGCGACCATCGCTTCAACCCCGGCCATCCGCGTTTGAAGCTCGCAAAGGCGCTGCGCGACGCCGCGGTGCTGATCCCGGTGGTCGATCACGGACGCGACGCCACGGTTCTGCTGACCAAGCGGGCGGAAAAGCTCCGCAACCATTCGGGGCAGGTGGCCTTTCCCGGCGGCACGATCGACCCGAGCGATGCGAGCCCGGAGGCGGCGGCCTTGCGCGAGACATTCGAGGAGATCGGTCTCGGCCGGGACCGGGTCGAGATCATCGGCCGCATGCCCGATTACGTCTCCGGCAGCGGCTACCGGATCGCCCCGGTGCTGGGAATAGTGCGGCCGGGTTTTTCACTGACGCTGAATTCCCAGGAGGTCGACGCCGCCTTCGAAGTGCCGCTGCGCTTCCTGATGGACCCGGCCAACCACAGCCGCGACAGCCGGATGTGGAACGACCTCGAATGGGTCTTCTACGAAATGCCCTATGGCGGCCAGCGGATCTGGGGGGTCACCGCCGGCATCATCCGCACGCTCTACGAAAGGCTCTATACGTGAGCGGCCGGATGTCGCTCGCGGGCAAGGCCGACTGGCTCGGCGAACGGCACCTGCAGCGGCTGTTGGCGGCGCTGGCGGCTGGCGGCGAGGAGGCGCGTGTCGCCGGCGGTGCGGTGCGCAATGCGCTCATCGGCCAGCCGGTCGCCGACGTCGATATCGCCACCACGACCGTGCCCGATGAGACCATCCGCCGCGCCGAGGCGGCGGGCTTCAAGGCCGTGCCGACCGGCATCGAGCACGGCACCATCACGATTGTCGCCGGCGGAAAGCCGTTCGAGGTGACAACGCTGCGCGCCGATATCGAGACCGACGGCCGGCGGGCAAAAGTGACGTTTGGGCGCGACTGGAAGGCGGACGCGGAACGGCGCGATTTCACCATCAACGCGCTTTATGCAGAGGCCGACGGCACGATCATCGACCTGGTCGGCGGCGTCGCCGATATCGAGGCGCGCCGGCTGCGCTTCATCGGCGATCCGGAGGCGCGCATCCGCGAGGATTATCTGCGCATCCTGCGCTTTTTCCGCCTCTTCGCCTGGTATGGCGACGGCCGGCCGGATGCCGAAGGGCTGAAGGCTTGCGCCCGGCTCAAGGAGGGGCTCGGCCAACTCTCGGTCGAGCGCATCTGGTCCGAGCTGAAGAAGCTGCTGTCGGCCCCCGATCCATCGCGCGCCTTGCTGTGGATGCGCCAGGCCAGCGTGCTCACCAGCGTTCTGCCGGAGAGCGAGAAATGGGGCATCGATGCGATCCATGCGCTGACCAGGGCCGAGAAGGATCTAGGCTGGACGCCGGACCCGCTGCTCAGGCTGGAAGCGATCGTGCCGCCGGACGCCGCGCGGATGAAGATGCTCTCTGAGCGGCTGAGATTCTCCGTCAGCGATGCCGGCCGTCTGAGGCAGTGGGCGCTGACAGCGCCTGTCGAGCCGAAGACGACCGAAGCCGAACTCGCAAAACGGCTGTATCGTGGCGATCACCAGGGCCTTGTCGATCGCTTACGGCTGTCGCTCGCTTCCGCTCGAGCCCGCGCCGTCGAGGACAATGACGCGCTGCTCGAAGCCGGCGGCTTCTCGCGCCTGCTGGCCTTCACCGGAAAGTGGAAAAAGCCCGATTTTCCGCTCAAGGGCGCCGATCTGACGACGCTTGGTGCGTCGCCCGGACCGAAACTCGGCGCAACCTTGAAGAACCTCGAAAACGAATGGGTCGAGTCCGGCTTTGCGCTGGATCGCGGCGCGCTCCTCGAGCGCGCCGCAGAAGCACTCGAAAGTTAGAGACCGTTTGGAAACTCTACTCGGGCGGCCATCTGATGGCGTTTTCTGCGCTTCCGGCCTTCGCCGGCCGAAGCACTTATGAGCGGTCGTGGCAGTTAAAGCTACGGCCGGCGTAGGCCGGTGCTCACGGACCAGCGCATGACCCCGGAAACCGATTTCGGTTTCCCGGAAAGGATCATGCGCAAATGCAAAGTGTTAGAGCGTCCTTTGCGCGTCCAATTGGACGCGCAGCGCTCTAATGTCCGCTGCGCTCCGGTTCTCGAAACCACCACCATATGACTCGCCAGAGCGAATTTCGAAACAGTCTCTTAGGCAATCAGGCCGCGTCGCGGGGCTTTTCGATGCGCGAACGGATGGCTTCGATCATCGTCTCGCGGATGATCGTCTCGCCATGCGTCTCGCGCATGTGCTCGACCGCACGACGCATGACCTCGGCTTCCTCTTCGGCGCGCGTATGCCAGTCACAACCCGGAACGAGCGAGCCGCAGTGGAATTCTTTCATCGGATTTCTCCCTTTTCCTCCCCGGAGCGCCGCCCATTTGCTTGAACGCGGAAGCTCCAGCACCTTTGATGGACGCATGATCCCTGTCTGAAACCGGGTGTCGGTATTCGGGTCATGCGCTGGCCGAGCAAGCATAACACGGTCGAATGGTTTTGGTTGCCGCAAAGACAGAAAAGGCGGAGCATCGCTGCTCCGCCCTCTTAACACTACCCCGGAGGCAAGACCTCGCCTTGCTCCAGCGGGCAGGCGATCACTTCATGATCCTGACTGCCTCGGCAATTTTGTGCTTGCCGCTCATGTCCCAGGAAACGCGGACCTTTTCGCCGGCCTTCAGGCCAGGATTCTTGAAGGCCTTGGGCAGCGTAAAGGTAGATCCGTTATCCAGAACAAGGCTCATGGCCGTTCCATCATAGGTCTTGACCGTGCCCGTGGTGTGCTTGACCGCTGCGAAGGCAGCGCCACCAGAGGCAAGAACGGCGGCAGCCGCAACCGACATAATAAGCTTGCGCATGGCATGCTCTCCTGGAAAATGAGGGCACCATTTTGGGAAGGTGCCCCACTCAATCATGGGCCGTCCGGTCGCGTCGCGTCGCGGTTCTAGGGAGGATGAACCGCCGGCGTTTCCCGGCCCGGAACGAAAAATAGCCCTGTTTTTTCAAGTGGATATTAGACGAAAAAGATATTCTGCGCGCCACATTCGCCGCCAAAATCAAACGATTTGGACCTCATTGCGGCTCACGTCCGACTCACCGAGATTTTACGGCCATTTCACTTCCGGCGGCAGGCTGGACAGGATCGAGGCGACGTTGCCGCCGGTCTTCAGTCCGAAGATGGTGCCGCGATCGTGAAGCAAGTTGAATTCGACATAGCGGCCGCGGCGAATGAGCTGTTCTTCACGGTCGCCGTCGGTCCAGTTGTCGTTGAAATTGGCCCGCACGATATGTCCGTAGACGACGAGAAAAGATCGCCCGACATCCTGGACGAAGTTGAAATCGGCGTTCCAGCCGCCTTTGTCCTCACCCGAATGCAGCCAATCGAAGAAGATGCCGCCGGTGCCGCGCGGTTCGTCGCGGTGCGGCAGATAGAAATACTCATCGCACCAGGCCTTGAATTTCGCGTGGTCGGCGACGCCGGCGTTCTTCTCGCAGGCGAATCGCATGGCCCGGTGGAAGGCAATCGTGTCCGGGTCATCCTGGGTGCGGCGACGATCGAGCACCGGCGTCAGGTCGGCGCCGCCGCCGAACCACTGGCGCGAGGTGACGACCATGCGCGTGTTCATGTGCACGGCCGGCACGTTGGGGTTCCACGGATGAGCAATCAGCGAAATGCCGCTCGCCCAGAAGCGCGGGTCTTCCTCGGCGCCCGGCATCTGCTTCCTGAATTCCGGCGAGAACTCGCCATAGACGGTGGAGGTGTGGACGCCGACCTTCTCGAAGACGCGGCCACGCATCATCGACATGGTGCCGCCGCCGCCCTTGCCGGCGTCGCGCTCCCACGGCGTCTTTTCGAAGCGGCCGGGCGACCATGAAGCCTGCGGCCCCTGCAGGTCCTGCTCGATCTGCTCGAAGGCGGCGCAGATGCGCTCGCGCAACGTCTCGAACCACAGCCGCGCCTTCCTCTTCTTCTGTTCGATGTCGGCCGGCAGCCCCGCCGCTATTTCGGGTCGTTGCAAATGCTGTCTCCGGTTGTGGGGCGCGTGCCCCGACAAATGACTCGTCTTTTCCGGCCGCGATCCCTAATCTCTTAGGTGCAAGGGTCAAGTGTGAATGGAGTTCTTTCGTGCGCACCCCGGCAAGACCGCCGCTGGATGGCCTGAAGAAGAGGCTCGACCGTTCGCGCGCCGAGCGCGCGCGCATGCCGCGCGACGGGTTCCTGCGCGAGACCTTCGTCCTGCCGCGCTCCGATGCGCGGCTCAAGGCGAAGGAGTGGTTCGAGCGCTTTCCCAAGCAGGCCTACTGGACCGAGATCGAAAGCTGGTTCGAGCGGCCCGGCGACGTCATCGAGTTCACGATCAGGCGATTGCCCGCGGCGGATTAGAACCTGGCGGGACGTACCTTCCCCAGGCGAATTGCCAAGGCCGGCGCTGCCCCTCATTGTCCTGCCGGACATTTCTCCCCGTATAGTGACGGGGAGAAAGGACACCGTCGTCAATGGTTTCGCCAATCAGCCACGCCGCAGAATTGAGGGGCAGCGCTGGCGTCAGCGGGATGAAGGGACCACTAGTCTTCTAGCCCCAGTCCCTTGCTTCGCCAGCCGGTCGCCCTTGTTCCGCAGCGGGCATTTGTCGATCGACATGCAGCCGCAGCCGATGCAGTCGGTCAGCCCGTCGCGCAGCTTCTTCAGCTGGGCAATCTTGCGATCGAGCTGGTCGCGCCAGGCCGTTGAAAGCAGATTCCAGTCTTCGCGCGTCGGCGTGCGGCCCTCAGGCAACGATTCAAGTGCGGCACCGATCTCGGCCAGCGAGATGCCGACCTCTTGCGCTACCCTGATGATCGCCACACGCCGCAGCACGTCGCGGCCGTAGCGCCGCTGATTGCCTGATGTGCGGTGGCTGCGGATCAGTCCGCGCGCCTCGTAGAAATGCAGCGCCGACACCGCCACGCCGCTGCGCATTGCCACTTGTCCGACTGTCAATTCCGTTGCCGCAGCCATTCGAATTTTCCGCTTGACCTCAAGTTAAGTTGAGCTTGTAACGAAGAAACCCTGGACATGCAAACCGCAGGAGAAGGGGATGTGCGCCTGGGTGAGAATGACAAGAGACGGTGCAGTCGTCGGCCAGAAAGCGGCTATAATCGCAGCGCCCACTGAGGGTCTGCAAATCCTATCCGAGTTGCCGGATCGCCTCGCCGGCCACCATGGCGACGGAAAGCGCGACGTTGATGCTGCGCGTGCCCGGCTGCATCGGGATGATCAGTCGCGCATCCGCCGCCTCGTGGACAGGATCCGGCACACCTGCGGATTCACGGCCGAACAAAAGAATGTCGGCGTCGGTGAAGGCGAAATCGGTGTAGGCGGTCGCGGCTCGGGTCGACAGCAGCACCAGCCGCCGCGCTTCGCCTCTGCGCCAGTTCTCGAAGGCGTGCCAGTCGACATGCCGGGTCAGAGCCGCCATTTCGAGATAGTCCATGCCGGCCCGTTTCAGCGCCCGGTCGGAGAGCGGGAAGCCGGCCGGTTCGATGATGTCGACGCCGAGACCGAGGCAAGCCGCGAAGCGCAGGATTGTCCCGGTATTGCCGGCGATATCCGGCTGGTAGAGCGCGATGCGGAGACGGTCGTTCATTTCCGCATCCTTCTAATAAGTGGCAGATCGGCCACAGCAGGTTCGCGGTTTTGGAAATTGCCGGACTGGTGGGTGGCCATTTTCTGCGAAGTCGGTTATACGCCGGGCATTGTCAACCCGAACCGATGGAGGGGTAATTCATGATGATCATGTACATCCAGCGCCCCTCTTGTGGGCTTACCAGCCTGCCGGCGGTTTCGGTACGACGATTCTCCTGACGCTTTAGACTTCGATCGCACCGATTCTTAGCCGAAACCTTTTTCGGCCTTCGAAGGAATCCTGCGATGTTTTTCAAGCTGTCGAAGGGGCTGAACGCCCCACCTGAACACGCCGCTGTTCAATCCCTGCCTTTCGCCGGCCATTCGCCTGCGAACAGGCCGGACTTTTTCCCGTATTTTCACATGGAGGACGGACCGATGTTCGATCCCTGCAAAATTCCCGGTTCAAGAGGCCTGCACGAGCGCAGGATGGCGACCTGGGCGCTTTTGATCGGCGAAACCTATTCGTCTGCGGCTCACGCCGAGACCCGCCGGCGCCCGCATCGCGGCATGCTGCCGGACGTCGATTTCTCGCGCGCGGTTCCCGACCGCAGCCGGCCGTCGCTGGTGCGCCGGATCATCAGGCTGATCCGGCCTGGCGCAGAGACCGTCGCGACACTCCGGGTTGTCGACACAGCGCTGTCAGGATCGTCAAACGAGCCTGTCGGCGAAAAGCCCGCGACAACCTATATTGCGCGAAGCAGGACCGGCGGCCCGGGTGATTCCGGCACGCCGGTCTTTGACGCTACGCGCTCCAAGGATGCCACGCGCTCCGCGCCGCGTGAGCGAAAACAAGCACATGAGTACCAAGACAATGTTCCGCTGGTTTGAAACAAGGCTCGATCCGTTCCCTGCCGAGGAGCCGGTCGAGCCGCCGAAGACGCTGATCGCCTTCTGCGTGCACTATACGCGCGGTGCCTGGCCCTACATCGCGATCGATGCGATGCTGGTGACGGCTATCGCCCTTGCCGAGGTGTGGATGTTCGGCTTCATGGGCCGGATCGTCGACTGGCTGTCGGCGCAGAACCGCGAGACATTCCTGCAGACCGAGGGCTGGAAGCTCGCGGGCATGGCTTTCATCGTGGTGTTCGCGCTGCCGGCGACGGTCTGGTTTCGTTTGCTCCTCAGCCAGCAGACGCTGATGGGCAATTATCCGATGCGTATCCGCTGGCAGGTGCATCGCTACCTGCTCAAGCAGTCGATGAGCTTCTATCAGGACGAGTTCGCTGGGCGCATCGCGACCAAGCTGATGCAGACCGCGCTCGCCGTGCGTGAGTGCGTCATCAAGCTCATCGACGTGCTCAATTATGTCGTCGTCTATTTCCTCGGCATGCTGTTCATCGTCGGCTCGGCCGACTGGCGGCTGGCGGCACCGCTTGCCGTCTGGCTTGCCGGCTATGTCTTGCTCTTGCGCAATTTCATCCCGCGATTGGGCAAGGTCGGCGAGGAGCAGGCCAACGCGCGCTCGACCATGACCGGCCGCGTCGTCGACAGCTACTCCAACATCCAGACGGTCAAGCTGTTCTCGCACGCGCGCCGCGAGGCGTCCTTCGCCCGGGAAGGGATGGCCGGCTTTCTCGATACGGTCTACCGGTCGATGCGGCTGGTGACGCAGCTCTACGGCCTGCTCTACATGCTGAATTCGCTGCTGTTGTTCTCGGTGACCGCGATCTCGCTGTGGCTGTGGCTCGGCCAGGCGGTGACGATCGGCGCCGTCGCCCTGGTCATCGGCCTCGTTCTTCGGCTGTGGGGCATGTCGCAATGGATCATGTGGGAGATGTCCACCCTGTTTGAGAATATCGGCACGGTGCAGGACGGCATCAGCTCGATCTCGCTGCCGCGCCTCGTCGAAGACAGGCCTGGCGCCAAGGACATTGCCGTGACCAAGGGCGAGATCCGTTTCGAGGACATCCGCTTCCACTACGGCAAGCAGAAGGGTGTGATCGAGAGCCTGTCGCTGACGGTGAAGCCGGGCGAAAAGGTCGGCATCGTCGGCCGCTCGGGGGCCGGCAAGTCGACGCTGGTCAACCTTCTGTTGCGCTTCTACGACCTTGAAAACGGCAAGATCCTGATCGATGGCCAGGAAATCGCGGCGGTGACGCAGGATTCGCTGCGCGCCCAGATCGCCATGGTCACGCAGGACACCTCGCTGCTGCATCGTTCGGTGCGCGAGAACATCCTTTATGGCCGGCCGGACGCCAGCAACGAGATGCTGGTCGAGGCAGCACGCCGCGCCGAGGCACTTGATTTCATATCAAGGCTTTCGGACGCCAGTGGCCGGACGGGTTTCGATGCGCATGTAGGCGATCGCGGCGTCAAATTGTCCGGTGGCCAGCGGCAACGCATTGCCATTGCCCGCGTTATGCTGAAGGACGCGCCGATCCTCATTCTCGACGAAGCGACGTCTGCGCTTGATTCCGAGGCCGAGGCCGCCATCCAGGAGAACCTCTACCAGATCATGCAAGGCAAGACCGTCATCGCCATCGCGCACCGGCTCTCGACCATAGCGGCGATGGACCGGCTCGTCGTCATGGACAAGGGCCGCATCATCGAGGAAGGTTCGCATGAGCAACTCGTCCCCAGCGGCGGGCTCTATGCGCAGCTTTGGCAGCGCCAATCGGGCGGCTTCCTGCTCGACGACGGTGCCGCCAACGATGCCATCGTCAAGGGTCAAGCAGCAGAATGATGGGCAGCAGAATGATGGCCGCCGAATGATGATTGCCGTCTATCGCTGGTTCGAGAACTGGGTCTATCCGTTCAGGGAGCCCGCGGGGCTTCGGCCACCGGTCAGCGTCAGGGGTTTCCTCTGGCACTATGTCGGCCAGGCGAAGGTCGCCTTCTTCGCCATGCTGGTCATCGGCGGCATTGCGCCGCTGGTCGAGGCTGGACTGTTCTACTTCGTCGGGAGGCTGGTCGACATTCTCGACCAACTCCCCGGCGAGCGCAGTTGGGACGCGCTGTGGACTGCCGCCGGTCCCGAACTTGTCTTCATGGCCGCCATGGTGCTGGTCGTCCGCACCATCGTCGTCGGCCTGGCGGCATTGGTCGACGAGCAGACGATCACGCCCGGCTTCTACAATCTGGTGCGCTGGCAGGCGCATCGCCACGTCTCGCGCCAGTCCTACGCCTTCTTCCAGAACGATTTCGCCGGCCGCATCGCGACCAAGGTCTGGCAGGCGGGGCAGGCGACCGGCGATTTGATGGAAAGCTTCATCGGGGTCGTCTGGTTCATGGTCGTCTACACGGTGACGACGCTGGTGCTGGTCGCCGGCCTCGACTTGCGGCTGGCGGTGCTGGTGGTGATCTGGATCACCGCCTTCGGCTGGCTGGCCAAGCGCTATCTGCCGGCGATCCGCAAGCATGCCGAGGCAACCGCCGAGGCTGGTTCGATGATCACCGGCCGCTTCGTCGATTCCTATTCGAACGTGCAGACGCTGAAGCTGTTCTCGGCCGATGGCGACGACCGTTACATCAGGAGCGGCTTCGATATCTATCTCGACGCGCTGCGCCCATTCACCCGCCGGCTGACCGGCGTGCGCATGGCGCTGACGACGCTTTCGGGGATCATGATCACCGCGATCGCCTGTTTTGCCGTCTATCTCTGGGTCGAAGGCTCGATCACAGTTGGCGCCGTCGCCTTCACATTGTCGCTGGTGTTGCGACTCAACATGCTGCTCGGCCGGCTGATGATGCAGCTCAATGGCATCCTGCGGAATCTCGGCGTGCTGGAAAACTCCAAGGCGCTGATCTCGCAGCCGCTCGGCCTGACCGACGCGCCCGACGCCAGGGCGCTTGTCGTGGCCGGCGGCCGGATCGACGTGAAGAAGGTCGAGTTCCACTACGGCAAGGGCTTCGGCGTACTCAACGGCATCGACCTTGTCGTGCGGCCGGGCGAGAAGGTCGGACTGGTCGGGCCGTCCGGCGCCGGCAAGACGACGCTGGCCAATCTGATCCTGCGCCTCTACGACCTCGAGGCCGGCAAGATCACCATCGACGGCCAGGATGTTTCAAAGGTGACGCAGGATTCGCTGCGCGCCAATATCGGCGTCGTCAGCCAGGATACTGCGCTTTTCCACCGCTCGCTTCGCGACAACATCAAGCTCGGCATGCCGGACGCGACCGACGCCGAGGTGGTCGCGGCCGCGAAGAAGGCCGAGGCGCACGACTTCATCCTCGACTTGCGCGACAATCGTGATCGCCAGGGCTACGAGGCCTTTGTCGGCGAGCGCGGCGTGAAATTGTCTGGCGGCCAGCGCCAGCGCGTGGCGATCGCCCGCGTCTTCCTCAAGGACGCGCCGATCCTGATACTCGACGAGGCGACGTCGGCGCTCGATTCCGACATCGAAGCGGCCATCCAGGAAAACCTGGCGAGGCTGATGGAGAACAAGACGGTCATCGCCATCGCGCACCGGCTGTCGACCATCGCGGCACTCGATCGCCTGGTGGTGCTCGACGGCGGCCGGATCGTCGAACAAGGCACGCATGACGAACTGGTGGCGCTCGACGGGCTCTATGCGCGGCTGTGGAAGCGGCAGTCCGGCGGCTTCCTATACAACGAGGAGAGCGTGCTGGAGGAAACGCGGCCGGCGGAGTAGGGCCAGATTTTCAGCAAAAACCGGAGTGAAGCATGTCGGTGAGAATGCCATCGAATTTCGGACGGTCGGGAGCGCGGGAGAGCGCGCTCGACCTGCTCGGCCATGAAATCCTCGGCGAAAAGGCCGCGGCGCTCGGCCGCGCCGGCCGGCGCGTGGATGAAACGCTGGCGAAGTTGCGTGAACATGGCGAGGATGGCGAACATCGTGCTCGGTTGCTCAGGGACGCGGCGGAGGCGGTCCACGGCTATTTCATCCAGCGCGAATTGTGCGGCTTGCGCAAGCACGACGCAGTGATCCGGGAATACAACATCCCCAAGGCCGTGCTGGCCAGGCTCGGCGCCAAATAGATACTAGTGTTGAAAATCAGACGCTTGGTACCGAAGACGAAATCCCGATTTCGACCCGTTCCAGTCGTCCAGATTCGCTCGCGCTACGGAATAAGTTGACCCGAAGCCGCCCTTCATCAGCCCATTTCGCTGCCTGATAGCTGACATTTTTGGCAACCAGCACTGATGGCTCGGAAGCCTGCTAGCGGGCTTGAAGCCATGGACCAGCCAGCGCTCGTTCTAAGACAAGCAGTATTTCGCTGATCGTATCCATGGCCCCCCTTGCACAAAGAATCCGTGACAATCCCGTTCTCTGGTTGTTGGCCTTTGTGCCTGCGGTGTTCGTCGCTCAAGCACTCGAGCCCGAAGCACACACTGCTTTTTGTGCTTTCCGTGCTGGCGATCGTGCCGCTGGCCGCGCTGCTGAGCTACGCCACCGAGTCGGTGGCGACCAAGACGGGCGATACGGGTGGGCGGCCTTCTCAATGCGACGCTGGGCAACCTCACCGAACTGATCATCCACTCACTGGGTCTGGTATTCTCGCTTAAAACGCATCGGGAGTTTTTCGGCGGCGACGATCCCCATCCGGACGCAGGCGAATCGATGTTGCCGGCGCCCGTAGCTCTGGGGACGGCGGCCTGTCTGACCGTCAAAGGTTCGGAGCGGCTTGAGACAATTTGCCGGTCTCGGGAACAAATTTGGATCGACGACGTTTCTTCCAGTTAATGACGACGTTTCGCATACGGCAAACATTGCCACCAGCGAGGACGCGATCATGAGGTTCCTGTCAGGCATAGCGACCTCCCTGGTCGCCACTTTTCCACTTACGAGCACTGTTCCAGTTGATGCCGCACCGATCTTCGTGCCCAGGGCACAAAGCGCGCAGTCCGATGTCATCCAAATTCGAGATGGCTGGTACAGGGGTTATCGCGGCTACCGCCACTATCGTCCGGGATACCATAGGCACAACGACTTTTGGTTCCCCGCCGGCGCATTTGTCGCTGGAGCGCTGCTCGGCAGCATGATCGCCAACAACAACGGCTACTACGGCGGGTATTACCGAAGCGGCTTCTACGGCGATCCGTATTACGGCGGACCCTATTACGGCAGACCTTATTATGGCAGACCTTATTATGGCGGATCCTATTATGGCGGATCCTATTATGGCGGATCCTATTATGGCGAACCGTATTACCGCGACCGGTATTACCGCAACCGGTATTATGGCGACCGGTATTATGGCAATGGGTATCACTCAAACAGGTCCTATCGCCCATGCTCGCCCCGGGAAGCCGATTCCGGTAATTGCTACTAGCGCGGCCTGTCGCGACACATTCTACCGCCTATCGCGAATTTGACCTTGATGTGCCCACATGGCATCATGGAATGGTAGCTGGACTGCGAAGACAAGACTTCTTGCCGCGGCGGCCGATCCCTTCAACGTGCGGCTGGCAGCCTGCCTCAGTCGACTACCCTGCTGATTTACGTCTTGCGGTTGGGTGGGCATGAATTGAGCCCAACGAACGAGATTGGCAAGACGTCGATCTGCCTCTGTGTTCTATTCTCGAACGGTTTCGAGTGGAGGAGAAAATGGCCAACATCAAAGACACGGCTTTAGACATACATACGCCGCCGCCGAGTGCGGATCAGCTTCGTATTGCCCTCCTGCAAGAGCAAATGGAGGAGGCAGACAAGGAAGAAAAGCTGCGAGCGCGGCAGAATGAGGAGCTCACGAAGTTCACAGAAAGCTTCCTAAAGGACCAAGTGAGTGATGATGAACTTGCAATGGTTCGCCGCCTCGTGATGAATGCCGTCAAGAATGGCAAGTACGAAGCACTAGTATACAGCTTTCCGTCGGACCTTTGCACCGACAGCGGCCGGGCTATCAACAGTGCTGATCCGCAATGGACTGAAACGCTACAGGGTAAGGCCAAGCAGTTGTACGAACGTTATGTTAAGAATGCGAAGCCGCAAGGTTACAAACTCAAGGCCATGATTATTAACTTCCCCGGCGGAATCCCTGGCGACGTCGGCTTCTTCTTAAATTGGGAGCCCGAAACCAAATAGGAACCGGTAATGGTTCTGAACTGCGTGTATAGCTGGGTCAAAGCACGTCCGGCACCACGTTGCGCGGAGTTGCATCGTCCACGAAGTTGTCGGGCCGCTTCTGGCGTTTGCTGAAGTTAGGTTTTTCGAACTCGACGCGCTCATAGGGGATGGAGCTCAGAATGTGCGAAATGCAGTTGATGCGCGCGCGCTTCTTGTCGTTTGACGGCACAATCCACCAGGGCGCATGCCTTGTGTCTGTCGCACGGATCATCTCGTCGTAAGCGCGGGTGTAATCCCACCAGCGGTTGTACGATTCGACATCCATCGGGCTCAGTTTCCACTGTCGAAGGGGGTCGTCGGCCCGCTGTCGGAAACGCCGCTCCTGTTCTTCCTCACTCACATCGAGGAAGTATTTGAGCAGCGTTATGCCGCTTTCGACCAGGGCGGTTTCAAACGTCGGTGCCTGTTCGAGAAAGCGCCGCGCCTGCTTGTCGCTACAGAAACCCATGACGCGTTCGACGCCAGGACGGTTGTACCAGGAGCGGTCGAATATCACGATCTCGCCTCCGGCGGGCAGGTGCTGGATGTAGCGCTGCATGTAGATCTGGGTCTTCTCCCGATCGGTCGGAGCCGGCAGGGCGACGACGCGGAACACTCGTGGGCTGACCCGCTCGGTCAGGCGCTTGATCACGCCGCCTTTCCCGGCGGCGTCACGGCCCTCGAAAATGATCGCGATGCGGGCACCAGACTTCTTCACCCAGGCCTGAAGGTGGGCAAGCTCAACATGCAACCGGGCGAGTTCCTTCGCATATTTTTTTCCTCCCGATTTCGCTTCCTCCGCCGGTTCGGATATCGTAGCCGCCGCCCTGTCTCTATTCTTCTTACTCATGTCTTCCTCCACTCCACTGGCACGCAGCCATTAAAATGACAGTTGGGTGACAGCAGGAGAGTCCCTGAACTGTCACGCTTGGGCCTCGAACGCATGATACGCCTCTTCGAGAATGTCGAAGACCATGTCGGAGCCAATGCGCTCGATCACGCCGGCGCGAACAAGGATATCGCGCGCTTCGGCGTGAAGCTCCGCTACGCCAAGCCTGATCCCGCGATTGCGCAATTCGTCACATAGCTCCTCCAGCATTGCCGCTGCCGAGCTGTCGATCTGGGAAATTGCACTTGCATCAATCAGCAGCCAGCGTGTGTCGGCCGGCAATTCCTCGGCAATGGACCGCAGCCGCGATGCGACGTAGTCGGTGTTGAAGAACAGCAGGCTGCCTTGAATGAGGCATACGGCGAGGCCGGGTACCTGACGGGCCTCGGGCGTTCGATGCAGTTTGTAGAAACCGTCATGGCCTGGAACACGGCCGAGCATAGCGTCGCGGGGAAACATCAGCTTGCGCAAAACATAGACCAGCGTCGCGCCGATCGCGATGACAACCCCATTAAGGACGCCCAGACCGATCGGACCCCACATCGCAATGAGGGCGAAGACGAACTCCATGCGGCTGATGCGCCAAATCTGCCTAAGGGCGGCGAGATCTATCAGGCTGATTGCAGTAGCCGCAAGAATCGCCCCGAGCGCAGGGATCGGGATAATCCTTAGGGTCGGACCGAGAAACAGCAGTGTCGCGATCAGGGTCGCGGCAGCCACGATGCTCGTCACCTGCGAGCGTCCGCCAACGGTAAGGTTGACCGCCGTGCGCGAGTCGGAGGCCGTCACCGGGAAGGCGCCGAAAAGGCCCGCCCCTATGTTCGCAGCGCCAAATCCGATGAGTTCGCGGTTTGGATCGACCGGGTAGCCGCCTATTGCCCCAAAGCTGCGGGCCGTAATGATGCCGGCGCCGTAGCTCACGAGGAAGATCGCCGCGGCGCCGAGGGCCAATGTCTGGATCGGAAGGTCAGCGATCGCTGGCAACGACAACGAGGGCAACCCTGTCGGAATATCGCCGACTACGGCGATGCCGCGTCCTTCAAAGTCGAAAACGGCCGAAAGCACTACGGAGAGGACCACGACCAGCACTGGCCCGGGAACCGGAAAACGCATGGCCCGCGCGATCTGCAACAAACCGAACATCCCCAAGGCCAGCAGAAGAGACGGCCAATGTATCGATCCGGCCTTGCGCAGAAGTTCGAGGACCGGTGCGAGCAGGCCTTCCGCCTCGATCTTGACTCCGGTGAAGCGACCGATTTGGCCGATCAGGATCGAAAGCGAGATGCCGATGAAGAACCCCGTCAGGATGGGACGCGACAGGAAGGTTGCAAGAACGCCGAGCCGAAGCACCCACGCCGCCAGGCAAAACAAACCGACGCCAAGCGCGAGGATTGCTGCGATCGCAGTTCGGTCCACTTCGAGCCCGACTGGCACGCTCGCGGTAACCGCGACCAAAACCGCCGCAAGCACCGTCATCGTAGCCGCGTCCGGACCGACTATGAGCTGACGCGAGGGGCCAAAGATCGCGTAGGCAACCAGCGGCGCGATGCTCGCGTAGATGCCGGTCTCAGGCGGCAGGCCCGCTATCGCAGGATAGGCGATAGCACTGGGAAGCCCAACCGCGGCAACTGCAAGCCCGGCAGAGACATCGCTCCGCACCCAGCCCGGTTGATAACCGGAAAGACTCGTAAGCACGGGAAGGCGCAAGCCCACCGGGTTGAATCCTTAGCTGGCATAGCTATTTTATTAGCTTCAGCTACTCTATAGCCTTGCACCGGGCCTGACAACACTCGGCCATGAGCGAGATCGAGCTAAAATTTCTCCTCGACGAACTGACCTCGAGCGAGCTTTGGGGGCGCGCGAAGGCGCTGAAGCTGGCCAGCGGCAGCCCAAAAACGAGAACGCTCAGAAGCATCTATTTGGACACTCCCGAACACGCGCTGAAGAAGGCGGGGATCGCGTTAAGGCTCCGGCGCGACGGGCGGCGATGGATACAGACTGTCAAGACCAGGGCCGAGCTGCATGGCGGCCTCTCGCAGGTTGGCGAGGTGGAGAACCCGGCTCCGGGTGGGCGGCTGTGTCTCGAAGCGATTCCGGACGCAGCAGTCCGAGAGGAGGTCGTCCATCGCGTGAGTGGCGCGCCGCTTCAGCCGGTCTGCGAGACCGTGATCAGGCGCTCCGCCAGCGAACTTTCGCTTGACGACGGCACACGCGCGGAGTTGGCAATCGACGTCGGCGAAATCCGCGCCGGCGAGCGCTCGGCCAAGTTGCATGAAGTGGAGATCGAACTCATCGAGGGCAGCCCCGGCGGATTGTTCGACATCGCACACGCGCTGTTTCCCGATGGCGGCTTGAGGTTCTCCCGGCTTTCCAAGGCGGCGCGCGGCTATCTGCTCGCCGAACAGGGACGGATCGATCTGCCGCTCGCGCCCCGCAATGCCGAGGACGTTGCACTCGATCGGGCTCAGATCGCCGAGCAGGCGGCACGCGACGTCCTTCGCGAGTGCCTCGATCAGGTCGCCACGAATGTCGTGGTGATCCGGGAGCTGGACGATCCCGAAGGGCCGCACCAGTTGCGGATCGGCCTGCGCCGATTGCGAAGCGCGTTCTCTGTCTGCGCTTCCGTTCTGAAGAGCCCGGAAATGACGCGGCTCAGCATGGAAGCCCGCTGGCTTGGCCAGGAGGTCGGGCGTCTCAGGGATATCGATGTGGTGGCGAACAATATCGTACGGCGGGAGGCCGAGGCCCACGCGGATGAACCGGGTCTGCCGCCCCTTGCCGATGCTCTCTCGAGGCAGGCGAGGGGACTGCGCGATCACCTTCGCAAGGTTCTCCCCGACGCGCGCGTGCAGGCGTTCCTGATCGATCTGGCGCGGTTCGTGGAGACCCGAGGCTGGCTCGTTCCGCAGGATTTCGACCAGACCGGACGGCTGGCGGCGCCGGTCGCGGAGTTGGCCAGCCAAGCGCTCGGCAAGCGCTGGAAGAAGGTTGGCAAGCGTGCACGCGGACTTGAGACACTGACAGTGGAGCAGCGCCACGAGTTGCGGAAGGAGCTAAAAAAATTGCGCTATGCGGTCGAGTTCTTCTCTCCCTTGTACCCGGCCAAGCGTGTCGATCCATTCCTGAAACGCTTGAAGAAACTTCAGACGGTCTTCGGCGATCTGAACGATGCGGCGACCGTCAGAACCATGCTGTCGGGAGCGGAAGCGCCCGGCGCTGGTGATCCGAACACGCAGCGTGCCGTCGGATGGGTGATCGGGGCGAGCCAGGCGCGCGCCGAATTTGGCTGGGTCGGCGCAAAGGCCTTGTGGCGAAACCTCGAAGAGACCCGCGCCTTCTGGAAGTGACGGGCTGGTTTGTTGCCTGATGCTGCTATGTGGTAACTTTCCGAACACCGGCAAGGCCACAATGAGCAGCAATCGCAGCTTGATGCCGAACTGTACCTCTGACCGCCCGGCATAACGGGCACTAGCCTAAGATAGGCACGTTCTCGGAAGAGATGAAACCGACATCGTGGTGTGGCGCGAGCAGCAGACAGGTGCCTTCGCGCTTGAGCCACTCGCCGATGGCGGCGACTTCCTCTGGCGCATCGACCACGCGGCCCTGGAGTGTATCCTTCGGTGAGAAGGCGATCGAGTGGACGAGAAAATCGAGTTCGCCCCAGGCTTTCTCAATGCGCTCGAAGACCGCCTCTATCTGACCCGGCACACCGACGTCCAACGGCATCATGATCGGCGCTTCCAACTCCCGAGCTAGCGGTTCGACGTACTTTCTCGCCTTGTCATTCAGATAAGTGACAGCGAGCTCCGCACCCAGTGCGCGGAAAGCCTTGGCGCAGCCCCACGCGATTGATTGGTCATTCGCGATGCCAACGATGAGCCCCTTCTTGCCTTCAAGCAATTGCGCTTTTGCGACGGGAATCATGCGACGGGCCTTTCCTCCGTGGGCTTGCCGGCGGGCAAGCCTTACTTTGCGATCGACAGTAGTGGTTCTAGGGCGAACGCTCCGCACTGATACGCGTGCTTTCGCCCAGACCGTCCTTTTTGTCCGCCCCGATAAGTTCCAGTGTGAGACGCGCGATCATCAGTTCTTCGTCTGTCGGGACCGCGAACAGCGCAATACGGCTTGCCTCGCTCGAGATCACTAACTCTCCGGCTGTATTGGCGGCTTGATCCAGCTCGGCGCCAAGCCAGCCAAGTTTCTCGACTATGCGCGCCCGGATCTCGGCCGAGTTCTCGCCGATCCCTGCCGTGAATACGAAGGCGTCGAGACCACCCAGCGCTGCCGCCAACGTCCCTGCGTACAGGCCGATACGGTAAACGAAATAGTCCAATGCGAAGGCGGCGTTGGCATCATCGCTCTTCAGCAGGTCGCGAACGTCATTGCTGATTCCAGACAGCCCCTTCAGCCCGCATTCACGGTACAGCAAATCCTGCACCTGCGCCGCCGTCATGCCCTTTTCAGTAATGAGGTAGAGGATCACGCCCGGATCGATCTGTCCGCAGCGCGTTCCCATCGGTAATCCGTCGAGCGCCGTAAATCCAAGCGTGCTTTCAACGCTGCGGCCTTCTGATAGCGCGCACATGGAGGCGCCGCTTCCGAGGTGCGCGATGATCACACGTCCGCTCGCGATATTGGGTGCAATCTCGCGCAGACGTCCGGAGACATACTCGTAGGACAGTCCGTGAAACCCGTACCGCCGCACCCCCTCCGCATAAAAGCGCTCAGGAATCGCATAGTGGTCGGCTAACGCGCTGTGGCCTCGATGGAATGCCGTGTCGAAGCAGGCAACTTGCGGCAGTTCCGGACGTCGCTCGAACAGGGCGCGGATAGGCGCCAGGTTATTCGGCTGGTGCAGCGGAGCAAGCGGGACGTAACGTTCAAGATTTCGTAGGACGTCCTCGTCCACCTGTATGGGCTCAGCATAGTCCGGCCCGCCATGAACGACGCGGTGGCCGACAGCGGTGAGTTTGAATCCCTGCGTCTTCCGCAGCCAGGTTCCCGCGACGTTTGTGGCGGCGGGAAGATCCGGGACATCGCCTGGGGAATAGGCTTGATCTACCAACGGCTTCTTGTCAGGCCCGATGGCAAGCAGTCGCGGTGATGTGCCGACGCCATCGATCTGACCCTTGACTTGCCTTTGCAGACCGCCCGACCCGTCAAATCCGAATACCTGGAACTTCAGACTCGAGGAGCCGGCATTGAGGACCAGGATCGCATCCATGGCTACGTTGCCGGCAAGGCTGCCGAGCGACGGCGCGCGTCGGCAAGGAGCACTGCGACTGCGCAGGAAGCCAGCCGCGTGCGAATGGAATCAGCCCGCGATGTGAGGATGATCGGGACGCGCGCGCCGAGCACGATGCCGGCGGCGTCCGCCTTGGCAAGGAAGGTTAGATTCTTGGCAAGCATGTTGCCGGCTTCGAGATCGGGGACCACCAGGATCTGCGCGCGCCCCGCCACGACGGACCGGATGCCCTTGATTCTAGCCGCCTCCGGGTCAATGGCGTTGTCGAAGGCGAGCGGACCATCCAGCACGCCGCCCGTGATCTGGCCGCGATCGGCCATCTTGCACAGCGCCGCGGCCTCGATGGTTGACGGTATTTTCGAGGTGACGGTTTCCACGGCGGAAAGTATAGCGACACGCGGCTCGCCGAGACCGACCTGAGTGAAGAGATCGATGGCGTTCTGGATGATGTCGCGCTTGGCGTCGAGATCGGGAAAGATATTGATCGCCGCATCGGTGATGAACAATGTCTCGGCATAGGCTGGCACATCCATCACAAACACATGGCTGATCCGCCGCGCCGTGCGCAACCCCGTTGCGGACGCGGTGACGGCCCGCATCAACTCATCGGTGTGGAGGCTGCCCTTCATCAGTAGCTCTCCCTTCGCCTCCTGGATCAGTTCAACACCCTTTGCGGCCGCGGCATCGCTGTGCGCCATGTCGACAAGCTCGAAACGACCGATGTCGAGACTGTGTTCCTCCGCCACCGCGCGGATTTTGCGGCATGGTCCCACCAGGATCGGTACGATCAGGCTTTCGTCGGCAGCCTCAACAGCGCCACGCAATGAAGTCTCGTCGCAAGGGTGCACGACGATGGTCTTCGTTGCCGGCACAAGCTTCGCGCGCGCAATCAAGCGCTCGTATTTTTCGTGAGCAGTTTCGGCTTTGTCTGAGTCAATCTGGACCAAAAGCGTGTCCTCCGGGACAGTCCTTTGAGGGCTTCCCCCGTCGCTAGGATACCTTGACCAGTCGGGCTGGCTTGATCGCTTTGCCCGACAGTTCGGAAACGGCCGCCTCCGCGTCGATGCCGAACAGGCCGATAATTCGCTGCCACCGCTCCGCCGCCTCCCCGGACATGTCACCGCGTGCACTGAGCACCTCGTGGAGCGCGGCGAGGCCACCGCGGCGGGTCAATGAGAACTATGCGGTGCCGGTGATGGCAGATTTGTGACGACACCCGCGGTCCCGCCAAGGTCAGAACGCCAGGCGAAATCGCGAGCATCCTTGCCCATTTTGGTCTATACTAGCGTCCAAGTCGGCCTTGGATAAGCCGTATCGGTTCATCGTGCTCATATTTATGCCAACTGCGCAGTAACTGCGGCTTGCCAAGACCGTGTCAACGCGACCGATCCCATTCTGGAAGAGGAGCGAACGATGGCATCGATTAAGACCGCAACGAAAAAGAAAGGTCGTTCTGGCGATATTTCGGCGGCGGCCGTTAGCGCCCTCTCGACTGACGAATTACAGGCGATGGACGCCTGCTGGCGGGCATCCAACTATCTGTCGGTTGGCCAGATCTATCTTCTCGACAACCCATTGTTGAAGGAGCCGCTGAAACGCGAGCACATCAAGCCTCGCCTGCTCGGCCACTGGGGCACGACGCCCGGTCTGAACATGCTCTATGTCCACCTAAACCGGGTCATCAAACGCGACGACCTCAACATGATCTACATCATCGGACCGGGACACGGCGGCCCTGCCCTGGTTGCTCACGCCTATCTGGAAGGTACCTACAGCGAGGTATACCCAAATATCAGCCAAGACGCGGAGGGTATGAAGAGACTATTCAAGCAGTTCAGCTTTCCCGGTGGCATTCCCAGTCACGTTGCCCCGGAGACGCCCGGCAGCATTCATGAGGGCGGGGAACTCGGTTACGCCTTGAGCCACGCCTTTGGTGCGGCCTTCGACAACCCGGACCTGATCGTCGCCTGTGTCGTTGGCGACGGCGAAGCCGAGACCGGGCCTCTCGCGACCGGCTGGCATGGAAACAAATTCCTGAATCCGGCCCGCGATGGCTGCGTGCTGCCCATTCTTCACCTCAACGGGTACAAGATCGCCAACCCGTGCTTCTTAGCGCGCATTCCGAAGGACGAATTGCAAAAGTTTTTCGAGGGCATGGGCTATACGCCTTACTTCGTCGAGGGACACGACCCGGAGGACGTCCACCAGCAGTTGGCTGACGCGCTGGACACCGCAGTGGCGGAAATCAAACAAATCTGGGCTGATGCCCGAAACAACGGCAACCTGAAACGCCCGGCTTGGCCGATGATCGTCTTCCGCACGCCGAAGGGTTGGACTTGCCCGCCGGAAATCGACGGCAAGAAGTGTGAAGACTATTGGCGCGCCCACCAGGTTCCCATGGGCGACATGGACAAGCCGGCGCACATCCGGATTCTTGAAAAGTGGATGAAGAGCTACCGGCCTGACGACCTGTTCGATGCAGATGGCCGGTTCAATTCCAAACTGGCATCGCTGGCTCCGATGGGGCATCGCCGAATGAGCGACAATCCGCACGCCAATGGCGGTTTGAAGTTGCGCGACCTTAAGATGCCAGACTTCCGGGACTATGCAGTGGCGGTGCCCAGCCCAGGCGCAACCACGGTCGAGTCGGCACGGCTGATGGGCAAGTTTCTCCGGGATGTGATGAAATTGAATTTGGAAAGCAACAATTTCCGCCTGTTCAGCCCGGATGAAAACAACTCCAATCGTTGGCAGGACGTGTTGGAGGTTACCAACCGATGTTACATGGCCGAAATCTACCCGGAGGACGACCATTTGGCGCCAGATGGCCGCGTGATGGAGGTGCTCAGCGAACATCAGTGCCAAGGCTGGCTGGAGGGCTATCTATTAACCGGCCGGCATGGCTTCTTCTCCTGCTATGAAGCCTTCATCCACATCATCGACTCGATGTTCAACCAGCACGCCAAGTGGCTGAAGGTCTGCCACGAGATTCCCTGGCGCCGATCAATCGCATCGCTTAACTACTTCCTCAGCTCGCACGTCTGGCGCCAGGACCACAATGGCTTCAGCCATCAGGACCCGGGATTCCTCGATCATGTCGCCAATAAGAAAGCGGAAGTGATCCGGATCTATTTGCCGCCCGATGCCAACACCCTCCTGGCGGTGACCGATCACTGCCTGCGCAGTCGCAATTATGTCAATGTCGTGGTCGCCGGCAAGCAACCCGCGCCGCAATGGCTGACGATAGACCAAGCCGTCAAGCACTGCACTCAAGGTCTTGGCATTTGGGAGTGGGCCAGCAACGACAAGGGCAGCGAGCCCGACGTGGTGATGGCGTGTTGCGGCGATGTCCCGACCCTGGAGACGCTGGCTGCAGTGGCGTTGATCCGCGAGCACTTACCGGAATTAAAGGTGCGGGTGGTCAACGTGGTGAATCTGATGAAGCTGCAGCCGCCGGAAGAACATCCGCATGGCTTGCCGGGTCGCGATTTCGATGCGCTGTTTACCAAGAATAAGCCCATCATCTTTGCCTTCCACGGCTATCCCTGGCTAATCCACCGGCTGACCTATCGCCGAACCAACCACGACAACCTGCACGTCCGCGGCTACAAGGAAGAAGGCACGACCTCTACTCCCTTCGATATGGTGGTGTTGAACGACCTCGATCGTTTCCATCTGGTGGAGGACGTAATCGATCGCCTGCCGCAACTGGGCGCCCGCGCCGCTTACTTCAAGCAGGCTATTCACGAGAAGCTGATCGAACACAGACAGTACATCGAGAAGTATGGTGATGATCTGCCGGACATCAGCGGTTGGAAATGGGGCTTGATGGACAAGGGCGGCGAGTCTCGACGGACGTCAACGGAAAGCGACAATATTTGAGTTGAGCTGCAATCCAAATCAGTCTTTGAGGCGAACATGCCCGATGCCCCGGTAAACCTCGGTTAACGGAGCACTTACGCGCTATGCCCGACACGCTGTCGACGGATGCCGAGCTTGATCGGTTGCCGACCGATCAAGACCTGGCGCGATTGCAGTTCTCGACATTGCTGTACTATCTGCATGAGACGAACCCCGACAACGGGCTGGTACGCGACAAGACGGAACCGAATGCTCCGGCAAGCATCGCCGCAATCGGCATGGCGCTCGCGACAATTCCCGTCATTGTAGAACGAGGAATTCTTATCCGCGAATTCGCCGCAAAGATCGCCCGCAAACGATTGCGATACTTGACGGATTGTCCGCAGGGACCGGAGCCAAACACATCTGGTTACAAAGGCTTCTTCTATCATTTTCTGGATATCGAGACGGGTCGCCGCGTTTGGCAGTGCGAGTTGTCCACGATCGATTCCGCGTTCCTGTTTGCAGGCGCCCTAACCGTTGCTACCTATTTCGATCGCGACACTCCGGATGAAGCGGAAATCCGCCACCTCGCTACTACGCTGTATGAGCGTGCCGACTGGAACTGGGCCTGCAATGGCGGTCTTTCGCTGACGCATGGCTGGCGCCCGGAAAGCGGATTCATCCCGCATCGGTGGCGGGGTTACGATGAGGGCTTGCTACTCTACATCCTCGGCCTTGGCTCGCCGACCCACCCGTTGCACCCGCAGAGCTATGCCGCCTACACCGCAACCTACGAATGGAAGAAAATCTACGGCCGCGAGCTGCTTTATTCAGGCCCGCTCTTTACTCATCAGCTGTCGCACATGTGGGTGGACTTTCGCGGCATCCGCGATGCGTTCATGCGTCACCACGACAGCGACTATTTCGAGAACAGCCGGCAAGCAACTTTCGTGCAGCAGGAGTATGCAATTCGAAACCCGATGGAGTTCGCCGGCTATGGCCAACATTGCTGGGGGTTCACGGCCTGCGACGGGCCGGGCTGGATCACGCGAACGGTCAATGGCCTTGAGCGGCAGTTCTTCGATTACATTGCCCGCGGCGCTCCGTTCGGGCCCGACGACGGGACGGTCGCACCTTGGGTTGTCATAGCCTCGCTGCCATTCGCGCCAGAGATCGTTATCCCCACTGCCCGCAATTTTGCCCGGATGAATCTCGGCATGACACGGCTTTACGGATTCAAACCGTCCTTCAATCCGTCATTCACGATAGAAGAAAGTCCCACGGGATGGTGGGTGTCCCCGTACCACTTTGGGATCGACCAGGGACCGGTCGTGCTTATGATCGAAAACTACCGGACTGGCTTGCTCTGGAACCTCATGCGCCGCTGTTCGCCGGTGGTAGAGGGATTGCGTCGAGCAGGTTTCGCGGGAGGATGGCTGTAGCGCTGTAGGCCATATCAGGGCATGCGAGCACACTGAGCTGTCGGGTGCAGGGAGCGAGGCACACTTCAGCAGCGACCGGACTGCCGCCAACACGGTTGAGGCAGGCAATCCTGTTTGGGAAACGCGCTGACTTGTTGCGACATTCTTTCTCGTAATCTTGATCTCATCTGATCTTGCGCCTATAATTTCCTGTTCGGATAAAGGGTGCACGAGTACTACGGAGAGCAAACGGGAGGGCCCACGATGAACCACGATCTGGGGAGCATCGCAGCGGCGCTAGTCGCCGAGGGGAAGGGTATTCTGGCGGCGGACGAGACCGTGCCCACATTGACCAAGCGGTTCGATGCGCTCGGAATCCATTCCACCGAGCAAAGCCGGCGCACCTACCGTGAAATGCTCTTCACCTCCGCGGGCGCGTCCGAGTTCATCAGCGGCGTCATCATGCACGACGAGACCATCCGCCAGAAGAGTTCCGGCGGGACGCCGTTCACTCAGGTCCTCTCCAGCCAGGGGATCCTGCCCGGGATCAAGGTTGACACAGGCGCGAAGCCGCTTGCCGGCTCTCCCGAGGAGACAGTCACCGAAGGGCTCGACGGGCTGCGGGATCGCCTCTCCGAATACCGCGGCATGGGCGCCCGCTTCGCGAAGTGGCGGGCAGTCATACGCATTGCGGAGACGCTGCCGAGCGCCGCGTGCGTGAGTGCCAACGCACACGCCTTAGGGCGGTACGCCGCGCTTTGCCAGGAGCAGCAACTCGTGCCAATCGTTGAACCGGAGGTGTTGATGGAGGGATCGCACACGATCGAGCGCTGCGAGGATGTCACTGGCGTGGTCCTTCACGCCGTGTTCCGTGCCCTGTTCGAACAGCGTGTCGTGCTGGAGTTCATGCTGCTCAAGCCCAACATCGTGATCGCGGGTGAGGACTACTCTCGTCCGGTTCCCTTGCGGGACGTCGCAGGCGCCACGCTCCGCTGCTTGCGCCGGCACGTGCCCGCGGCGGTTCCCGGCATCGTGTTCCTGTCGGGTGGTCAGAACGACCGGGCGGCCACCGCCCACCTCAACGCGATCAACCAACTGCCCGGGCCAAAGCCTTGGAAGATCAGTTTCTCCTACGGGCGCGCACTCCAGGATCCGGCGCTGGAGGCGTGGCATGGACGCGACGAGGAGCTGAAGATGGGCCAACAGGCCCTTTACCACCGGGCTCGCTGTAACGGCGCGGCTAGTCTTGGGACGTACACCGATGAGATGGAGGCGGCATAGGTGGGCTTTGGTAGTCCGCCGCATCACGACCAGCCGGGCGGTGGAGTATGGGCACAAGCCGCACTACCTCGAGGGAGCGAAGCTGAACGAGATGCCCCCATGCCTTTAGATATGTCCGTCGTGAACGACCTGACCCGCTTCCATGGGCCAGGCGACGTCATCGACCGGTTGCCGCGGCTGGCAGCTTGAGCCGCTTACTTCAAGCAGGCCATCCGTCACGATCTGATCGAGCACAGGGGGTACATCGCATTACACGGCGGCGACCTGACCGAAATCGCGGGCGGAGTGTCGGGACAAGCAACGGCCTTGGGAGCGCTGCGATCGACGGCGGCTGACAGCGTCTAAGCCAGGAGAGCTGGACGTGAACGTATTCGTGATCAGGCATGGGGAGACCGAGTGGAGCCTGAGCGGGCAACACACAGGTACAACAGATCTCCCCTTGACCGACAACGGACGACGACAGGCAGAACGGACGCGTCCGGTGTTGGCGCGGCAGACGTTCGCGCTCGTTCTCGTAAGCCCACTACAGCGCGCACGGGAGACTTGTGAGTTGGTGGGTCTCGGCGCCGGCGCCATCGTCGACCCAAGCTTGATCGAGTGGGACTACGGCGAATACGAGGGGCTGACGCCCCAGCAAATCCAGGCGAAAAGACCGGGCTGGTTGATTTTCCGGGATGGATGCCCGGGGGGCGAGACGCCGAGGCAAGTTGGCGCGCGTGTGGATCAAGTCGTGACGCGGGCGCGGGCTGCGAACGGCGACGTTGCTCTGTTCGCGCATGGGCACGTACTGCGCGTGCTTGCGGCGCGTTGGATCGGGCTTCCACCGCGAGCCGGACAACATTTTCTTCTGAATACCGGTACGTGGAGCGTTCTCACTTACTATCGGGAGATACCCGCAGTAAGGATCTGGAATGGACATGTCGCCGACTAGGCCGCGGGAAAGTTGTCGGCGGTGGTTGCAGTGACGATTGCCTTCGAAGCCGGTGTCGTCGTTTGAGTGGGAAAACGTTGATGGCAAAATCAATTCACGGCGATAGCGCGCCCGAGCCGACGAGACACAGTAGCGCTCCTGAATCGATGGATCCGGCCCCCACCGTCGCTTTGCTCTCTAACGGTCGCTACAGTGTCATGCTCACTGCTACAGGAGCCGGTTGGGGCACATGGAAGGACCTTGACGTTACCCGGTGGCGAGAGGATGTCACCCGCGATTGTTGGGGCCAGTTTTGCTACGTCCGAGACCAGACGGACAACACTCCATGGTCCATCGGCAAGCAACCTCTTTTCCGACCTCATAATATCTACACGCATACGTTTCATGGAGACAGGGCCGAGTTTCGCTGTCGAGCCGAAGACATCGAAATTTACTGGAAAGTATGCGTCGCACCAGATGTCGACGCAGAAGTGCGGGCACTTACGATTGTCAACCATGGCAGGAAGGCACGAACCCTCGAACTAACCAGCTATTCCGAGGTCTGTCTGAACAATCGCCGCGCGGACAGAGCACATCCGACGTTTGCCAAGCTCTTCGTGGAAACGCAGTACGACGAGGCGACCGGCGCCTTGTTTGCGCGTCGCAGGCCGCGCGATGCGAAAGAAAAACCGATCTGGGCGGTTCATGTTTCGTCGTCGAGTCAACAGGTCGGCCAAGTGGTCGAGTATGAGACTGATCGACGCAAATTCCTTGGACGCGGCCGCACGGCAGAAAATCCCACCATATTTGACGCGGGGGCAGCTCTATCCGGCACGACCGGCCCGGTTCTCGATCCCGTCTTCTGCCTGCGAAGGACGGTCCATCTGGAAGCGGGTGATACGGCGCGCGTAGCCTTTGTGACGGGCGCCGGCGACAACCATCAGGCGGTCCGCGCGATCGCAGAGCGATTCTCAAGTATCGATGCCGTCGATAAGACGTTCCGCGAGGCATCGGAAACTTATCAAGCTGAGCTTCACGACCTAAAGCTGACTCTCGACAAGGTCTCTTTGTTTAATCGCCTGGTTGGAAGTATCGCATTTGCAAATCCGGCTTTGCGGCAGGCGACGGCGTTCAAGAAAAATTACTTCTTCGATCGCGCAGCTCTTTGGTCGCACGGGATATCCGGTGACCTTCCGATCGTGCTGGTTCGCATCGAAGGCAACGGGGATAAGACGCTCGTTCGCGAAGTGACAAAGGGGCACGGGTTTATCCGCCGCAGAGGTTTGCAATTTGACCTTGTGTTGCTTGATACACGCGGCGCCAGTAGCGCAAAGCAATTGGTCAAGAGACTGCAAGCCGGAAAGGCAGCCGAAACGCTAGGCAAACCAGGAGGAATCTTCGTCTTGTCGGCGGGCACGGCCTCAGACGATCAAATCACAGCGATCGCCGCCGCTGCGCGCGTCATCCTTTCAAGCAACTCTGGTTCACTGGCCAATCAGCTTGATCGACCATACGCAGTTGAAGTTGAAACGCCTCCGGGTCGAATATCCGCGGCTCGAGCGGGCGAGACACTCACGCGCCCTGCTGCGATCCCGCCCAAGGATTTGTTGTATTGGAACGGTTTCGGGGGCTTCGCCCCTGACGGGCGCGAGTACGTCATTGTGGTCGACGGCGTCAATTCGCAAGCGCCGTCCCTGCCGCCGGCGCCTTGGAGCAACGTCATCGCAAACCCGAGTCTTGGCTGCCTGACGACTGAAGCCGGGCTTGGGTACACTTGGTCGGGCAACAGCCAGATGAACCGGCTGACGCCTTGGTCGAATGACCCGGTTTCAGATACACCTGGTGAGGTCGTCTACTTGCGGGACGAAGAAACCGGAGAGATCTGGACGCCAACGCCCTTGCCACTGGGACATCGAGCCGTCGTGACCGTTCACCATGGCCAAGGCTACAGCCGGTATGAAAGTATCAGCCGAGCTTTGGATCACAAGTTGACGGTGTATGTCCCGCCTAACGGTGAGATCAAGATCGTGCATCTCGAATTGACGAACGATGACTCTCGACCTCGCCAAATATCGGCAACATATTTCGCCGAGTGGGTTCTGGGGACACATCGTGAAGACGCTGCGATGCAAGTCGTCTGCGAACGCGATGTCGAATCGGGAGCCATCGTGGCGCACAACGCATGGGGCGGTGATTTTGCCGGGAAACTGGCGTTCGTGGCCGCCAGTCAGGTTGCGAGTTCAGCCACTTCCGATCGCGCGGAGTTTCTTGGCAAATACGGCTCGGTGTCTCGGCCCGCTGCATTGCAGCGGACCAGTCTGGCAGAAAGATTCGGAACCCTGGAAGATCCCTGCGCCGCGCTGATGGTGGACATTTTGTTAGAGCCTGGCGACACCAAGGACGTTATTTTTGTTCTTGGACAAGCTGCCGGCCTCGAGCAGGTCCGCCGACTTGTTCGCGAACATGCAGACGTCGACCGCGCTCGCGAAAGTTTCGCCGCTTTATCTCGTCAGTGGGACGACATCCTAAATGCAACGCAGGTCTCAACGCCGGACATTGGCTTCAATCTGATGATGAACCGGTGGCTGCTTTATCAGGTCCTGTCTTGTCGCGTTTGGGCGCGCTCTGGCTTTTACCAGTCGGGGGGCGCGTACGGCTTTCGCGACCAACTTCAGGACGTCATGGCGTTGGTCCACTGCGCGCCGAACGAAACCCGCTCACACATCCTGCGAGCGGCGGCACGGCAGTTTGAGGAAGGTGACGTTCAGCACTGGTGGCATCCTCCGTCCGGCATTGGCGTGCGCACACGCATGACCGACGATCTATATTTCCTTCCCTTTGTCGTTCACCACTATGTTTCGACAACCGGCGACATCGGTTTGCTCGATGAGCAGATTCCGTTCATTAGGTCCCCCCTCCTGAAGAAGGACCAGGACGAGGACTTCAACCGGCCGGACACCAGCGAACAAATCGCTGCAATCTATGAGCACTGCATTCGAGCCCTGGAACACGGGTTCCGTCTAGGCCGCCACGGCTTGCCGCTCATGGGAACGGGCGACTGGAACGACGGCATGAACAAGGTCGGCGCGGAGGGCAGGGGTGAAAGCGTCTGGAACGGGTGGTTCTTTCTTACAGTCCTGAAGTCGTTTGCCACGATTTCGGCCGCTCGTGGGGATGAGAGCTGCGCCGCGTGGTGCCGCGAAAGAGCCGAAACCTTGCGCGTGGCCTTGGAAGCCAACGCCTGGGACGGTACTTGGTATCGCCGAGCCTATTTCGACGATGGCACTCCGCTCGGGTCGTCGCTCAACGATGAATGTCAGATCGATGCCATTCCACAGGCTTGGGCTGTCATTTCCGGCGAGGCCGATGTGGAACGTGCTTCAACGGCAATGCACGCGGTTCACGAAAGGCTTGTGCGACAGGAGGACAAGCTGATTGCGCTATTCGAGCCCCCATTTGACAATGGCCCACTGCAACCTGGCTACATCAAGGGTTATGTTCCCGGTATCCGCGAGAATGGCGGCCAGTACACCCATGCAGCCGCGTGGGTTGTTTGGGCCACAGCCTTGCAGGGCGATGGTGATCGCGCCATGCATCTGTGGAACTTGATCAATCCGATTTGCCACGGAGCGACGAGAGATCAGGTCGAACGCTACATGGTAGAGCCATATGTGGTCAGCGCCGACGTGTATGGCGCGCCGCCGCATACGGGACGTGGTGGTTGGACATGGTACACGGGTTCAGCCAGCTGGTTATATCGAGCAGGGCTGGAGGCTATTCTTGGCCTTCGACGTGAAGGTCAGTTCCTCCTGTTCCAGCCATGTGTTCCCGCAAGCTGGTCGGACTATGAAATCACCTATCGGCACGGTCGTGCGACTTATGAGATTCGCTTTGACAATTCGTCCGGGGCTGGCCGAGGAGTACGCTCGGTGATGATGGATGGGGTCCTTTTGCCAAACGGAAATGTTCCCCTCACAGACGAAGACCTGACACACGAGGTTCGCGTGTTAATCGGTTAGTGGCCACGATTGATCGTTGAGTTGGCGGCCCAGGTCCACCGACGTTACCTTCCGCAGGGGTTTAGCGAGCCCCGAGGGCAGAGAAACGCCAGCCGATATCGTTGAGGACCGACCAGCCGGGAAAGATCGGTCCTGCCTACAACTCAGCGCCGAGCGCTTCCGGCATTAGCGTCAAATCCGATCGGCACCGATGGCAAATCAGGCCGGCCTCCAATTTCTAGAGGGGCACCGACTCGAACAGTCCCCGCAAAACCGAAGCGCTTCGGTGGAGCGCCGCGCGCTCCTGTGCATCGAGTTCAGGATAGAGATCGGCGGTCACCCCTTCGCGCCCCACGATCCGAGGAATTGACAGCGCAACATCCTGAACCCCCTCCGTGTTCTCGGTAACGATCGAAACAGAGAAGACCGCCTGCTCATCTTGCCTTATCGCGCCGATGAGCCGAGCGAGGCCGGCTGCGATGCCGTAGTAGGTGGATCCCTTTCCCCGGATAATTGTATAGGCAGCATTTCTGGTCCTGTCGTCGATCTCTGCTCGGACTGAGTCTGTGATCGGGGCTCCGACCTGTGTAGCGAAGGTCGCAATCGGAACCGCTCCTGCGCGGGCGCTGGACCAAGCCAGTACTTGGCTGTCGCCATGTTCTCCGAGCACATATGCGTGGATGGAGCGAGGCGAGACGTGGAGATGCGCTCCCAGCAAACTGCGAAACCGCGCTGTATCAAGGATAGTGCCTGATCCAATCACGCGGCCTGCCGGCAGGCCTGAAATCACCTGTGTGATCTGGGTCATTATGTCGACCGGGTTCGATGCGACCAAAAGGATCACATCGGGACAAACGCGCATGATTTCGCCGATGATATCTCGAAAGATTGCGGCGTTCCGTCCGAGAAGGTCAGTCCTTGTCTCACCGGGGCGCTGCGCGGACCCCGCTGCAATGATGACTATTCCTGCATTTCGAAGCCGGTCGTAGTCCCCGCTCGCAATCGACGTGCCGGAGGCAAACGGGAGAGCATGGGCGATATCCAGAGCGTGTGCCTCGGCCAAAGCCGAATCCAAATCAACCAGCACAACCTCGCTAGCCACCCCGCGCAGGCCAAGTGCATATGCAGCCGCACTGCCCACCATCCCAGCTCCGACAATGCCGACTTTCATCTTCGTCCCTCCTGCGCGGAACACTTCGTATTCTAGACCATCGCTCGAAGAGACCCAAATGGTCGTAGCGATAGTGACGTTGCACGGAAGGTTTCCTTGGCTTGGGAGACCAAGATAGGGCCGGTGGCACGCGGGCTCTTCGGGGCGGTCCATGCTGCGACACGATCTTCCGGGCGTATTGATGCCATTGTAGCGAATGCGCCGCCTTCGATTTCAACGGCGACGCCGTCTATGAGCGTGGCCTGTATCGGACCTAGCAGCGGCTCCACCCAGTTCGATGCTCTGAAGGCCTTCGGTGCGTTCTATTACGAAATTGGTGGTTGTGCCGAAGAGTATGGCCACGCTGTCGAAGACCAACCCCAAAGCCACGCGCGGAGTCCGGCGCGATGTTAATTCACCGGCCCTGTATTGTGTCATTGGACCTAGGCTGCAGGTTTGCCGGTAACCTTCTCTACCGTCTCCAGGCCGACGGCGGCGAGCACGGCGTTGTTGGCGTCGCCTTCGGAGAAGGCCAGGAAGTTGCGCCCCATGCGGTGGTCGTTCTTGAGATGGCCGATGACGGGTTCGACGGCGGCCCGGCGTCGCAGCGCCCGTTTGACGGCCTTGGTGAGGCCGCGCTTGTAGCCGGCGACATGGACCTTGAACGTCTTGTCCTTCGGGGCGTTGTGGCCGCGGTAGCCGGCATCGGCGACGATCTTGGTGAGGTTGGCTCCGATCGAGGTCTCGATCGCGGGAATGACGGTGGCCAGCGTGTGGCCGTCATAGGGATTGCCGGGCATCGCCTTGACGTGAGCGACGAACTGGCCGCCGCGGCTGCGCTGCAGCGTGGTGGCGACGGAGACCTTGACGCCGAACTCATAGGGCTTGTGCGCCTTGCCCTTGCCGATGCACTCGACCTCGGGAGCGTGCAGGGAATAGACCTTCCTGCCCCGTTCGCGCTGGCGCTGGTCCCTGGCACGCCGGGCCAGCGACAGCGGCAGACCGAAGAGCTGCATCAGCCCGGCCGGCCGCCGATCTTTCGGGTGATGTCGCGGATCACCGCTCCCAGCATGGTGCGCAGCCGCTTCAACTGCCGGTTGGCCCGCTTGAACTGCTTGGCGTGGGCATAGCGCTGATGCTTGATCAGCGCGAACTTGCCGACCCTCGCATAGGACTGGCGCAGGGCAATGCCATGCTTCCTGGCCAGCTTGACCAGCCGTTCGCGGGCACGATGCATCAGCTTGGCGTCGGTCGGGAAGGTGATCGCCTTCTCCTGCACGGTGGTGTCGACGATCACCGCGCGGAAGTCCGCTGGCTTGGCCGCCCCCAGCCGCGTCGCCGCCGCCAGGCTCTCCTGGAGCAGCGCCATGAGCCGCTCTTCGCCCATGCGCAGGCGCCAGCGCGTCAGCGACGTGCGGTCGAAGGGCAAGCGGTGCTGGAAGAACTCCTCGCCGCAGAACAGCTGGTAATAGGGGTTCTCCAGCCAGCGCTCACACAGGCCCTCGTCCGACAGGTTGTGCATCGACTTGAGAATGGCCAGTCCCGCCATCAACCGTGTCGGCAGTGGCGGCCGGCCGGGGTCGTCGTCGTAGACCTCGCCGAGCCGCTCTTCCAGGAAGCGCCAGTCGATCGTCTTGGCCAGCTTCACCAGCGCGTGATCCATGTTGACGATCTGATCGAGCCGCGATTGCAACAGGTCCGCCTGGCCGCTATCGCGCCGTTCCTTTGGACGCATCCTTCGCTCCTTGCGTTGCTTGTCATCGCCTCGAATCACGCAACGCAGGCACCAATCATTTTGCCGGAAATCGCAGCTCAAAGCCACGATTTCCGGCAAAATCAAACACAAAATGAAGGCGGAATATCACACTGATTCAATGTGTTCCGAGTTCTTCACGGACGACGGGATCATGCGGTCGTCCGTCGCGACGAGGTAGTAGCTAGGTGTTTGATCCCGGACTTTAATGGGCATCATTGCCATCCGAATCAAAGGATGCGCTATGGGACAGGTTCTACACCGCCGCGCCATCATGCTGAAGCGGAGCCACTCGTTCGCCTCTGCCAAAAGCACGGGAACTCGGCAAGCGGAATTAGACTCCAAACGGAAATCGCTTGCTGTAAGGTGCGATTGCTCAAGTGTTGTCATGTGCCGGTTGTCCTGCCATGAACGGTCCCGATCCCGTTAGACCCGTGCTCGACCCCATCGACCGTCTGTCGGAGGTAATTTTCGGACTATTGATGGCGCTTTCCTTCACAGGCACCATGAGCGTCGCGGTTGGCGAAGGCGACAAGGTGGGGGCCGTGCTGATGGCTGCCCTGGGCTGCAACCTCGCTTGGGGAATTGTCGACGGCGTCATGTTTGCCTTGACGACAGCTGTGGAGCGGGTGAAGCGCCTAAATTTCTTTGAGGCCATCCGCGTGATGCCCCTGGCAGAGGCGCGGCGCGTCTTCCTCTCCGAGTTGCCGAAGGACGTCCGCCTGGTCACATCCGAGGCCGACGCCGAAAGTATCGTCACGCGCATCAGATCTCTTCCAGCATCCGACAATCGGCGCATTGTGAACATTCGGGATGTCAGAGCTGCAGTTTCAATCTGCTTGCTGGTCATCCTATCGACGCTTCCACCCAGCATGCCGTTCCTGTTCATCGACGATCTGCCGACGGCGATGCGCGCGTCGAACGCGGTAGCCGTCGCCATGCTGTTTTTGATCGGCGCACGGCTCGGCAAATATATGGGCAGAAGCCCTTGGCCGATGGCTCTGGCCATGGCGGCAATCGGTAGCGTCTTGGTAGTTACGACTATAGCGCTTGGAGGGTGAACTGCCGGGCGTGCGCATTGAGTCCACCCTACTAGCCGATTTGGCTCGCGGCGCTGCCGCCTAGCTTAAAAGCAGCAACGCGTGCCGGCTTCATCGCGTTTCCCCAGGAGGTTCTCTATCATCGCCATCCGCCATCCACGCATTGAGCAGCGTGTAGGCGACCGCGAGCACCGTAGGGCCAATGAAAATGCCCAATATGCCAAACGCTACCAGGCCGCCGATGACCCCGGCCAGGATAAGCAGCATAGGCAAGTCGGCGCCTCTGCGGATGAGAACAGGGCGAATAAATTGATCCATTGTCGCGGCGACGATGGTAAAGGCCAGCAACACCGTCGCCCAAAGCGTGTCGCCCGAATAATACATCCAGATCACTGCCGGAGCCATTACCAGGACCGGACCGAGCTGGATCAGACACAAAATGAAGATCAATGCCATGAGCACGGCGGCATAGGGCACGCCGGCCACGGCCAGCCCGATACCCGCTACAGCGCTTTGCGCAACGGCGGTAACCACCACGCCTAAGGCCACACTTCGGATCGCCTGGCCGGCTAGCTTTACCGCGGTCTCTCCACGAACGCCGCCCAGCCGGCGACCGAAGAGAATTGCGGTGGCGGCGGCCCGTTCACCGCCCGAATACATGATCGCGGCAATCGCGGTCGTCAGCAGGAAATGTATGAACATGCCACCCAAATTTCCGGTGGCTGACGCGAACCAGTAGGTCAGCGTTCCGGCATAAGGGGTCAGTCTTTGGACCAGTTCCTGAGCGCCCGCCGAGTTCAGTTTCTGCCATCCTTCGGCAGCGCGTGCTCCAACCAGGGGCACTCCCTCCAGCCAGCTGGGTGGCGGTGGCAGTCGCATCGACAGGATAGTCCGGACCAGGTCGCCAACCTTGTCGATGTTCGCGATGACCGTGCTGAGCGCCAGCCAAAAGGGCACGATCACAAGCAGCAGCAAGGTCAGTGTCATGATCAGGACGGCAAGGCCGCGGCGATTGCCGGTATGGCGCTGCAACCAGAGCATGAGCGGCCAGGTGGCAAGCACCAACGTCGTGGCCCATACGATCGCCGGCAGAAACGGCTGCATCACCCAGACGCTGGCGATGAGAAGACTGCCGATGAACAGCACCGCCAGCGTCACGCGGGTGAGATCCTGACGAGGATGGACGAGAGGAGGCGAAACGTCTGAGTCCATTACCAACCTTCCAACGAGCTCCAGCCTAGCTTCCTAGATTTGCGGCGGTAGAAGGTAGATCGTCATGGCGAAGATCAGATAGACCATCAGCAGCAGCACTCCGACGAACCATGCGGAACGTCCGTTATTGGTCATCAGAAATGCCGTTATCGTCGCGATAAGCACCATGACGACCGCGCCCGGCCAGAACAGCAGGTCCATCGGAGCAGGGCCGATGACATAGCTGAGGAGCACCATCATCGGGGCAACGAAAAGCGCGATCTGTGATGCGGCCCCAAGCGCGATGCCCACGCTCAGGTCCAGCCGGTTCCTTCGCGCGCCGGCAAACGCTGCCGCCATCTCGGCGGAACCGCCCACCAACGCAACGACGATGAAACCCACGAAGGCGGGGGTCATGCCGAACGCGACCGCAGCCTCCTGCACCGACTCGACGAACACTTCGCTTACCAGAGCAACAAGCAATGTCACCGCTGCCAACGTTCCGAGAGCCAGGCCCATCGGCCACGCTTCGCCTTCTTCCGCATGGGCTGTTCCGCTGAAAAGTTCTCGATGGGTCTTCAGCGAGAAGACCAGGCCCATCGCGTAGGCGCCGATGAGCAGCACCGACAATCCAACGCTCAACTGCTGGGTAAACGCGGACGTGGCAACGGAATCGACTTGCGCCACCATGGACGGGGTCACCATCGCGATCGTAGCGAGGAACAGCAGGCTGGTTTGCAGCCTGGCGCTGACTCTGTTGTACTCCTGCACATGATACTTGATACCGCCTAGCAGGAACGAAGCGCCCAACATGAACAGAGTATTGGCGACGATTGCTCCGGCGATAGAAGCCTTCACCAACGTGTACTGGCCGGCTTGCAGCGCAGCCAGCGCAATGACCAGTTCCGTCAGGTTTCCCAACGTGGCATTCAGCAGCCCGCCGACCGTATCGCCCGTCTTGGACGCGACCGACTCGGTAGCCGCGCTCAGCAAGGTGGCCAGCGGTACAATCGCCAGCACAGAGAGCACAAAGAGCAGCGTGTGCGCTTCCGGCTCCAATTGCCGGACGACGAATACCACCGGAACAAACGCCAAAAGCCAGAGAACGACGTTGCTACGGATCTCTTTGATCAAGGGGCCCATTTCCAGCCTCATTCAGGAGATTGCGCTCAGCCGCCCTCAGCGCCTGCACGGCGACCGCCGCAACGAGGCCTGTCATCACTATGCCGGCAAAACCGATTGCTATCGCCAGTGACCGCGTCAGAAGGTGCTGCGGCGAGAAATCGCCGTAGCCGATCGTAAGACCCGTCACGAAGGTGAAGTACAGAGCTTCGTCGACGCGCCAATTTTCAATACGCCCGATGATCAGCCCGCATCCCGCCATGGCGAGAAGGATGCCGGAGAAGATCGGCCAGACCACGCGAAGCTGCTGCACGAGCGCATAAAAGAAGCTGCGTCTCAACTGCCGCGATCGGGGCTTGCCGGGTAATCCTACTGCCACCGAAGTCCCTTTCTCAGGTCGGATTTCAGTTCGCCATCACGCCCACGATCACCGTCCCCCAAGTTGTGAGCAGGATGTGGCCGATCGGAACCGCCGGCGTATAGCCAAGGACGGCAACCGGACTACCCGAGCGGTCCTGCACCGCCGCCATGCCGGCGGTCATGGTCTGCGCCCCAGCCAGTCCTCCCAGGAGCAGTATGGGGTTCATACGGAGCAGGTAGTGCCCGAGGTACAGTCCCGGCCCCACCGAAGAGAGGGAAGCGCATACGCAGATGCCCGACAACCAGTCCCGCCAGCAGCGCCCTCAGCGACGGAAAAATCGTGATCCCAAGCTGCCTAACGATGACGGCTGCAATGGGGGTCGCTGTCACCGCTCCTAAGCCGAGATCTTCATACATAAAGGGGCAGAAATAATAGCAAATGGCTAGAGACATGAAGGTCAAGATTTCAGGACAGCTGCGAAGCGTGCTCACGAACCCATTCTACCACGATACCCTCCTGTTGCAGGTTCAATACTAGAACAAGCGGCCAGAAGTTCTCCGATTGCTTTCCGCCGCTAACGTAAATTGTATGAAAATTGTCTAATGAAACCGCTGATTGTAATGCCAGTTAATTTGAAGTCGTACAATACACCCTTGCGTGCCTTATTTCAAGGTGTTATCATGGAACAACTGCATCGCTATGTTATTGAAGTCTCGATTTTTTTTGACGTAGACTACTACTATGGTTACATTTTAACAGCAGACGTGAGCGAGCGCGGAGGGACGATAATTCAAAGCTTATTTTAACTATGGTGTGTCTAAAAACTGCGCGAGAAAGTAGTTTGACAATAGAGAGTTGAGGGCCATTGAAGGGGTGTTCCTGTGGCGCATCAATTTTCCAGTGAGTTTGGCTCTGTTCCGAGCTTGAAGCGACGGCTCACCCCGTGTGACCGGTTAAACCATACCGATGCCGCGCAAACGGTTTCCAGTGCAAGCCATATTCGCGAAGGCTCCGACAGCGGTGGCGCGGCCGGAATGCCCGACCGATGCAGATCGGACGCGCAAGGACCGCCTCTGGATGTTCAGCCCAACGCGAATTCTGCGGCGTACTGCGGAACCCTCGATTTCGAGTTCTGGCTGCGCAAATACCAAGGCGAGGAAATGGTTACGTGGCTGAAGAAGAACGTTCATCCACTGGACCTGGTCTATCGCCTGGTGGAGGACCACTCGATCGTGCTGCTCAATGGCGGGGGTTTCGATGCTCCCAACTGGAGCGTGCGTGTCTCCTTCGCCAATCTCCAGGACGTTGGCTGTGACGATATAGGCCGAGCCGTCCGCGCGGTTGGGCAGCGGAGCTACGTCGACACTTTCGACGCCGTGCAAAAGAAATAGCTCGGCGATCGCTACCGTAGGAGCAGCCAGATGACCCATTGTTCCAGGTTCGGCCTCGTTTCAGTCGGCCTTGCGGCCCTCCTGATGCTTTCGCCGGCGGTGGGTGCGCCAGCCTACGCACAAACGCCCACGCCCACTTCCCGACCGGCGGTCGACAGCGAACCGGCCGCCGCCACCGAGGAGCCTGCTCCTCTCACGCTCGACGAATTGAAGGTTCTGACCGCGCCGATCGCGCTTTATCCTGACGATCTCGTCGCGCTCACCATCGCGGCGTCGCTCTATCCGTTGCAGATCGTGCAGGCGGCCCGCTTTCTCGACGAAAAGGCGAAGTCTCCCGACCTCGAGCCGAGCGACAAATGGGATGGCAGCGTGATCTCGCTGCTCAATTATCCCGAGATCGTGAAGATGATGAACGACGATCTCGAGTGGACCGAGCAGTTGGGGGCCGCGGCCGCCAACCAGCAGAAGGACCTGCTCGTCGCCATCCAGCAGTTGCGCGACGAGGCGGTCGCCAAGGACTACCTGAAGACGACGGAGCAGGTGCAGGTTGTCAACGAAGGCGACAAGGTCGTGATCAGGTCTGCCGATCCGCAGACCGTCTATATCCCGACCTACCCCCCCGAAATGCTGTATGAGCCCGATTACGTCATAGCGGGCGACCCGATCGTCTACGACTCGTACCCCTCCTACTACTATCCCACGGCGCCCTACTGGGCCGCGCTTGCTACCGGTGCGATGTGGGCCGCCGTGGTCGACTGGGACGACTGGGGAACCTGGGGCGGCGACGTGGATCTCGACGTCGATATCGGCGACAACATCGATGTCGATTTCGACAATATCGACATCGACAATATCGACATCGACAAGCTGAAGGACCTCGACCTCAAGAATATCGACCGCGACAAGATCAATCTCAAGAACGCGAACATCGACCGCGACAAGCTCAAGCAGAACCTGAAGAGCAAGGACTTCAACAACATTGCCAGCAAGGCCAAGGACCGCCGGGAGTCGGGCAAGGGCAAGCAGGCGCGGGCGCATGACCTCAAGGGCAAGGATGTCCGCAAGAACGTCGCCGAAGGTTTGAAGGACCGGCCGCAGGCCAAGCTGCCGAAGTCGGGGACGAAGCGGCCCGATGCAAAACGAGTCTCGGACCAGCACAGGAAGGCGAAACCGGCGGCCAACAAACCCGCGGCGAAGAAAGTCGCTCAGAAAAAGTCCTCCAGGAAAAAGCCGGCTGCGCGCGCCGACAATCGTCCGCGCAAGCCTTCGGCGATGGGAAATCCGCGGCCCGGCAGGGTTGCGACCAACCATTCGAACCGCGGCGCCTATAGCCGGGGTGGCGGCCAGCGCCAGATGAGCCGGGGCGGTGGCGGACGCCAGATGCATCGGGGCGGAGGCGGACGAGGCGGAGGCGGACGAGGTGGGGGCGGAAGGCGCCGATAAACGCGAACAGGCACGCCCTTTGTTGCACCTTACAGGGAACACGATCATGGTCCGCTATCTCATCACGGCAACGCTCGCACTCTCGCTGAGCCTTCCGGCGCTTTCGGCCGGCAGCACGCAGGAAGCAGAAGCCAGCACGGTGAAGGATCTCGAGTCCTTTGTCGGCGAGGCGCCCACGCCGTTCGCAACAGTCGACGAACTCGTCGAGGCGTTCCGCAAAGCGCTGGAGGAAGATGACAAGGAGGCCGTCGCCTCGCTTCTCGGACTGTCGCCCAGCGAAGTGCTGAAGTCGAAGGAAGTGGAGGCGAGCTTTCCGGAAATCCGCGAAGAGGCGGCGAAGGCCATCGCCGTCAAGGAACTGGCATCCGACCGCCGCTCGCTTCTTCTTGGTAACCAGGTATGGCCGTTTCCATTCCCTGTCGTGCAGACAGAGGGCAAATGGGCGTTCGATACCATCGCCGGGCTGGAAGAAGTCATCAACCGCAGGATCGGCGAGAACGAGCTGACCACCGTCGCCAACCTGCGCGCCTACGTCGACGCCCAGGAGGATTACAAGGAAACCGACTGGGACGAGGATGGCGTCGGCGAATATGCTCAGAAGCTGATCAGCACGCCCGGGACATATGACGGGCTCTATTGGGAACCCGGCGACGGCGTGCCGGAAAGCCCGTTCGGTTCGCTGATCAGCCAGGCCGAGTTGGCGACGGCCGCCGAGGACGGCTATTTCGGATACCGCTACCGCATATTGAACGGTCAAGGCGCTAACGTCGCCGGCGGCCAGTACGACTACGTCATCAACGGCAACATGATCGCCGGCTTTGGGCTGATCGCGATGCCTGCCGAATACGACCGCACAGGCATCATGACCTTCGTCGTAAACCAGTACGGCACAGTCTACGAAAAGGATCTCGGGCCCGATACGGCGGCGCTCGCCGAAAAGATCACGGCGTTCGATCCCGATGACGGTTGGGCCGTGGTCAACGATCCGGGCGAGTGAGCGGACCCATGCACATCCCGGATGAGTGCTTTGGGACTAGATGGCTGTCGCGTATCCTGCATTCAGAAGGAGGCACCTAGTGAAAACGATAGCCCTGCTTCCTGTTATCACCTATCCCGAACCCAACCCTGAAATGGTAGTGCCCAGGGCGGTCGCGATGGCGGCGGCCCTCGGCGCGCAACTGCATGCGTTGGCCATCAACGTAGAGATCCGAAACATCTCGAATGCGCTGTCGTGGAGGCTGGTCGACGTCCCCAAAATGACGCGGGAGGCCGAAGCGCTGTGCCGGGATCGCGGCGAAGCGTTTCTAGCAAAGGTTGTGCTGGAAGCGAAACGGGCAGGCGTGGACTCAACCACAGACGCGGTCGCGTCGAACGCTCCCTTGCTGAATGACACCGCTGCAATTCAAGCGCGTTACTATGATCTCGTTCTCTGCGCCTGGGAGGCGAACAACCCCACGAGCAGGACGACCGCGCAGGCCATTATCTTCGGGTCGGGAAGGCCGACGATCCTTCTGCCAGAGGTCGAGCCTGTCACGAAGCTGCACAGCGTTGCTATTGCCTGGGACGGCAGCCGTGTTGCGGCTCGCGCCGTGGCGGATGCACATCAGGTGTTGCGCCGCGCTTCCAAGATTACGGTGCTCACCGTGACGGGCGAGAAGTCCCTGCAGGAGACGGACGCCGCCCAACGCTTGGCTCAAGGGCTGAACCTACGCGGGCTGTCAGCCGAGGCCATGCCATTCGTATCCGAGGATTGCCCGGTCGAGGTGTCGCTTCAGGAGCGAGCGATCGAAATCGGCGCCGATCTGATGATCATGGGAGCGTTCGGTCACACCAGACTGAGGGATTTCGTGCTCGGTGGGGCTACGAAAGGCATCCTGTCGGACGTCCGGCTGCCGATAATGCTTTCGCATTGATCGTGTCGGTGACGAGTGGCGAAGCGCCATCGAGCTTATTCGGAACCGGATGGTCAAGGAACGGCAATCAATGGTGTATATTTGGCCTAGGAAGGATATTCGCATGAAGGCTCGTTGGCTATTTACAGGAACAGTTTTCGCTGTCATTGCGCAATCGTCGCTTGCCTGCATGTATAGCCCTGAAGCACATGCCCAAGAGGGATCGTTCGAGGACTTTCCTTTCTTGGTGCGTTGTGATTTAAGCGGCATCGTTCGTGCTTACTACTTGTCCAAAATTGGTCCAGACGGGGTTGCCGTTTATATAACCCCCGACAATCAGGCCGGCACAATCACCATGCGAGGCAAGGCCGAGCCAGTTGGCGGAGATTGGTCGGGAAGTTGCGCCGGAAAAACACTTGAGCAACTAAGGTCGGCAGGCCAAGCGTATGACTTGCCGCATTGATCCCTTGAGACGTCGTTGTTGCTCCGCGTTATGTCGGTTCAAATCCCGTTCCATTTAAGCACGAACGGCCATAGCGAGCTTAGATCGCACTTTGGTGCACATGACGGTATTTCCTTTGGCCGCATGTTCGACGGCGCGTCGGTTCCTCAATGCCCGCCCGAAAAGACGAGTGTTTGCACCGGAAGAAGGAGCGCCTGGAATCTCAATACGATCGCATGCACCAGCCCGACCGTATCTATGACGTGCAGGAACAGCCAGTGCGCTGTGCCCAAATCTTCCTCGGCAAGTCGGTCGTGATTGTTCGTGTAGGCGTTGGCGATGCAGCTGCTGCCTGGAGGCACGCCATCGAACCCTCCCGCGAACAGCGGCTCCAGATAGACGGTGATCGTTCCGGGCCGGACCACCTGCTGGGCGTCGATCAACTGATCCGACGCCCGAACCTGACCGGTCGCGATGAGATCCTGAACCTCGGTGACCACCATCGGAATGATCGTCAGAGGCATCGAAATACAAGTCGCTTCGGCAACCATGCCGACCTTCATCACCTGGGCTTCGAGCTGGCTGAAGCCCCCTATAAGAGCCTTCCGTCCGGCTTCCGCCGGTATGAGAACGCCGGCGGGCCGCATAAAGGGATTGACGATGTCTCCCTTGCGCAGGGTGAATTGCTCCAGCGTGCCGGAGACCCCGGCATAGACGACGGTCTTGTCCAGTTCGACCTGGGCCTGGGCTAGCGACGCCTCGGCGCTTTTTTTCTGCGCCGGCAGCACGGACGAAATCTGTGATTCGACTGACTGCTTGCTTGCCATGACGGCGGAAATGGCGGCCTGCCGCCCTTCCACGATGTTGGCGAGTTTCTCGATCTCGCGCTGCGCGACAGTGCTGGCGTTTCGCCGTTGAAGTTCGGTCTTGGTTTCAAGTTCGTCCAAGGCCTGCTTGTACGAGCTTTGCGCTTCCTGGATGCGGGCGTCGGCCCCAACCAGTTCGGTCTTGGCCAATTCGAAACCAGCGTCTATCTCCGATATGCGCCGTCGCGCGGTCTCGAGCGCCGCTTCCTGCTCCGAGCTGTCAAGCCTGAAGATGCGCTGGCCAGCCTCGACCTTGTCCCTTATGCCCACATAGACTTCCTCGACGCGGCCGGAGCCTTCGGGGAGGATGGGAATGGTGCGAAAGAACGAAATCGCACTCGACGTCGACGGATGATAGTAGAGAATGAGCGTCAGCAGAATCACTGTCAGAGCTATGCACGCCGTTATTCCGTATCGCAGCTCATACCATACAGAATAGAGCGTGATCTCGTGACCAATCCTCTTTCCCTGTACGAAGCGGCGGACGAGAAAATCGGGCAGGACGGTCAGGACCGAACAAAGCAGAACTTCGATCATCGTTCATGACCTCCCACTGACACCGGCTGGCGCTGATGGCGGTCGGACGGCTCCGGCGCATGCGTCTTGGCGATTTCGTCGCGGGGGTCGCTTCGGGCTTTCTCCAAGGGGGTCGGAGGAGGTACGGCCTCCACCTTGACCGGCGTATAGTTGGCAAGCACCTCGGGAGCCGGCTCAGACGGCGCCTCCGCGGCGGGGGATCGAAACCGCCCCGTCGCCATCCTGGCGAGCGAGTCGGCCATGCTGGCCAGGGGCGTCCAGAAGTCGGGCACGGGGACGAGCGCCAGAAACAGCGCGGCAATCCAGAACGCATGGACGTGGGTGAACAACGCCAGCAGCGACAGCACCGCCACCAGCTGGAACTGGATCTGACTGCCGCCGTGGGACATGCGCTCCGGCAAGGAATGGAGCCAGAAGTACAAACTTCCGATCCCCATAACGGCCAATACAAGGAAGATGACAGTCCCTGTGAGCAACACATCGGTCTCGCCAGGGGCCGTTATGAAGGGCGGAAGATAATGAGGCGCCGCCGGATGCATTGCCTCGGACATGCCTGCCACTCCCCAATTTCGCTCGTGCGAGACGCCCGAGCACTAGGCGCAGCAACGTCCAGCGCCCAAACTTAAGGATACTCCGTCCGCATCCGAATGCAACTGAAGAGGCCAGCAGTTGAAGAGGCCAGCAGTCGCGGAGCCGCGGCCCTACGCAGGACAGCCATCTCGTTGCTATAGCAATGCCAAGGCGACCGCCAAAAGGCTAACGACCAAGGCGGCGAGGCTTGGGACAAGCACGGCGGCTCCCGAGTAGAAAGCCAACGCCGCCACCCAGTCGTACGGCCTGTCACCAGCTTGAGACATTGTCAAACCCTTCCGTCCGTTCTGCTCCTTGAAAAAACGCCGTCGGCGGTCGGCGCCTTCCCGCCCTTGGGGCGAGCCTCATGAGCGGCCGCCTCGCTTTTCCACCCATACTGACGAAGGGGAACGTCCGCGGCGTCTGAAAGCAGCACCCTTTCGGCGGCTCCGTCGAGATCTTCATATTGGCCGCTGCGCATCGACCACAGGAACGCCGCGAGACCCGCGACGCCCATGCCCAAGGCAATTGGAACAAGCCAGACGAGATAGTTCATGCCGCCTCCGCCAAGTCGAGCCTGCGAAGAGCCGGAGATCCTGCGGGCGGAGGCTCGCCCGGAAGGCGCAATGCGTTGCCGACCACGAGAATCGATGACGTCGACATGGCGACAGCGGCCATAAGGGGCGTAACATGGCCCATCACAGCGAGGGGCACGACCAGAACGTTGTAGGCGATGGCAAGGGCGAGGTTCTGCCGCACCAGCCGGGATGCGTTCCGGGCGACTCTTATGGCATGTGGTACGGCCTCCAGGCTCGTGCCCAGGAAGACAAGGTCGGCAGCATTCCGCCCGATGTCTGCCGCCGACGAGGGCGCCATTGAGACATGCGCGGTGGCGAGCGCGGGGGCATCGTTCAGCCCGTCTCCAACCATAAGGATGCGGCGGCCGGACCGCGCCAGCTCCTCCAGACGCTCGACCTTGTCCTCGGGAAGCGCACCGTGGCGGATTTCCGGGATTCCCAACGCAGCCGCCACCCTGCAAGCCTCCTCCACTCGATCGCCGGACAGCACCTCTGTCGCCAACCCGAGGTCAGCTAGCTTTCGGATGGCACGCCTCGCGCCAGGACGGATTTCGTCGGCAATCGCAAATGAACCCGCAAGCTTTCCGTCTTTCGAAAGCCACGTGGAGGCTTCACTCGGGACGTTGGCCACGCTTGCGGAGACCCAATCCTTCCTTCCTAGCCTGTAAAACGCTTCGCCAACGCGCCCTTCGATCCCGTACCCGGCAACTTCGCGGAACCCTTCGATAGCCACTCTTGCGACTGTCATCGCGGCCACCGCGCGCCCCACCGGGTGCCTGGAAAAGGAGGCGAGTGCTGCGGCGGCCACAACATCTTGCGGAGCTACCGTGTGCCGTTCGACGCGGGCGGCGCCCGTCGTGAGCGTGCCCGTCTTGTCGAAGACCACGGTGTCGGTCTCGGCAAGGCGCTCTAGCGCGCTGCCATCCTTGAGGGTGACGCCGAGATCGAACAGCCGGCGCGCCGCCACGACCTGGACCATCGGCACGGCAAGGCCGAGCGCGCACGGGCAGGTGATGATGAGGACGGAAATCGCAATCGTAACCGATCGATGCCAGTCGCCTGTAAGCAGTATCCAGGCGGCGCAAGTCGCAAGCGCCAGCAGATGGATGACAGGGGAATAGAGCGCGGCCGCGCGGTCGGCGATGCGGCGATAGCGGGCGCGGCCGTGCTCAGCCGCCTCCATCAGCCTGACCACGTCGGCGAGGAAGGAATCCCGTGCACGCCGCTCGGCACGGACAGTGAGCGCGCCATCAAGACTTAGCGCTCCCGAAAGAACGGCGCTGCCCGGCTGCGCGCGTTCGGGCTTGGACTCACCGCTCACCACCGAAACGTCGAGGCTGCCCGCGCCCATGACAACCGTCCCGTCCACCGGAATGCGTTCTCCGGGGGCTACCAATATCATGTCGCCCGGCTCGATTTCTGTCAGGTCGCGGAACTCGCGGCTTCCGTCCGCCCCGACCACCGCCGCCCCCCTCGGCATCAAGCGGGCAAGACCGATGACGGCGTTCCGCGCCTTCCGCCTCATCGCATGGTCAAGCGTGCGCCCGACAAGCAGAAAGAAGATCAACGACGTTACCGCATCGAAATAGGCGTGAGGTCCTCCGACAGACGTGTCGTAGAGGCTCAAGCCCAGAGCCAGCAGGATTCCGACTGAGATGGGAAAGTCCATGCTGGCGGTGCGCTTCATCGCCAAATTCCACGCCGAAACGAAGAATATCCGTCCGGAATAGGCGACGGTGGGGACGGCCAGCAGCGCCGAGATCAAGTGAAATGCATTTCGAGTTCCCTGATCTGCGCCAGACCAGACGGACACCGACAGCAACATGATGTTCATGGCGGCGAATCCCGCCACGGCTGTGGCCCGCAGCAGCCGCGACAACTCGGCATCGCATGCGCCGTCTTCCGTCTCCGCGAGGCAGGCATCGTATCCGACAGCCTTCAGGGCGTCGAACATCGGAGGGACACGACCTTCATTCCTCCACTTCACGGCGACACGTCGGGACGTGAGATTCACTCGTGCCGCGATGATTCCGTCGAGACTTTGCAGCGCGCCTTCGATCGCAGCTATGCAGGCAGCGCAATGCGCTTGCGGTACCGAAAACTGGGTCTGGAAAGCGCCATCCCCCATGTCGCGGCTGGCGAGCACGATTTCGCGCTCGGCAATCTCCCGCCTTGGCGCCAGCAGCAATGCGGCTTCGGCTCCCGGCGCGCAACAACTCATGGTCTCACCCCTCTGGACGTGCGACCGCCCTGTACGCATGCCAGGTTGCGTGCCCCAGCAGAGGAAAGATGACGATCATCCCGATAAGCCCTGTGACCACGCAGACTGCGAAGAGCAGGAGCACCAAGGCGCCCCAGGCCAGCATCGGCGGAAGGTTGTTCCACACCAGTTTCGCGCTGACAGCCATAGCCGTCAGCGCGTCCACGCGCCGGTCGAGCAGCATCGGCACTGCAAAGACGCTGATGGCGAAAGCGAAGGCCGCGAAGAGGCCTCCTATCGCCGTCCCGATCGCAATCATCGCCCACCCATATGCGGTGCCGAAGAGCACTCCGACTATGCGGTCGAATCCGGGAAAGGGCGTCACGCCGAAGAAGAGCGCCCAGAGGAGCACCGCCGCACGCGTCCACAGAAGCAGGAGCAAACACAGTAGTAGGCCCGTGAAGAAGACCTGTGCGCCGCCGGTGGGGCGCACCAGGAGCATCGAGGCGAGGCCGATGGCGCGTCCTTCCTCTATTGCCCGGCTCTTTTCATACAGGCCTAGCGCCAAAAAGGGGGCCACGATCATGAACCCGGCAAGCGCCGGAAACAGAATGTAGTCACGACCGAATCCGACAAGCGTCCAAACGAAGGCGACGGACAGGAGAAAGACGACAATCCCATAGGCCAGGCTCGACGCGGGCCGGATCCAGAAATCCCGCCAGCCCGCAGAGAGCCAGCGGAGTCCCTCGAAAAGCGGCAGTCCCCGGTCGAGGCGCCGGTCGCGCGTTTCGCCAATGCCCGAGGTCTCGCTGAGCAGCCAATACGACTTGTCGGTCTCGCTCATCTCACTCCTCCTCAGCACGCTGACTTCGCCGCGCGGTAGCCTTCGCCTTCGCCCCCGGCCTTCAAGTGCTCCACGCAGTCCGGTTGCGACTGAACCGCCACATAGACAAGGTGCGCGTTCGCCCCGGCAAAAATCAGCAACCCGGCTGGAACCAGCACCCAGGCTATCCATGCTTTGCTGTGGGATATCTTTGTGGTCATGGCTGCTGCGTTCCAAGATCGTGGACATAGAGCGCGAGCGTCTTGATCTCGGCCGTCGTCAGCCTCTCGTCCCAGGTCGGCATGTGACCCTGCCGTCCGCCGTGCACGGACGCGATGATCGTGTCCAGATCTTCACCATAAATCCAGTGCGAGTCCGTGAGATTTGGAGCGCCGACATCCCGCTTCCCCTTGGCATTCTCCTCGTGGCAGGTCGCGCAGGTCGTGACGAATACCTCCCGCCCTGCTTCTATCTGCTTGATGTTTTCATGGGTAGAGTAGTCGGGGTGCGTCAGCGAATAGACGTAGGCGGCCACGGTCCGGACCTGTTCGCGGTCGAGCATCTCATCGCGCCCGAAAGCCGGCATCTGTCCGATCCGGCTTTCCGGGTGCCGCGTGTTGATGCCCACGCGCATCGTCTGCTCGATGAGTTCGGGGCCGCCGCCCCACAGCCAATCGTCGTCCGTAAGGTCGGGATAGTTCGCTCCGCCTTTGCCGTCCCTGCCGTGGCATGCCGCGCAGTTGTCGCCGAACAGCTGCCGTCCGGTGCTGCGAACCGTTTGCATCAGCGCCTCGTCGGCGAGGATCACATCGTAGCCTTCCGTCTCGATGCGATTCATCCAGTTCACCCGATCGCGCCGCGCCTCGACGAGGCGCGCCTCGACCGTCTGTCTTTGGTCAATTCCGAGAAGGCCCCTCGTATAGGTCGTTCCCAGCGGCCAGGATGGAACGAGAAACCACCAGGCGATCGCCCAGACGTGGGTTACGATCAGGAACATGAGCACGCCGCGCGGGACCGGCGTATCCAACTCCTTGATGCCGTTCCACTCGTGACCGGTGGTCTCGCGGCCGGTGACGGGGTCGCGTTCATTCACTTCCATGGCTTGTCGTCCTCGTCGAGGATGCTGTGCTTGGCCCTGTCGAAACGCTTCCTGTTCGAAGGCCAGAAGGTATAGACGAGCACGCCGAGTGCGAACGCGATCAGGTAAAAAAGGCCCCAACTCTTCGAGAATGCGACAACGGCGTTATAATCCAGGTCCATCCGATAGCCTCCGCCATTAGCCTTCCGGGTCCGGCTCTTCTTCAGGGGCCGCGGTATTCCCGTACGCTGCTGCCGTCAGTCGCCCCAGGACCTGGAGATAGGCCACCAGTGCGTCCATCTCGGTGACGTCGGTCGTCACTCCGTCGAACGCGCTTACCTGGGTCTCCTCGCCGTAACGCTCAGTGACGCCTGCGGCGAAGTCCGTGTCCGGAGTCGCCTGGCCATAGGCGTCGCGCGCCGCGTTCTCCAGCATCTCGTCCGTGTAGGGTACGCCGAGCGCCCGCTGCGCCGCCAGGTGCAAGGGCAGGTCTTCAATCTTCAGAGACGTACGGGCCAACCAGCGGTAGGCGGGCATGTTCGACTCCGGGACCACGTCACGAGGGTTCGTCAGGTGCGCGACGTGCCAGAAGTCGGAATACTTGCCGCCGACACGGGCGAGATCCGGTCCCGTCCGCTTGGACCCCCAGAGCATCGGGCGGTCATACCGGGACTCTACGGCGAGCGAGTAGGGCCCATAGCGCTCCACCTCGTCCCGGAGTGTCCGGATCATCTGGCTATGGCAGGCGTAGCAGCCCTCGCGGATATAGATGTTGCGCCCGGCGAGCTCCAGCGGGGTGTACATCCGCATGTCCGGAGCTTCTTCCACCGTCTCATCGATGGTGAACAGGGGCGCGATCTCGACGATGCCGCCGACACTCGCCGCCGCGATGATTGCGATAACGAACCAGATGGCAGAACGCTCGAGCTTGCGGTGGAAGAGTTCAGGCATCCGTCATTCCCCCGGAATGGTCGCCGGGACTACGGGCACGTCTGCTTCGCGCGGCGCAGCGAGCGGCGCGGATTGGACCGTCATCCACATATTATAGCAGCCCACTACCGCGCCCAGCAGGAAGAGCAGCCCACCGAAGGCGCGGGCGATGTAATAGGGGTACATCGCCACCAGCGAGTCGACGAAGGAATAGGCGAGCGCGCCGTCTTCCGTGTAGGTCCGCCACATCAGCCCCTGGATGATGCCTGAATTCCACATCGCGAAGGCGTAAATCAGCGTTCCGGCAATCGCCAGCCAGAAGTGCACCTCGACGAGGGTCTCCGAGTACATGCGCTCGCGCTTCCAGAGGCTGGGCACGAGCGTATAAAGCGAGCCGAAGGTGATCAGCGCGACCCAGCCAAGGGCGCCTGCGTGAACGTGCCCGACGGTCCAGTCGGTATAGTGAGACAGCGAGTTCACCGGCCGGATGGCGAGGAACGAGCCCTCGAAGGTCGAAAGGCCATAGAATACCACGGCGGCCATCATGAAGCGCAGCGTAACGTCGTCGCGCACCTTGTGCCATGCGCCATTGAGGGTCAGAAGCGCGTTGCCTGCTGAAGCCCAGGACGGCACGAGCAGCATCACCGAGAACGTCATGCCGAGCGTCTGCACCCAGTGCGGAAGCGCGGTGTAGTGCAGGTGGTGCGAACCCGCCCACATGTAGAAGAAGGTGATGCCCCAGAAGCTCAGGATCGACAGGCGATAGGAGAAGATCGGTCGCTGCGCCCTGACGGGCAGGTAGTAGTAGAGCATGCCGAGGAAGCCCGCAGTCAGGAAGAAGGCGACCGCGTTGTGGCCATACCACCACTGGACCATCGCATCCTGGACGCCCGGCCAGATCGTGTAGCTCTTGGCGTGCCCCCATGAGACGGGAACGGCGAGGTTGTTCACGATGTGGAGGATCGCGACGACCAGGATGAACGCCATGAAGTACCAGTTGGCGACGTAGATGTGCGGCTCCTTCCGTCGCGCGATCGTAGCGATGTAGAGGATGAAGTAGGTCACCCACACGATCACCAGCCACAAGTCGGCATACCACTCGGCTTCCGCGTATTCCTTCGACTGGGTCACGCCTAGCAGATAGCCGGAAATGGCCAGAACGCAGAACAGATTGAAGCCGAGAAGCACGAACCACGGGCTGATCTGCCCAGCAAGCCGTGCACGAGACGTGCGCTGGACGACGTGGAACGAGGTCGCGATTAAGGCATTTCCGCCGAACCCGAAGATGACGCCGGAGGTGTGCGCAGGCCTCAGCCGCCCGAAGCTGGACCACGCCGCATCGAAGGCAAGGTCGGGCCACGCGAGCTGTGCGGCCACCCAAACGCCCATGAACATGCCGAATACAGCCCAGGCCATCGAAAGCACAATGCCGACTTTGATCGGATCGTCGTAATACGACGCCTCCCGGTCCTCCGTCGGCTCCGGCTCGTAGAACGAGGACAGCACTCCGTAGAGCAATCCGCCTGCGAACAGCATTACGATAACGCCCTGGACACCAAGCGTGTCCGAACGTCCCAGGGCTGCCATCGCCGCTCCAGCGATCACCACGGCGAGCGCGATAGCTGCGCCGCGCTGGCGTTCCGAGGACGTAAGCTGCCGGATCATGTCCGCTCCTCTGCCTTCACGCACAGGACCATCACGGACCAAAACTGCGTAAGATGGGGAGCAGTTTCATGAGTACGGCCCTACGGCATCGGCTAAGGTACAGCCGTTCAACGAAGATGGAAATGCCTTTAGCGCTTCTTGCCAAATCTTTCGTTTGTGGCCGCGGGGAACTTGATGTGTGCTCATCGTTCAGCGTGCAACAGAAATTTGTCTTCTTTTGCCTTGCCACCGCGTTTCACGTCTTCGGGTCTTGCTCGCGCTTTGTCGTTTTGGGCTACGATTGGGAAAGTCATCGCGCAGTTATCCGCCAGTGATCATGGCTCAAGGGTGCTTTCGATGCTCAATTGGCGGTTTTCAATCGACCGGCTGATGAGGGCCGCTCTGGGTCCAGGCTGTGTAAAAACGCTTTTTTATGATAGGTTTAGGTCGGTTGGAGGAGAGCCGGACTTTGAGACGATCGCTAACTTCCGGCGTGACAACGGAGCCGCGATCAGAGCGGTGTGCGGGCAGTTCGTCGAACTGTGCCGCCGGTTGAAGCTCTTCACGCGTGCCATTGAGCGATCGACGGCAGCAAGTTCAAAGCGGTGAACAACCGCGACAAGAACTTCACCGTGGCCTAAGTCGGCAAGCGGCCGAGGCCGTGCATGGCTATTTCATCCAGCGCGAATTGTGCGGCTTGCGCAAGCACGACGCAGTGATCCGGGAATACAACATCCCCCAGGCCATGCTGGCCAGGCTCGGTGCGAAATAGATATGAGCTTTCAATAGGTTGTCCATCCGGTCCCGGGCGAGGAAGCTGAGGTTGCGAGATTTCAGTGATTCCTCGGAGGACCGGATGAACATGCACAAGAATGGCCGTCTGGCGCCTCGGTCTCAATCGGATCGCTTCGTTGGAGCCGGCCGAACCGGTGCTCGTGATGCACTGCCGTCATTCACCAAAACCCGGACTTATGCACCAAGCCACGCTGTGAGCCTTGATCTTTCGCGCACCAGGCCATCCTGATTGAAGTGGTGAATACAAAAGTGCGCCCAAGTACCTTCGAACACCATCTCCATATCGCCAGTGACCGATGTGCTGCCTAGTCCGAGTTCCGCGTAGGTAAACTCGAAGCTGCCGCTCGGACGGGCAATCGCAATATGAAACGGTTCACCATTGAACTCGTTGATCTTCGGACTCGCCCTGCTCTTGAGTATGCCAGGTATTTCGACCCTGGCGGTGCGACCTTCCAGGTCGGCCACCAGCTCGATCGGCAAGAACAAAGTCTCGCAAAACTCGGAACAGGTCGACGCGAAAACAGAGAAGAAATTGCTCAATGGCTTGCAGGCCCTGCCTGAGATTATTGTTTCTAAGGCGCTCCGCTGTGCTTCGTCCGCTCGTTCATCTATGACGATCTGACGTTTGCCGTTTCCGTCTTTGATTTCTCCAGGCCATTTGTAGAGCCCCGCCCAGTTCAATCCTGTAAGCGGCGTCTCGTTGAAATAGCCTTCGGCAATGTGGCCAATGAAGGCCGACTGACAATAGCCGTGGGTGCTCGGCAGATTGAACTGGCAACCGCAATTGATCTCGCAATTGCAGTTATCATAGGTTTCGCTTTTCAATACCCATTGGTCCGCCATTCTTTTGTGAGCCATGTATTCCTCCCTAGCTCAGCTTTTTAGAGCGCCGATGTTGGCGCAACCATCACGAAGATGGCACAAGGGAGGAGGCGAGCTCTAGTTCAGGAATTGAAGTGTCCCGGTATAGAATCTGAACTAGCCAGAAACTGCAATCTGCCGTAGCGTCAGGTGAACCTAGGGAGGAGGTTCACCATGACACAAGCCAGCTATGGACAGTTCTGTCCGGTGGCCTTGGCTGCCGAGGTGCTGTGCACGCGCTGGACGGTGGTGCTCCTGCGCGAACTGGTGGCCGGCTCGACCCGCTTCAACGATCTGCGCCGCGGCGTGCCGCTCATGTCGCCAGCGCTTCTAGTCAAGCGGCTGCGTGATTTCGAGGAGGCCGGCATCGTCCATCGTGTTGCTTCGCGGACCGAGCCGGGAATTCTGGAGTATCAACTAACGCCTGCCGGACAGGACTTAAAGCCGGTGGTCGAGGCGATCGGCAAATGGGGCCAGCGCTGGTTCGAGGCCGATGTCTCGCTGCAACATCTCGATCCGTCGCTGTTGATGTGGGATATGCACCGCAATCTTGACCCCTCACCGTTGCCGCCGCGGCGCTGCGTGATTCGTTTCCTGTACCCCGAACTGCCGGCCGCTCGCCGGCAGTGGTGGCTTCTCATCGAGCCCGGCGCTGAGGTGGATCTCTGCTCGGTGGATCTCTGCTCGGTCGATCCCGGCTTCGATGTCGACCTTTACGTCACCACCGACCTGCGCACCATGACCGCGATCTGGATGGGGCTGACGACCGTCCGTAAGGCGATGAGCGAGGGAAAGCTCCTGCTCACCGGCGATCGTCAGGTCGCCAGTCACATGCAGACCTGGCTCGGCCTGAGCCCCTTCGCGACGGAAAAGAAGCTGGTTTCTGCGTAGCGTGCAGCCTATCGCTGTGGCGCCCGTGTCAGGGAATGGGCCTTTGGCAGCCTGCTTAAGAAGTCGAGACCGTTTGCGTCAGTCGGGGAATGACTGTTTCGGGCGGCCGGATCGACTCACAAACGTCTGAACCAGGTCATTGGCGCTGATTCCTTTGAAAGTCGGCTATAGAGAGAAATGCGGAAGAGCGCTGAGAATGTCCGCTCAGGGTCCGACTTCGGCCATTTGCCGAACGTCCGCTAGACTAAGGAGGAGCGCTGCGAATATCTGGAAGTGTGAGCACACGCGCCGTCGGAGGGCTGGTGGATTAAGGTCTCCTTCCCGCCCAAAGCGGTTGCCTAACCTCGGGCACCAAGCGTCAGATTTTACCACTAGTTTGACCATGATCTTTTCCGAAAACCGGTTTCCACTTTTCGCTAATGCGGACCTTCGGTTCAGGATCATGGCCTATTCCAGCCATTCGGTGATGAAGCTGCCGTTTTCGTGGATGTCGGTGGTCTCCAGCGGACCTGGGCCGAGATTGGTGAATTTGTGCGGCGTGTTCGGCGGCACGATCAGGATCTGGCCGGCCGACGCCTCGATCTGCCGATCGCCGACGGTGAACAGGCCGGTGCCAGTGCGGATGATGAAAACCTCGCAATAGGGATGCGTGTGCAGCCGCGGGCCGCCGCCGATCTCCGGCAGATAGTTGAAGATCAGGCAGCTTCTGGAGCCGTAGGCACCGCACTGCAGTTCGCCCTGCCAATGGTCGGGGCAGCGATCGGGCGTCCTGGCCCATTTGTCGCGGTCGATGACATGCGCCATGAGCCGAGGATAGACCGAGGCTGGGTCTCCTGTCGAGGCAAACACCGGCGCCGGTTTTGTCATTGTTTTCCTGTGGTTTCGCCGTCTTCGCCACCATGCCGCCCGACGCCGAATTGCGTCCCCGCGACAATCTGCCCTTGTGCCTTCACCCGTCTGGACAAAAACGGGCTTCACGCATAAACCGAAGGCCAATTGCCGGAGGAATTCGCTAGCCTGTTCGCCATGCGCTGTCGGGTTGGCGTGAAAGAGCGGGGAACAAGCCTCGGCCACCGGCACGGAAGAGGCGAAAGGATCAGGCACCCGTGAGCGCAACCGACATCCAGGATCCCAACCGTCGTGATTTTCTCTATGTCGCCACGGGCATGGCCGCGGTGGTCGGCGCGGGTGCCGTCGCTTGGCCGTTCATCGACCAGATGCGCCCGGATGCCTCGACGCTGGCGCTGGCCTCGGTCGAGGTCGACGTCTCCTCGCTGACGCCGGGAATGTCGCTTGTCGTGAAATGGCGCGGCAAGCCGGTGGTGGTGCGCAACCGCACTGAACAAGAGATGAAGGATGGCGAGGCGGTCAATCTGGCCCAGCTCAAGGATCCGCTCGCCCGCAATGCCAATTTGCCGGCCGATGCGCCGGCGACGGACGCCAACCGCACCATGCCGGGCAAGGAGGCCTGGATGGTGATGGTCCAGGTCTGCACCCATCTCGGCTGCATACCGCTCGGCCAGGAAGGCGAGTTCGGCGGCTGGTTCTGCCCGTGCCACGGTTCGGTATACGACACCGCCGGCCGCGTCCGCGGCGGGCCGGCGCCGGAGAACATGTCGGTGCCGGTGTTCCAGTTCATTTCCGACACCAAGATCCGTATCGGCTGAGGCTAAGGGATATTTCGATGAGCGAGGGACACTCGACCTATACGCCCAAGACCGGTATCGGACGCTGGTTCGACGCCCGCATGCCGCTGCCGCGGCTGGTCTATGACAGCTTCGTCGCCTATCCGGTGCCGCGCAACCTCAATTATGCGTGGACCTTCGGCGGCATCCTGGCGACCATGCTGGCGGCGCAGATTCTGACCGGCATCGTGCTGGCCATGCACTATGCGGCGGACAGCACTCTCGCCTTCGATTCGGTCGAGAAGATCATGCGCGACGTGAATTCGGGCTGGCTGTTGCGCTACCTGCATTCGAACGGCGCGTCGTTCTTCTTCGTCGCCGTCTACATCCACATCTTCCGCGGCCTCTACTACGGTTCCTACAAGGCGCCGCGCGAGCTTCTGTGGATCCTCGGCTGCATCATCTACCTCCTGATGATGGCGACAGGTTTCATGGGCTATGTGCTGCCCTGGGGGCAGATGTCGTTCTGGGGCGCGACCGTCATCACCGGCTTCTTCAGCGCCATTCCGCTGGTCGGCGAATGGATCCAGCAGCTTCTGCTCGGCGGCTTCGCTGTCGACAACCCGACGCTTAACCGATTCTTTTCATTGCACTATCTTCTGCCGTTCATGATCGCCGGCGTCGTCGTCCTGCATATATGGGCGCTGCATGTGGTCGGCCAGTCGAACCCGACCGGCATCGAGGTCAAGTCGAAGACCGACACCGTCGCCTTCACCCCTTACGCGACCATCAAGGACGCGTTCGGGATGCTCGTTTTCCTGTTCATCTTCGCCTACTTCGTCTTCTACCTGCCGAACTTTCTCGGCCACCCGGACAACTACACAGTCGCCGACCCGCTGAAGACGCCTGCCCATATCGTGCCGGAATGGTACTTCCTGCCGTTCTACGCGATCCTGCGTGCCATCACCTTCAATATCGGGCCGATCAACTCCAAGCTCGGTGGCGTGCTCGCGATGTTCGGCTCCATCGCCATGCTGTTCCTGGTGCCGTGGCTCGACACCTCGAAGGTGCGCTCGGCGGTCTACCGGCCTTGGTACAAGCTGTTCTTCTGGCTGTTCGTGATCGATGCCGTCCTGCTTGGCTGGCTGGGTTCGCAGCCGGCCGAAGGCAGCTATGTCTTCATGGCGCAGATGGCGACATTGTTCTACTTCGCCTTCTTCCTGGTCGCGCTGCCCGTGCTTGGCCTGATCGAGACCCCGCGGCGGTTGCCGAATTCGATCACCGAGGCGGTGCTCGAGAAGAACAAGGGTGGCGGGCATCCGGCTCGCGCGACAGCCGCAGCGGAAACCAAGGGCTGAGCATGATCCCGAAAAGTGGAGACCGGTTTTCGGAAAAGATCATGCTCGAGACGACGACGGCGCGGCAGAGAATCTCAAGGGGATTTGGCATGAAGAAGATTCTCACCTCGCTGGCGCTGCTCAGCCTTGTGTTGGCAGGCACTGCGGCCGCGACCACCGGGGCGATCGCCCAGGAGGAGGCGCATAACGAAGCCCAGCCGACGCATTTCCCGATACACGAGCCGAAGGAGATGGACTGGAGCTTCGCCGGGCCGTTCGGCACCTACGACAAGGCGCAGTTGCAGCGCGGGCTGAAGGTCTACAAGGAAGTCTGCGCGGCCTGCCATTCGATGAAATTGGTGGCGTTCCGCACACTGGAAGACCTTGGCTATTCGGAAGCGCAGGTCAAGGCGCTAGCCGCCGAGTACACGATCAATGATGGTCCCAACGATGCCGGCGACATGTTCGATCGTCCCGGCATACCGTCCGACCATTTCCCGGCGCCGTTCCCCAACGATCAGGCAGCAGCGGCCGCCAATGGCGGGGCTGCCCCGCCCGACATGTCGCTGCTGGCCAAGGCGCGCGGCGTCACGCGCGGTTTTCCGCGCTTCGTCTTCGACATCTTCACGCAATACGCCCAGGGCGGTCCCGACTATATCCACTCGCTGCTGACCGGCTATGACGAGCAGCCGCCGGCGGGTATGGAGATACCGGAAGGCACGCACTACAATCCGTACTTCATAGCCGGCGTGTCGCTGAAGATGCCCAACCCGCTCTCCGACGATCAGGTGACCTATGATGACGGCTCGCCGCAGACGGTCGACCAGTATTCCCGCGACGTGTCGGCCTTCCTGATGTGGGCAGCCGAGCCGCATCTGGAAGCCCGCAAGAAGACCGGCTTTCGCGTGCTGGTCTTCCTGTTGCTGTTCGGTGCGTTGGTCTATCTGACAAAGCGCAAGGTGTGGGCCGGCGTGGCGCACTGAGTTACGCAAAGCCACGACATCGAAAGGGCGCTGAAAGGCGCCCTTTTTGTATTCCGAAGGCGGCCGGCTCAGTCTTTTGCCGGACAATTTTCTTCCAGGCGCCACATCGCGGTAGCCGTCGCCGGCCGCGCCGGGTTACGATCGGCCAGAGTTCCTTTTCATGTCTTCAAGTCGAATCGGACGAATGCCCGGAGAGCCGCCCATGAAACCTTCGCTCGAAGACACGCTGCTTGCCGCGATCCGCACCATTCCGGATTATCCCAAGCCGGGCATCCTGTTTCGCGACATCACCACGCTGCTAAGCAATGCGCGCGCCTTCCGCCGCGCCATCGACGAGCTGGTGCATCCCTATGCCGGCCAGAAAGTTGACAAGATCGCCGGCATCGAGGCGCGCGGCTTCATCCTTGGCGGCGCCGTCGCCCATCAACTCTCGGCCGGCTTCGTGCCGATCCGCAAGAAGGGCAAGCTGCCTTACGAGACGGTGCGCGTCGCCTACAGCCTCGAATACGGGCTGGACGAGATGGAGATGCACAGGGACGGCGTGTCTCCGGGCGAAAAGGTGATCCTGGTCGACGACCTGATCGCCACCGGCGGCACGGCGGCGGCGGCGGTCCAGCTGTTGCGCCAGATCGGCGCCGACATCCTCGCCGCCTGCTTCGTCATCGACCTGCCGGACCTCGGCGGCCGCGACAAGCTCGAAGCACTCGGCGTGCCGGTCAGGACGCTGATCGGGTTTGAAGGGCATTGATACGCTTTTTCCTTCTCCCCTTGTGGGAGAAGGTGGATCGGCGCGCAGCGCCGAGACGGAAGAGGGGTGTTGCACGGAGTGCCGCAGTGCCAGGCTGGAAAACCCCTTGTATCTGCACGGAAGGTTTTTTGTGCGATGGAAGCGACTGTGCCTCGGGTCGGATGGCCATCCGGCCCGAGGCACGGCGAAGTCGCCCGTTACCCCTCCGGTTACAACCGTGGATGAGCTTGGGATCTTCGCCAACGTCACGCACGACCGAATAGTCGCTTGGCTCCAATCGTACGCACAAGGCAGGTTACCGTGAACAAGACCATCTGTGGAATAGATATTTCGAAGGACTGGCTCGACGCCCATGTCGTGCCGAGCGGCGCGTGGGGCCGTTTCGGCAATGACGCGGCAGGCATAGCCGAGCTTGCCGCCTTTCTGTCGGTCTCACGGCGTCGAGCTCGTGGTCATGGAGGCGAGCGGCGGCTACGAGCGTCTTGCCTACCTGCTTCTGTGGGAGATGGATCAGCCCTGCGGCATCGTCAACGCGCGCAGCGTGCGCCGCTTCGCCGAGGCGATGGGCTATCTGGAGAAGACCGACAGGATCGACGCCGCCGTCATTGCCCATTATGCGCAGGTCAAACGGCTGCAGCCGACGCCGCCGCCGAGTGCGGCCCAGCAGCGGCTCAAGGCGCTGGTCGCCCGGCTTTGCCAGGTGACGGACGATCTCACCGTTCAGAAGCAGCGCAAGAGCGCTGCCGCCGATGCCGAGACCATTGCCAGCCTCGATGAGGTCATTGCCGTGCTCAAGCGCCAGGGCCGCCGGCTCGAGGGCGAGATCGCCTCGCTGATCGACGACGATCCACTGTGGGCATGCCTCGACCAGGCCTTCCGCTCGCTCAAGGGCGTGGCCTCCCGCACCGTGGCGCGGCTGATGGCCGAACTGCCTGAGATCGGCCTGCTCTCCAACAAGGCCATCGCCAAGCTGGCCGGCCTGGCGCCGATCGCCAACGACAGCGGCAAGCGCAGTGGCCGAAGGCCGGTGCGGGGCGGGCGCGCAGCACCGCGCTCCATCCTCTTCCTCATTGCCCGCATCGTTGCCCGCTACGATCCTCACCTCGGCGCCTTCCACCAACGGTTGCAGGCCGCCGGAAAGGAAAAGATGGTCATCCGCATCGCACTCGCCAGAAAGCTGCTCGTCATTCTCAATGCAAAAGCACGCGATGCGCGCAAAGAGTTCGCTAATGCAACTTGACATCAGAGATAGTCGCTCATCCGACCGAGCTTCGCTCGGCCACCTTCTCCCACAGGGGGAGAAGGAAGAAACTACCCCATCTTCACCAGCACGGCGCTTTCGAACTCGATGACCTTGTCGCCGGTCGAATCGAAGGCTTCCGAGCGCAGCGTCAGCAGCCGCCAGCCTGGCCGTGACATGATGGGGCGGTGGGCAAGCGCGGTGCGGGTGAAGGTTACGGTTTCTCCGGCATAGACGGGCTTCAGCCATTTGAGGTTCTTGAAACCGGGCGAGGGGCCGAATTCGGGCGCGGGTCCAGCGCCGACCCAGCGGGTGCCCCCGGCCTCCACGCCGGTCTCGAGGTTCAATTTCATCCAGGTTGCAGCTGTGTGCCAGCCCGACGCGCACAGGCCGCCGAACACGCTCTTCTTCGCCGCCTCTTCGTCGAGATGGAATATCTGCGGATCGTATTTCCTGGCGAACGCCTTGATCGCCTTGGGCTCGAATGTATGCGACCCGAGGGTGACGGTGATGCCGATGCAAAAGAACTCGTCCAATGTCATGAGCGGCCCTGTGCGGCATCACGGGCGAGGAACATGACGGTGTTCTCGAGTTCGAAGACGCCTTCGCCACGCTGGTTGAAAAGCTCGCTGCGCATGGTGACGAGGCCGAGCTGGGGCTTGGACCTGGACACGCGCTTGGCAAGGACGGTGGTGTTGCCGCTCAAGATGTCGCCGGCCAGCACCGGCTTCTTCCACCGGACCTGGTCAACGCCGGGGGCGCCTTGCGAGGTCGAGTCCAGCAGGAAGGCATCGCACAGCATGCGCATGAACATCGCGCAGGTGTGCCAGCCGGAGGCCGCCAGCCCGCCAAGGATGCTGGCCCTGCCTGCTGCCTCGTCGAGATGCATCGGCTGCGCATCGAACTCCTGCGCGAATTCGATGATCTCGGCCGCGCTCACCAGCTTCGTGCCGAGGTCGAGCGAGGCGCCCTCGACGAAATCCTCATAGGCCCAAGTCTTTCCGGTCATGGTCTGGAATTCTTTCCGGTCATGGTCTGGAATCCGGTTCAAGTTTGTACGATCGTCGCGGATCGGGGTTCCCGGATGCAGGCGGGGCGGGATTTGGTCAAGTCATTTCTGATGCGCCAGGCCATCGCGCCCAACGCGACAGCCAACGCAACAGCCAACGCGATAGAAGCTCCGAAGCCTACAACCAGCCGCGGCGGCGGAAATACCAGAAGGGCAGTATCGCCGAGAGGATCATCAAGCCAATGGCGAAAGGATAGCCGAAGTTCCAGGTCAGTTCGGGCATGACATTGAAATTCATGCCGTAGATCGAGGCGACCAGCGTCGGCGGCAGGAAGATGACCGCGGCGACAGAGAAGATCTTGATGATGGCGTTCTGCTCGATCGAGATCATGCCGAGTGTCGCGTCGAGCAGGAAGTTGATCTTCTGCGACAGGAAGGTGGCGTGGTCGGCGAGCGACAGCACATCGCGCGACAAGGTCTTGATACGGGCGCGGATATCCTTGCTCATCTTGGTCTGGGTCGAGGCGTGGGTGAGGAAGCCGGCGAGCCTCTGCAGCGAGATCAGGCTGTCGCGGATCGAGGAGGCGATGTCCTCCTTGCGGCCGATGGCCTTCAGCAATTCCTGAAAATCGCGGTTGCGCTTGGACGCCTTGGCCGAGCTTGCCTGGAAGATGTCGCGTGAGATCGTCTCGATGTCGCGGCCGGCGCGTTCCAGAATGTCGGCGAGGCGGTCGACGATCGCCTCCAGCAAGCCGATCAGGATGGTGTCGCCGCTGGTGCAGCCGGTCGCCACTTTCTCGGCACGCTGCGGAAAAGTCTTGAAAGCCTTCGGTTCGTGGTAGCGCACGGTGATCAGCCTGTTGCCGGCCAGCACGAAGGTGACCGGCGACATCAAGGGATCGTCGGCCTCGGTCTGGGCGGGCAGAATGGCGGTCATGAAATAGGCGCCGTCCTCGACATAGAGGCGGCTCGAAATCTCGATCTCCTCCATCTCTTCGCGCGTCGGAATGGCAACACCGAGCCAGGCCTCGATGGCGGCTTCCTCTTCCTTTGTCGGGCTCACAAGGTCGGCCCAGACGACCTGGTCGCTGTTTGCCAAGAGATCGTCGGCAAGGCGCAGGCGATCATTGTCCACGACGAATGCCTTGATCATCGCAGGGTCTCCCTTGCTGAGGCCAAAAGGATGGGTTCGAACGGACGCGTCGTTTCGGATTGCACCGGACGGGCGCTTTCGACGAAAGCGCGGGGCCGGGTGCAGACGCCCCTTAGACCGGGCATTGCGGGCAGTCAAGCCGCGCGGAAAGGGCTCGTGCGGCGTGCACGAGGCTGTGATCGCGCCGGCGGCCATGATGGCTGCCGGCGCGCCGTCGGTCAGCTCAGGTGTTGAACTTGAACAGCATGATGTCGCCGTCCTGGACGACATACTCCTTGCCTTCGTCGCGCGCCTTGCCGGCTTCCTTGGCCGCCACTTCGCCGCCCAGCGTGACGAAGTCGTTGTAGGCGATGGTCTGGGCGCGGATGAAGCCGCGCTCGAAATCGGTGTGGATGACGCCTGCCGCCTGCGGTGCCTTGGCGCCCTTGTGCACGGTCCAGGCGCGTGTCTCCTTCGGCCCGACGGTGAAATAGGTGATGAGCTGCAGCAGCTCGTATCCGGCGCGGATCACTTTGTTCAGGCCAGGTTCCTCGAGGCCCAGCGTCGCCAGGAATTCCATTTCCTCGTCGTCGCTGAGCTGCGCGACCTCGGCTTCGATCGCCGCCGAAATCACCACGGTGCGGGCGCCTTGCGCGGCAGCCATCTGCTCGACCGCTTTGGTGTGCGCGTTGCCGGCCGCGGCGTCGGCCTCGGCGACATTGCAGACATAGAGCACGGGGTGCGACGTCAGCAGGTTCAACCCCTGCAGGATGCGCAGATCCTCCGTGGAGATACCTTTGAGCAGGATGCGAGCGGGCTTGCCGGCCTGCAGGAGTTCAAGAGCTGCTTCCATCATCGGAAGCACGGTCAGCGCCTCCTTGTCCTTGCCGGAAGCGCGCTTGCGGAACTGCACGATGCGGCGCTCGAGGCTGTCGAGGTCGGCGAGCATCAGCTCGGTCTCGACGGTCTCGGCGTCGGCGACAGGATCGATGCGGCCCTCGACATGGGTGATGTCGTCATCCTCGAAGCAACGCAGCACATGGACGATGGCGTCGACCTCGCGGATATTGGCCAGGAACTGGTTGCCCAGACCTTCGCCCTTCGAGGCGCCGCGCACCAGGCCGGCGATGTCGACGAACGAGATGCGGGTCGGAATGATCTCCTTCGACTTGCCGATCGCCGCGATCTTTTGCAGGCGCGGGTCGGGCACCGCCACTTCGCCGGTGTTCGGTTCGATGGTGCAGAACGGATAGTTGGCGGCCTGCGCCGCCGCCGTCCTGGTCAGCGCGTTGAAAAGCGTCGACTTGCCGACGTTGGGCAAGCCAACGATGCCGCATTTGAAACCCATTTTTATCCGGTCCTATCGGGAAATCGAAATTTGATGAGGGCTATGGGCGAAAGCGCCGACGATCGTCAACCCCTTCGGCCCCGATCCGTGGCGAGGCTCATTCCTTGCCCCCAAACAGCTTTTTCAGCATGGCGGCCATCGGACCGGTTTCGGGCAGCTTGACCGCCGGCTGCTGCGGCCGCGCCTGACGGACGTGGCTTTGTGTTTTTGGCGCCTTGGGTGGCGGGCGGTCGTCGTCGCCCGTCGGCGTGAGCTTGTCGCGCAAGGCCAGCGTCACGCGATTCATGAAGGAATTGTCGTCGCCCTTGGCAAGCAGTCCGGCAGCGTCGGCGATGGTGTCGAGCAGCACGTTCAGCCACTCGCGGTCGCTTTTGGCGAAATCGCCAAGCACATGGCCATGCACCATTTCCTTGGCGCCGGGGTGGCCGACGCCAATGCGCACACGGCGGAAATCCTTTCCAATATGCTGGTCGAGCGAGCGGATACCATTGTGGCCACCGGAACCGCCGCCGACCTTGATCCGCACCTTGCCGGCGGCAAGGTCGATCTCGTCATAAAAGACGGTCAGCGCCGAGGGGGTGAGCTTGTAAAAGCGCAGGGCTTCGCCGACCGACTGCCCGGACAGATTCACGAAGGTCTGCGGCTTGATCAGGACGACCTTTTTGCCGCCAAGCGTGCCTTCGGCGATCAGGCCCTGAAACTTTTTCGACCAGGGCGAAAAGGAATGGCGGCGGGCGATTGCGTCCGCCGCCATGAAGCCGACATTGTGCCGGTTGTTGGCGTATTTCGCGCCCGGATTGCCGAGGCCTGCAAACAGCAGCATCGTCACCTCCGGGCGGAAACGGATTACTTCTCTTCGGCGGCAGGAGCCGCTTCAGGCTCAGCCGTTTCGACCGTCTCTTCCTCCGCCTCCGGCTTCATCGCCGCGGAGCCGGCAATGGTTGCGACGGTGAAGTCGCGGTCGGAGATCACCGGCTTGACGCCGGCCGGCAGCTTGACCGCCGAGATGTGGATCGAATCGCCGATATCGGTGCCGGTGAGATCGACGGTGATGAATTCCGGGATCGCATTGGCCGGGCAGTGGAACTCGACCTCGTGACGCACGATGTTGAGCACGCCGCCGCGCTTGATGCCGGGCGACTTGTCCTCATTGATGAAGTGGACCGGCACGTCGACATTGACTTCGGTGTCCTTGCCGATGCGCAGGAAGTCGACATGGACAGGGAAATCCTTGACCGGGTCGAGCTGGAAGTCCTTGGGCAGGACCTGGATCTTCTTGCCGTCGACATCGATCATGGCGATCGTGGTCAGGAACCCGCCGCCATGGATCTTGTAGTAGATGTCCTTGTAGGTCAGCGCAATCGCCAGGGGAGGCTGCTTGTCGCCGTAGATTACTGCAGGCACTTTACCGTTGCGGCGAACTGCACGGGCGGACCCCTTACCGACCTGTTCGCGCGCTTCGGCCTTGAGCTCGTAAGTATCGCTCATGGCATTTCCTTTCGCGTTGTTCTGGAGCGTTCGCGGCCGGCGAGGTGCCTGGGCCGTAAACGTCGAAAGCCGTCATGGCCTTACATGATCTGGTCCAAAATCTTTTTGGGATCACGTGAGGCCGGACAGCCTTCCGCCGCGTTGCCTCCAAGGGTGTCTACGCGGGTGGCGGCTCTATAGCGGAAGGTGGGGCGGGGTGCAAGCCAAAGGCGGGCATTGCAATGTCTGCCTTTGGCCCAGGAGCCGACATTGTCACTCCGAAAGCCCTGAAGCAACCGACTGCCGGACAGCCGGTGCATTCGATTGCGAACATCGCCGGATGGGGCCTTTTGGGAGAGTCCGAAGATGATCTATCCTTGGAAAAGCGGATGCGGCTGGCCAGGCACCAATATCGTAACAGCGGAGAACCAAGATTCCGAAGCCCACTTTCCTTGAGATAGCCCACCGCGCCGGGGTCGGCACAGCGACGGTCGAACGCGTGCTGAACGGCAGGGGCGGTGTCAGGCCCGCAACCGTCGAAAAGGTCGTCGCCGCCGCGCGCTCGCTCGACTATCCGCGCCGCCTGCCGGAAGCCCATCGGGGAGTGATCAGGATCGAGGTTATCCTGGTCCGCCCGGATGCCACCTTCTTTGCCCGCCTGTCCCGCGCCTTCGAGCGCATCGCCGCCACATTGGATCGGACAATCGCCGTACACCGGACATTTCTCGATGAGGCAAATCCCGCGGCCATCGCGCAGCGGATACTCGATCCCGACATGCGCCGTGCCGCCCTGATCCTGGCGGTTCCCGACCATCCGCTCGTCGGTGCGGCACTCAGGCGGCTGGAGGCGGAGAAGATCCCGACGGTGCAGATCGTCACGCAGATTTCGGGCACCAGCGGCGAGTATGTCGGCATCGACAATTATGCGGCTGGGCGCATGGCCGGGCTGCTGATGTCGCGCATGCAAAGGCGGCCGGGCAAGGTGGTGGTGATCTGCCATAGCCAGATCTACCGCGTGCACCGCGACCGCGTGCGCGGCTTCTTTGACTATCTGATGGAGGCCGGCGGCGAATCCGAACCGGTCGCGGCTCTGTTCGGCCATGACGAGGGCGACCGAAACGCCGGGCAACTGGTCGAGGCACTGACACGCTGGTCGGACCTTGCCGGGCTTTATAATGCCGGCGGCGCCAACGCCGCGCTGAACGACGTGCTAAGACGCCATCCGCGTGGCCGCGAGGTGTTCTTCGTCGGCCATGAACTCACCGAGCGCAGTGCCACTGCCCTTCGCCAGGGCACGATGGACGTGGTGCTCGACCAGGCGCCAGAGGCGCAGGCAAGACGCGCCATGGATCTGGCGCTGTCGAAATTGAACCTGCACGACCTACCGGTCGACAATCCGCCGATCCGCTTCGTCACTTTCACCGCCGAGAACGTTTGATCTGATTTGATCAAGGAATAAGCGGCCTTCCCGCCAGCCGCGATGTTATCCCCTCAGCAAACGGGAGGATGACAGGTGACCAGACGGCTGACGGCCTACGATCTGCAGAGCGCCAAGGGCACTCGCAAATGGCTGCAACTGCATGTCGATACGCCGGCCGAAGCGGCTGCGGCGGTTGCCTGCGACATCACCATCCTGTCCTGCGAGCCCGACCACAAACTCGAAGCCATCCGCGCCGCCGCACCTCACGCGTTCTTGTCGGTCGGCATGGCGCATGGCGCGGTTGCCTCGCCCGACGAAGCGGTACGTCTCGGCTTCGCGATGATGCGACGCGGCGCCGATGCTATCTACTGCTCGCATTCGCCGCGCTTCATCGAGGCGATGGCGGCGGAGGGCATTCCCGTCACCGGCCATGTCGGCCTGGTGCCGAACCGCGCCACCTGGACGAATTTTCGCGCTGTGGGCAGGACAGCCGAGGAGGCCCTCAAGGTCCTGCGCGCAACCAAGGATTTGGAGAATGCGGGCGCTGCCTGCATCGAGGTCGAGGTGGTGCCGGTGCGGTTGGCCGAGCACATCACCCGCTCGACGCCGCTGATCACCATGGGCATGGGCTGCGGCTCGGCTTGCGACACGCAATACCTGTTTTCCAGCGACGTGCTCGGCACCCACACCGGCCACTACCCCCGCCATGCCAAGCGTTATGCCGATTTCGTCACGCTGGAAGCCGAATTACAGGCAAAGCGCATCGCCGCTTTCCGTGCCTTCGCGACCGACGTGGCCGGTGGCACTTACCCCCAAGCAGGGCATCAGGTCGACATGGACGATGCCGTCTTCGACCGCTTCCTGACCCTCTCCCAAGCCTTGTGAGAAACGATATGGACGACCTAAAATACGGCAAGCGCAACAAGCGCGGCGACTGGGCCCCCGACGAACCGGCCGGCACCGCGCCGCTCTTCGTCTTTCCGCCGCGGCCGCTCGCGCTGCTGAAGTGGCTGCCGCACTACTTCCTGCCCTACAATCTGCTGTTCGCCCTTTCGGCGGTGGCCTGGTGGCAGTTCGTGCTGCCCGATGTCGCGGTGATGAAGACGCTCTCCTGGGGCTGGATCGTCAGGCTCGTCATCGTCAACTGCGCAGCCCTTCTATTGTTCTTCGGCGTCTTCGAGCTCAGGCTCTACATCCTGCGGGCTCAGGGCAACAGGTTCAAATACAATGGCAAATGGCCGTCCGAGCAGAAGAGCAAGGCCTTTTTCTTCGGCAGCCAGAATATCGACAACATGCTGCGCACCTTCGGCACCGGGCTGCCGATCTGGACGGCGATCGAGGTCGCCATCCTCCATGCCTATGCCAACGGCTACGTGCCGTGGCTCACCTTTGCCGAGCACCCCGTTTACCTGTTCTGCCTGGCGCTGGCGGCGCCGATCATCCACGAGACCCATTTCTTCCTGCTGCACAGGGCCATCCATTGGGGGCCGCTCTACAGATGGGTGCATTCGGTCCACCACAATTCGGTGAACCCCTCGCCATGGTCGTCGCTGTCGATGCATCCGGTCGAGCAGTTCGGCTATCTCGGGGTTGCGCTGTGGCATCTCATCATCCCGTCCAACCCGATCCTGGCGCTCTATCAACTTCACTTCGCCGGCTTCGGCGCCATCCCCGGCCATGTCGGCTTCGACAAGGTCGAACTCGGCGAGGACAAAGCCGTCGATAGCCACGCCTACATCCACTACCTCCACCACAAATATTTCGAGGTGAACTACGGCGACGGCCTCATCCCGTTCGACAGGTGGTTCGGCACTTTCCACGACGGCAGCAAGGAAGGCGAGGCCCGCATGCAGGCCCGTTACGAGAAGAAGAAGGCGCGCGCCAACGCCGCGGCCAAATAGCGCCGTCAGCGATCCCGAAAGGGCCGGTATTCCAAAAAGGAGTGAGCCGGCACTCCACGTCCAGAGGGAGGAAATCCATGAAGAAACTTCTGTGTTCGGCAGCGTTGGCGACAATGATGTCGACCGCTGCGATGGCAGAAACGATCGGCGTCAGCATCGTCAATTTCGACAACAATTTCCAGACGCTGCTGATGCACGGAATGCAGGACCGAGCCAAGGAAAAGGGCGTCGGCATCCAGGTCGAGGATGCGCAGAACGATGTCGCCAAGCAGCTCGACCAGGTGAAGAACTTCATCGCCAACGGCGTCGATGCCATCGTCGTCACGCTGGTCGACACCAACGCTTCCAAGACCATCAGCGACGAGGCCGCGGGCGCTGGTATTCCGCTCGTCTTCGTCAATCTCGAGCCCACCGACATGGCCAATCTTCCCGACAAGCAGGTCTATGTCGGTTCCAACGAGGTTGAATCCGGCACATTGGAGGCGTTCGAGGTATGCAAGCTGCTGCGCGCCAAGGGCAAGTCGGCGGGCGCCAAGGCCTACATCGTCATGGGCAGTCTCGTTCACCAGGCAGCGCTGCAGCGGACGAAAGATGTCGAACAGATCTTCGGCACCGACATGTGCAATTTCATCGAGATCGTCGATAAGCAGTCGTCCGAGTGGGCGCGCGACAATGCGCAGAACCTGATGACCAACTGGCTGACCGCCGGTCAGGCGCCGGACGCCGTCATCGCCAACAATGACGAATCCGCCATCGGCGCCATCCTGGCGCTGAAGGCGAACGGCGTCGACATGAAGGACGTCGTCGTCGGCGGCATCGATGCCACCCAGGATGGCCTGCAGTCGATGAAGGCGGGCGATCTTGCGGTGACGGTGTTCCAGAACGCCAAGGGGCAGGGCGGCGGCGGCGTCGACGCCGCACTCGCCCTTGCCAAGGGTGAGAAAGTCGATCGCGTCGTCTACGTCCCGTTCGAACTGGTCACGCCGGCCAACATGGCCGACTACCTCAACAAGAACTAGGCCGCAGCAAGCCCTCCAGGACGGCTGCACGGGCCGTCCTGGACGGTTCCCTGCGCAGTTCATTATCGAAGGAAAGCAAATGTTCAGCTGGATTACGGCCTGCAGCCTCGACGACATCGAACAGGAAGGGGCCCGCCGCTTCGACTATGGCGGCAAGACCTACGCCGTCTTCCGCTCGCCCGATGACGAGGTCTTCTGCACCGATGGCCTGTGCACGCACGAGGCCGTCCATCTCGCCGATGGGCTTGTCATGGACTACCAGGTCGAATGCCCCAAGCACGCCGGCGCCTTCGACTATCGCACCGGCGCGGCAATGCGGCTGCCGCCCTGTGTGAATCTCAGGACCTATCCGGCCAAGGTGGAAGTGGGCTCCGTCCCGGTTGCGATCAGCCAGTAACAGGAAGTGTGGCTAGGCAGTCGGCCTGAAAGCCGACCGCAATCGATCAGTGTCAGACCGGAAACAGGCGTGCCGAAAGCAACGCAGCGACATACAGCCCGACCCCGAAGGACAAATGAGTCATGAGACCGCGCAGACGCGCAGTGTTCGGATTGGGCGTTTTCGAGGCTGCAATTCCGGCTCCAAAAGCTGGCTGCATTATGAAGAATGGGGCGACAACAGTGGACATGCCGACAAGAAGGGCAGGAAGCAATGTCGGCTGTCGTGCCCAGTCGAGGCCCCATACTCCCATCAGCAATGCAGCAAAGACGATGCCGATCGCGTAATGCGCAACCCATCCGATAGGCGTTTCGCCACGAATTCGGGGCGCCTGCGCGATATTCGCATGCGCGAAACGTCCTCGCGGAAAGTGCCCGATCCAGCGGCCGACCCAGGCATAATCAAGCGATGGAATTGCGAACGCAAGCTTCAGAAACAACCCCCAAAGATCCATCACTGCCGTCGCTCCTGCTCCGATCCCGGCTGCGCGGACAACGAATTCAACCTGCTCGTTCATTTCTATGCTCCTGCCTTGTCCATGCTCCTGTCACGGCGTCAGACACTAGCCGATTAAAACCTCTCATTCAATGTATTGATTGATCGTTTGATTGATGGTAGCCATGCGATATGAAAAACGCAGACGTCCATCATCCGATCTTTGACGAAATAGCCGATCTCGCCCGAACGCTGGGACATGCACACCGGCTGGTTCTCCTCCGCCACATTGCCGACGGCGAAGTCGCGGTAGAGCAGCTGACGCAGCTTTCCGGGATCGCGTTGGCCAACACCTCGCAGCATCTTCAACACCTCAAACGGGCCGGCTTGGTGCAGACCCGGCGAGACGGGAAACGCGTGCTCTATCGTTTGGCAGATGGGCCGATCGAAGACGTGCTCGCGGCACTGCGAAGCCTTGCGAACCATAGGCGCGAGCAAATCCGCGAACTTATCAATGACACTATGAGCCGGCCGGACAGGCTGGAGAACATCTCGCGCGAGGAACTCGTGCGCCGCATGCGGGACGACGAAGTCGTGCTGCTCGACGTTCGGCCGCAGGAGGAATACGCAGCCGGGCATTTGCCGGGTGCGATCAACATTCCCGTGGCTGAGTTGGAGGATCGACTTGCGGAGCTTCCACGAGAGAAGGTCATCGTCGCCTATTGCCGTGGTGTCCAGTGCGTCCTTTCTGCCGACGCGCTGGCAATCCTGAGGTCGCGAGGCCGGGCCTCACGCCGGTTCGAAGGCGGTTTTCCCGAATGGCTGATATCAGACCTTGATGTCGACGGTATGAACTACGAAAGCGGCTGACAGAAGCCAAAGTCGGCGTCGCCGGCCCAAGCCCGAATATGAATGGAAACTGGAACCGCCACAGGGCAATGCCCGCGGCAGGCTGGGCGGCACACGCCGGAAGCGCGTTGGCGCCTGCTGGCAAGGGCATGCCAATGTCATTCACCGCGGCCTTGCCTGATGTCGGCTGGCCACCTTGCTCTGCTGGGCGCTCTCCCGGTCACAATCTCACCAGACCGAAGCAAGAGCCAAAGCGATTCCTGAAGCGATGGTTCGCGCCTGGTTCCAGAACTGCCACTGTTGTGAATAGTCCTGCCAGATCTCTCGCGCAGTCTCGATATCCTTGGGAACGGGAATTGCGGCCAACGCCTCGTTCATCGGCACGTTCACCGTCAATGTGAGGAAAAGGCCCGATGTCAGATAGACGAGCGCCGCGGCAGCGAACCAGAACGCAGGCGACTTGCGGCCATTGAAAAGCATCGCGGCAGCCGTGAGCCCCAGAACGACCGGCGTCAGAAAGAATGCCGGAAAGAATACGGCGTTGCGAACCGATGCATTCATCGCCTGCATAGCCTTGATCGCCACTCGGGGATCGGTCTGGTCGAGGCCCCACATTGTGGAGCAGACCCAGGCGTAGAAAAATCCGAAAATCGCCCCGGAAAAAACGATCGATGTGACCGACAGTCCTACCACTATGCCAGGCATCACTGCTTCCATAGAACCGTATCATTGTGTACGCTTTCACATATACGTACAAAAGTGTACGGTTTTGGTCAAGCAGTTTCGAAGATTGGCAGTTTCGAAGATTGGCAGTTTCGACGATTGGCAGCTTGGACGATTGGCAGTTTCGGAGATTGGCAGTTTCGGGGATTGGAATGCGTGAAGACACCAAGGCTGCGCGTCGGGCACAGATCGAGAGGGCAGCCTACAAGCTTCTCAAGGAGAGAGGCTACGGCGGGACTTCCATGCTTGGCATAGCCAAAGAGGCAAAGGCGTCAAATGAAACCCTCTATCGCTGGTATGGCGACAAGAAGGGCCTGTTCAAGACGATGGTCGAAAACAATGCAAGGGCGACGAAGGCGGCACTGGATGCGGCAATCAGAGACGAAGCCGATCCTCTGGTAACCCTTGAAGATGTTGCTCCGATCCTCCTTTCGATGCTGCTTGGTGAGCGGGCAATTTCCCTGAACCGCGCGGCTGCTTCTGACGAAAGTGGCGAATTGGGTGCGACGATTGCCGCAGGCGGCCGCGATTCGGTATTTCCGCTGATCGAGAAATTGATCCAGCGCGGCTTGGAGAGCGGTGCGCTGGCCGCGCCCTCTGCGCGCATTGCGGCCGATTGGTTCTTGAACCTGCTGATCGGTGATCTGCAGATCCGGCGGGTCATTCACACTCTGCCGGTTCCTTCAGACAAGGACGTCCATTCCAGAGTCGTCGCTGCGATCAGTGCGTTTAGAAAGCTTTGTGGCACGTGACGACAAAAATCGACCTGTGACCATACTCACGCGTAGGGTGAGCAGGAAGACGGCTGCTCCTGAGAGCAATGACAGCGTAGCTTAAGGCCGAAATCCAACTCAAGCTTCACCGATCGTGGTCTCTTCATCGATCTTCCTGGCTTGCCTCATGTTGGGAAGGAAAACCGTCAGCAGCCCGAGCAACGGCAGGTAGGAACAGATCTGAAAGACGAAGTCGATGCCTTTCATGTCGGCGACGACGCCGAGCACGGCGGCGGCGATGCCGCCCATGCCGAAGGCGAAGCCGAAGAAGATGCCGGCGATCATGCCAACCCGGCCGGGCACCAGCTCCTGGGCGAAGACGACGATGTTCGAGAAGGCCGAGGACAGGATCAGGCCGATCAGCACGGTCAGGATCATCGTCCATTCGAAATTGGCGTAGGGCAGGGCCAGCGTAAAGGGCAGCACGCCGACGATAGAGAACCAGATCATCGCCTTCTGTCCGTAGCGGTCGCCGAACGGGCCGCCGAGCAGGATGCCCAGCGCCGAGGCGCCCAGGAACAGGAACAGCATGACTTGCGACATCTGCACCGAAACGCCGAATTTATCGATGGCGTAGAAGGTGTAGTAGCTGGCGAGGCTGGCCATGTAGGCGTTCTTGGTCAGCACCAGCAAGGTCAGCACCGCCAGCGCGCCCATCACCCTGCGGCGCGGGAAGGGCGAGACGAAGCCGGCCGCCTTGCGGTTGGCGAGCGAGGCGCGCAGGCGGCTGTACCAGCCGCCGACCCGCCACAGTACGAGGATGCCGATCAGCGAGCCGGCGGCAAACCAGGCTATGCTGGTCTGGCCGAAGGGCACGACGATGAAGGCGGCCAGCAGCGGCCCGATGGCCTGGCCGAGATTGCCGCCGACCTGGAACAGCGATTGCGCCAGGCCGAACCTGCCGCCCGAAGCGAAGCGGGCGATGCGGGAGGATTCCGGGTGGAAGATCGCCGAGCCGATGCCAATCAGCGACGCGCCGATCAGCAGCAGCCAATAGTGTCCGGCATAGGCCAGCACGATCAGGCCGATCAGCGAGGACGCCATGCCATAGGGCAGCGAATAGGGCATCGGCCGCTTGTCGGTGACCATGCCAATCAGCGGCTGCAGCAATGACGCCGTCACCTGGAAGGTGAAGGTCAATAGACCGATCTGCCAGAAATCGAGACCGTAATTGCCCTTCAGCAGCGGATAGATGGCCGACAGCAGCGACTGCATGACGTCGTTGACACAATGGCAGAAGCTCACCGCAAGGATGACGGTGAAGGCCGTCGCTTGCGCCGAAGTGTGGCTGGCCGTCGCCGGCGTGGCGGTGGTAGCTGTCGTATCGGTCAAGGCAGGCTCCATGGTCTTTTTGGCGGACGCTCCCGCAGGCGGCCCTTATGGCCCCGCTGCCTTATAAGTCACTTGCCGGGCGACTTCTTTCGTGGTTTGGTCCAATAGTTTCGCGAGTGGGCCAATACCCAATGCCGCATGGCAACGAAATCTTCAAAGCGGGCGACACCGATCTCGGCCAGTTCACCGATCTCGGGCAGTTGCATCAGCGCCGCTGGCAGTGGCTGGAGCAGGCCGTCGGGCCGGCGGTGGCCCTGCCGACCGAATATCCCGACGGCTACCATGTGCCGCAGCACCGTCACAGTCGCAGTCAATTGCTGCATGCGCTTGTCGGCGTCGTGCTGGTTACGACGCGGCATGGGCGCTGGATGGTGCCTCCCGATCATGCGATGTGGATTCCTGCCGGCACCGAGCATTCCGTCGAGATGCTTGGCGACGTCAGCATGCGCTCGGTCTATGTGATGCCGGACGCCATTGCGGGGCTGCCGCATGGGCTGCGCGTCGTCGGCATTACAGATCTGATGCACAGCCTGATCGTGGAATCGGAAAAGCTGCCGCAGGGCGCCGAGTTGGAGGGGCGCGGCGGGCTGATCATGAGCCTCCTGCTGCATGAAATCCCGAACCTGCCGGAACGGCCGCTCGGCCTGCCTTTTCCTTCAGATCCAAGGCTTGCGGCACTCTGCCGGCGCTTCGTCGCAGCACCCTCGCCGCACGCGACAATCGACGAATGGGCCGATATCGTCGGCATGAGCCGCCGTTCCTTCACCCGTGCCTTTCATCGCCAGACCGGATTGTCGCTGTCGACATGGCGCCAGCAGGCCTGTCTGTTCGCGGCCTTGCCGAGGCTGGCCGACGGCGAGCCGATCACAAGGGTGGCGCTCGACCTCGGCTATGACAGCGTGCCGGCCTTTATCACCATGTTCAAGCGCATGCTGGGAGCGTCGCCGCGCGGCTATATGCGCGGGTCAAGGGACAACATCAGGGTGTCGACGAACGGATAGCGCATGACCCCGAACCTTCGGTTCGGAAAGGATCGTGCGCAAAATCAAAGTGCTACAGCGTCCTTTGCGCGTCCGCTGGACGCGCGGCGCTGTAGGCTGGCAGATTTCAGTCGAACAGGCTCGACACCGATTCTTCGGTCGCGGTGCGCGAGATCGCCTCACCCATCAGGTCGGCGATGGAGATGACGCGGATGTTGCTGGCGTCGAGCACCGCCTGGGTCGGCTGGATGGAATCAGTGATGACCAGTTCCTGCAGTTTCGAGGCGCCGATGCGGGCGATGGCGCCGCCCGACAAAACGCCATGGGTGGTGTAGGCGGTGACGCTGGTGGCGCCGGCGGCAAGCAGTGCATCGGCCGCATTGCACAAGGTACCGCCCGAATCGATGATGTCGTCGATCAGCAGGCAATCCTTGCCGCGCACGTCGCCGATGACGTTCATGACTTCCGATTCACCGGGGCGCTCGCGACGCTTGTCGACGATGGCAAGCTGGGCATCGATGCGCTTGGCGAGCGCGCGGGCGCGGACCACGCCCCCGACATCCGGCGACACGACCATGACATTGGCAAGCTTCTTGTATTTCGCCTTCACGTCGCGGGCCATGACCGGCACCGAGAAGAGATTGTCGGTCGGGATGTCGAAAAAGCCCTGGATCTGGCCGGCATGGAGATCCAGCGTCAAGACACGATCGACGCCCGCGCGCGTGATCATGTTGGCGACCAGCTTGGCCGAGATCGGCGTGCGGCCCGAGGCGCGGCGGTCCTGCCTGGCATAGCCGAAATAAGGAATGACCGCGGTGATGCGCTTGGCCGACGAGCGCATGAAGGCATCGATCATGATGAGCAGTTCCATCAGGTGATCGTTGGTCGGGAACGAGGTGGACTGCAGGACGAAGACATCCTCGCCGCGCACATTCTCCTGGATCTCGACGAAGATTTCCTGATCGGCGAAGCGCCTGACGCTGGCTTTGCCCAGCGGGATGTTGAGATAGCGGGCGACCGCTTCGGCCAGCACCCTGTTGGAATTGCCCGCGAAAAGCTTCATGCACCGTTCCTGGTGAAGGATGGAGACTCTGGCAGACTCTCTTGAGCCCCTTAGTCGGGGCTTTTAGCGGCCCGTGCCGGTATTGCAAGCGTCGTGATCGGGAATCCGCCGGCTAATCTCAATAAACGTCGACGGCGAGGGAAGCCGGCAACATGTCGGCCCGCCGGTCAGCCCGCTTGGCCGCCAAGCCATGTGGCGAACTGGTCGATCGTCTGATCGGCGATCGCCTGCATGGTCTCCGGCGCGACAGCAGCCCAGCCTTCGCCATCATTGACCGAGGGCGCCTTCTGCTGACCGTTGATGCGATGCAGCCGGTTGCCTGCCGGGTCATAGACGTCCCAGACATAGATAACGGTGGTATCCTTGCCTTCCGACATCGTTGAGAAATAGCCTTTCAGCACATGCGTCGGGGTCTGGCCGGCGCTGCCTGCCAAGGTGATGCCGCGTTGCTTGGCTCGCGTTTGAAGCGCCGCGGTCAGCGGTGTCGCGGCTTCCACCGAGGCGCCGACGATCGGCGCTACCTGCAGTCGGGTTCGTGCGATGACGGCGGCGCTCTTTGCGGGCGGCGCGGTCGTGGTTGCAGGCTGCGCAGGGGCGGGAGGCTCTGTTGCTGCGGAAGACTGCGCGGTCGTTGCAGGTGTGGTGGGCGTTGCAGCCGTGCCGGTTCCGGCCGTTGGCGACTGCGGGGCGATGGCCGAGGGTTCGAGAACGTCCTTCGCGTTGGTGCAGGCGGCCAGCGCCAGCGCCGCGAGCAATGACACGGTCGTCACGTGCGATCGCCTCATTCCCTCAAAACTCCCTGGCGATGAACGCCCTTTGCATCCGTACCATTATGGATTCATTGCACAATCAAGTCGAGATCATGGCGGGACAGCGGTTTCGGCTGCGATTCAGTCGTCAGATAGGTGCGGCCGAGCGTCATTGCCGTCTCGGTTTCGGAGTCCATGATGATCATGTGGGCGAACAGCGTCATGTTTGGCGCAATGGGTTCCGGATTGCCCTGATAGAACATCGGCATGTCCATCCATGATGGGGTGAAGCGGGCGCCGAGCGAATAGCCGCAGGCGTTGAGCCGGTGTTTGGTCAAGTTGTGCGCCTCGAGCGTGCGGGCATGCGCGTCAAACACATCGCCGAAGGTATTTCCGGGCGTCATCGCCTTTTCGACCGCCAGAAGTGCGGCGCGCGCAGCATCGAACAGTTCCTGGTGACGCTTCGACACTTTGCCGGTCAGCACCGTGCGCATCATCGCCGCATGGTAGTGGTGGAAGACGCCGGCCCATTCGAGCGTCAGCTGGTCGTTCTTGCCCAGCTTGCGACGGCCGGCCTTGTAACGGCAAAGCAGCGCGTCCACGCCAGAGCCGATGATGAACTCGTTGGCCGGATAATCGCCGCCGCCGGCAAAGATCGCGCCCTGCATGGCGGCAAGGATCAAGGCTTCGTCGCCACCCTGCTTGATCAGCGGCAGGGCCGCGTCCAGCGCGTCGTCGGCGAGATTTGCGGCCTTTTCCACCTTGGCGACTTCGGCCGGGCTCTTGAACAGGCGCAGCCGGTTGACGATGCCGGAAGCGTCGGCGATCTGGCCAAAGGTCTGCAATTGCTCGTCCAGGCGCCGGCCATTGTAGGCGGTCAAGCCGTGGGTGTCGTATTCGACGCCGATGCGGGCGCCGAGCAGGTCGAGATCGTTGAGCAAATTGCGCAGGTCGATCGCCGGATTGGCGCCGTCGCGATCGGTCCACAGCACGATGTTGTCGATGATCGAGGTGTGGCGCGCCTGGCGCAGATCGGCCGAGCGCGTGAGCAGGATCATCGAACCGTCTGCCTTCACCACCAGGCACTGGAAGAAGCAGAAGCCGAAAGTATCGTAGCCGGTCAGCCAGTACATGCTCTCCTGAGCAAACAGCAGGACGGCATCGAGTTTCTTCTCGGCGATCTCGATCATCAGCCGATCGCGCCGCGCGTCAAATTCCGATCGTTCGAAATGCAGCGCCATTATTCTGTCTCCAAAACGATTGCCGAAATCTGCCGCCCGTAATCCGGCTCCTTGCGATGCGTGCTGCGCCGGTAGGAATAGAACAGATCCTCCTCGGCATAGGTGCAGCGGCCGAGCCCGTCGGCGACCACGCCGGTCCGGGTAAGCCGATCGACCGTATAGAGGTTGAGGTCGAACATCGCGTGCCCTGGTTTCGCGGAAGGCGCGAAATAGCGGATATTGTCGGCGTCGGCCTCGATGAAGCGGGCGACGAATTCCGGTCCTACCTCGTATTTTTCTGGGCCGATGGAAGGACCAAGAACCGCAACGATGCGCTCGCGCCGGGCGCCGAGGCCTTCCATAGCCGCAATGGTGTTTTCCAGCACGCCTGACAAAGCGCCCTTCCAGCCGGCATGGGTTGCGCCGATGATACGTGCTTCGGCATCGGCGAACAGCACCGGTCCGCAATCGGCGGTCGAGGCGCCGACGGCGATGCCCGGCCGGTCAGTGACGACAGCGTCGGCCTTCGGCCGCTCGCCGGAAAAGGGCTCCCTGGCGATGACGACGTCGGGCGAATGGATTTGGTGGGCGGTCAAGAGATGGCTTGATGGCACGCCCATCCAGTCGGCGACGCGGCGGCGGTTCTCGGCTACTTGCGTCTGGTCGTCGCTTGAGCCGGTGCCGATGTTGAGGCCCCGATAGATGCCGCTGGAGACGCCGCCGATGCGGGTGAAATAGCCGTGGCGAATGCCTTGCGCCCGCGCCTTTTCCAGCAAGGGCGACCGAACGGGATCCGGCTTGGTCTGATTCAGCATGGCGGCGTTGTTGTCCGTGTGGGCGATTTCGTCAAGCGACAGTCCAAAGATCGCGACAGTCCACAGATGAGCTACACTCCATAGATCGGCGACAGTCGGAAATAGGGAGAGTGGGAGAGGCGGCAGTGAAAAGTCAATCCGCCGTTGCAAAGGGCGGAACGGCGATGCCGGCAGGCAGGACGGCAAGCACCTTGAACAGGTCGCCCATGGCTTGCGGGCCGGCGAGGCGTTCGACCTCGCCTGCAATCTTTTCGCGAGCCGCCTCATTGGCGTTGGCGCCGAGCTGGCCGGCGCGTTCGAGAAGGCCCATTTCCACCAGGAATTCGCCTTGCGTGGAGAGATGGGCATCGAGGCCGTGTGCCCGCACAATTGCGGCAAGGGCGGCGAAATCGACATGGGCGGTGAGATCGGCTTCGCCCGGATTGGCCAGCACATCTTCGTGATCGTGCTTGCGCAAGGCCTGCAACGTGTCGCCGATCCCTGGCTGGAGGTAGCCATAGTCGAGGAACAGGCCGGCGCCACCGAGCCCGGCCAATCGCTCGGCGATGCTCGCCATCAGCGCGGCTCGGGCCGGCGCGACCTCGACGATCTCGCCCTGTGGGGCGTTTTCGGCATCGTTCGGCAACAGCGTTGGATCGACCGAGCTGGCGCCGGCGAAGAAGTGCAATTCGTCGGCGCCATCGAGGCCGATCATCCGTTCGCGCCAGCCTGTTCCGGCGCGGACGAACTGGCGGATCGGCACTGCGTCGAACAATTCGTTGCCGACGATGAAAAGCGGGGTCTGCGGCAGCGTATCGATGCTTTCGTGCCAGCCGATCGTGGCCGGCGTGGCGGCAAGTGTTTGCCTTTGGACATCTGCCAGTCTTGGGCTGGTCTCGATCATGGCGAACGATGCGCCGGCGGTCAGCGCCGGATCGAGCCGCGAAAGCGTGCGCAGCATGTCCTTCATCAGCGTGCCGCGGCCGGGGCCGATCTCGGCGATGGTGACCGGCATCGGCCGGCCGGTCACCAGCCAGGCTTCATAGAGCCAGACAGCGATCAGCTCGCCGAACATCTGGCTGATCTCCGGCGCGGTGACGAAGTCGCCGGCAGCCCCGAACGGCTCGCGCGTCGTATAGTAGCCGTCCTGCGGGTCGAACAGGCAAAGCGCCATGTATTGGTTGACGGGGATCGGCCCCGCCGCAGCGATCAGCTTGACGATGCGGGTTTTTAGTCGGGTCATACCGGCTGTGGCTGTGTTACCGGCTTTGCCGTCGCCATCGCCCAGATGCCGGCCAGCAGCATCGGCAGCGACAGCACCATGCCCATGGTCAGCCAGCCGGTGCCGAGGAGATAGCCGAGCTGCTGGTCGGGCTCGCGGAAGAATTCGACGAAGATGCGCGAGAGACCGTAGCCGGCGATGAAGGCGCCGCCGACGAAGCGCGGCGTCTTCAGCTTGAGCCTGGAATGGGTGAGGAAGCGCAGGACCAGGAACAGCACCAGGCCTTCGAGCAGCGCCTCGTAGATCTGGCTCGGATGGCGCGCAAATGGCCCGCCATTGGGGAATTCGACCGCCCATGGTACGTCGGTCGGCCGGCCCCAGAGTTCGGAGTTGATGAAATTCGCCATGCGGACAAGGCCAAGGCCGACCGGCACGCCAGCCGCCACCACATCGAACAGCGACCATGTGCGGATGCCGCGCGACCAGGAAAACAGCGTCATGGCGAGAATGACGCCCAGCATCCCGCCATGGAACGACATGCCGCCCTGCCAGACGGCAACGATATCGAGCGGATGGGCGATGTAGCGCGGCAGGTCGTAGAACAGCACGTAGCCGGTGCGCCCGCCAAGCACCACACCGATGGCCGCCCAGACGATGAAGTCGTCGAGGTCCTCGGGCTTCATTGGCACGGTGCCGTCGGGCCAGAGCCTCGCATTGGTGACGAGCCGCTTGGCATACCACCAGGCAAAGAGAATGCCGACGATGTAGCCGACGCCATACCAGTGCACCGCCAGCGGTCCGATCTGGACGATGACCGGGTCGATGTTGGGGAAGGGCAGGGCGGCCAGCGGCAGCATAAGATATTCGCTCAACAGGATCTCCTGGTTGCGATCACGTTCGGGCGCGGACCATGCGGCAGGGTTTTGACGGGGTCAAGGCGACGTGGATGCTTGCATTCCGCGTCGCGCGCCACTACGTCAAATCGAGCAAGCGAGGATTTGCCATGTCGACCGGACCGAACCGCATTCTCGATGAATTCGCCAAGCTGATGACCGACGCTGCGGGTGCCGCGCAAGGCGTGCGCCGCGAAGTGGAAACCGCCTTCAAGGGGCAGGCCGAGCGAGTTCTCAACTCGATGGACCTGGTGCAGCGCGAAGAATTCGAAGCTGCCCGCGATATGGCGGTAAAAGCCAGGGAAGAAAATACCCGTCTCGCGACGCGCCTCGAAGCGCTCGAGGCGAAGCTCGCCGAATTGACAGGGCAGACCGCACCTGCGGCTGCGACAAAGCCCAGATCAAAAAAATAATCGTTAAACTTTTCCACAAAGCACAATCGCAAAAAGCGCTTTGTCGTGAATCGCTTACCGGCATTGCGTGAATCTTTGTGACAGCGGCTTTCCACATGCGAATGACGCAGTGCGAAAAATTGGGCTGGTCACGCGACTCCCGATCAATAGACTGAATTTGTTGCATGATTCGGAGCAGGGTCATGCGCCGGGCGGTGGGGTCCGGTCTGGGGTCTTTGCGTTGACGAAGTCCCGGCCGTCCGAGTTCTAGACAAGATTGTTCGTTGTGTGTGCCTCTCCCGCGGAGCGTGTGGTGGCGCTCACTAGAGCGACGTGCGTCCACTTGGACGCACAAAGTACGCTCTAGCACTTTGAACGTTCGCATCGTGCTTTCCGAAAATCGAACCCGATTTTCGGGCCGATGCGATGGAACGACAGGAAGCATTCCATGGAACTTCTCGAACTCGAATTCTCGCGCGAAATCCATCCGGTGGATGTTATCGAGCAGGTGGCGCACAACAACGACTGGTCCTTCGAACGGGCCGGCGACGACGAGATTTCGATTTCGGTTGCCGGAAGCTGGACCGACTACCACGTCTCATTTTCCTGGATGGAGGATTTCGAGGCGCTGCATCTGGCCTGCGCTTTCGACATCAAGGTGCCGGAGGCGCGCGCGCTCGAAGTGATGCGGCTGCTTTCGCTGATCAACGAGCAGATGCTGTTCGGCCATTTCGACCTCTGGGAGCAGGAGGGCGCGATCATGTTCCGCCAGTCGCTGCTGCTCGCCGGCGGGGTCGAGCCGTCGAGCCAGCAGGTCGAGGTGCTGTTGTCGTCGGCGCTGGAAGCCTGCGAATGCTATTTCCAGGCGTTCCAGTTCGTCGTCTGGTCGGGAACCTCGGCCAAGGATGCGCTGGCCGGCGTCCTGTTCGAGACCTACGGAAACGCCTGAGCCAGGTCCTCAATGAGTTCGAGCAGCCAGCGCAAGCCCGAGATCAGCTTCGCCGATTTCGACCGTGTCGATATCCGCGCCGGCACCATCGTCGAGGCCGAGCCGTTCCCCGAGGCGCGCAAGCCGGCATTCAAGCTGAAGATCGATTTCGGCCTTGACATCGGGGTGAAGAAATCGTCGGCGCAGATCACCAAATATTATGCGCCCGAAACGCTGATCGGCCGGCAGGTGTTCGCGGTGGTCAATTTTCCGCCGCGGCAGATCGGACCCTTCATGTCGGAAGTGCTGACGCTTGGCTTTCCCGACGAGGAGGGTGCTGTCGTCCTCGGCGCAATCGAACGCAGGGTGCCTGACGGCGGCCGATTGTTCTAGCTTCGTCATCCACGGGCGGAGGGGAGCGAAGCGGACGCGCAGATCCGGGGATCCACGCCGTAGCAGTGGTCGAAGAATAGGACGGTCCAGAATCGCGTTGTTCTTTCCTTGGCCGCTCCTGTGGAGCAAGTGCGGCTCGACGCCGCCTCAACCCAACAAGCTCTTCACCGAAAGGGCCGCTCGCAGGTCACGGAATGGATCCTCGGGTCTGCGCGTCGGCTTCGCCGCCACTTCGCCCGTGGATGACGAAAGTTGGTGTCAGTTTTCGCTGGGTGCCCAGCGCCTCTCCAACCGTTTCCAGGAACATCTCCGCGCAGGCTTTCCAGCTATAGCGCATCGCCCGTTGGCGCGCCTCGGCGCGATCGACGTGGAGCGCGGCGAGCGCGGCCTCACGCAAATCGTTCGACACAGCTCCGCCGACGCCGTCGCCGACAATGTCGATTGGTCCCGTCACCGGATAGGCTGCGACCGGCGTGCCGCTGGCTAGCGCCTCGATGATGACATTGCCGAACGTGTCGGTGCGGCTGGGGAAGACGAAGACATCGGCCGAGGCGTAGATTTCGGCCAGTTCGTCGTTCGGGCGGTGGCCAAGGAAATGGGCATCGGGGTATCTGGCCTTGAGCCTGGCCAACTCCGGCCCCTCGCCGACGATCACCTTGCTGCCGGGCAAATCCAGATCGAGGAAGGCGGCCAGGTTCTTTTCGATCGCGACGCGGCCGGCACAGAGGAAGATCGGTCGCTGGAGTCCCAGATCCTTCTTCTTGTCCGGCCGGAAATGGTCGGTGTCGACGCCGCGCGTCCATGGTCTCAGCTTGGTGAAGCCGCGCGCCGACAAATCGTCCGCCAGCGACTGGGTGGCGACCAGAGTGCCCTGTCCGGAATTGTGGAAATCGCGAAGCCAGCGATAGGCCCAGGCTTCCGGTATCGGCAGCCGCGCGCTCAGATATTCCGGAAAACGCGTGTGGTAGCTTGTCGTGAACGGCCGGCCTGTTCTGCGGCAATAGCGCCGCGCCATGATGCCGAGCGGACCTTCGGTGACGATATGGATATGATCGGCATTGCGCGCTTCGATCAGGCGCGCGATGTGGCCTGGCGTGGTCAGCGCCAGCCGGATGTCCGGGTAGGTCGGCAGGGGCAAGGTGCGAAAGATGTTCGGGGTCAGGAAGTCCGTCTCGACGTCGAGGGATTTCAGGGTTTCCGAAAGCCGTTCCAGCGTGTGGACGACGCCGTTGACTTGCGGGCGCCAGGCGTCGGTGACCATCAGGATGCGCATAGCAGCCCTTTGCTTGAAAGGTCGTCGGTTTCCTTGATGCGAGGCCGCAAGGCCGAATCAATCAGGATCACGCGCTTCATGCGGGCTCTTCAGCACGGTTTCATGACGGGCCGATGAAGGCATAGCCGATGGCCGTCTACAACCACCGGAAAGCAGCGCATCGGCCCGAAAATCGAATTCGATTTTCGGAAAGCACGATGCGTAGGTTCAAAGTGTTTAGAGCGTACTTTGTGCGTCCAATTGGACGCATGTCGCGTGGGTTCAAAGTGTAGAGCGTACTTTGTGCGTCCAATTGGACGCACGTCGCTCTAATCAGGCGGGAACCTTGATGACTGCGCGCAAGCCGCCGAGCGGGCTCTTGTCGAGCATGATGTCGCCGCCATGGCTGCGGGCGATGTCGCGTGCGATGGCAAGGCCAAGGCCAGTGCCGCTGGCGTCGAGGTTGCGGGCCTCGTCAAGCCGCACGAAAGGCTTGAACACCTCCTCGCGCTTTTCGGGTGGAATGCCCGGACCGTCGTCGTCGATGGTGACGAGCAGCGAGCCGCGGCCGTGGTTGGCGTTGATCTCAACCGTCTTGGCATAACGGAAGGCGTTGCCGACGACATTGGATAACAGCCGGGCAAAAGCGTGGGGCCGCACATGCACATTTGGATCACCGGCGAGCGCGGTCGACAGTTTGCGCTTGCGCAGCGTGGCCTCCTCGCCGAGCTTGTCGAAATAGGCTTGAAGATTGAAACGGCCGGCGTCTTCCGTCGCCTCGCCGCGGGCAAAGGCGAGATAGCCTTCCAGCATGGACTGCATGTCATCGATGTCCTGACCAAGCGCCTCGGTGTCGGCCTTGGTCCCGGTCAGCGCAAGCTGCAGCTTGAAGCGGGTGAGAATGGTCCTCAAATCGTGACTGACGCCGCTCAGCATGGCGGTGCGCTGTTCGAGCTGGCGTTCGATGCGTTCGCGCATCTGGATGAAAGCAAAGCCGGCGCGGCGAACCTCCTCGGCGCCGCGCGGACGAAAATCGAGCGGCATCGGCCGGCCCTTGCCAAAACTTTCGGCGGCCTCGGCCAACGTCAGGATCGGCCGGATCTGGTTGCGCAGGAACGGGATGGCGATCATCAGCAGCACCAGCGAGGTGCCGACCATCCAGATCAGGAAAATATGCGTGTTCGAGGCATAGGCCTGACTGCGGCGCACGAAGGCGCGCAGCACCTTGCCTTCGAGCTGGACGCGGACCTCGATGATATTGGAATTGCCGACCGTATCGATCCAGAACGGACGGTTGATCTGATGGGTGATCTCGGACGAGAGAATTTCGTCGAGGATCGAGAAGAACGGCTTTGGACCGGGCGCCGGCAGCGGATCGGGCGGAAGCAAGTCGATCTTGAGCTGCATGCGATCCTGCGCGATGCGGATGATGTTGGCGTAGTCGGCGTCGTTCGGATAGGTTTCTACCAGGTCGACGATCGCAGCAATGTCGCGGACCGTGGCCTGCGACAGGCGCTGCGTCACGGTCTGCCAGTGGCGTTCCATGAAAACAAATGCGAGGACCGATTGCAGCAGGATCATCGGTGCGATGACGATGATCAGCGAGCGGGCATAGAGCCGCTTCGGCATGTAAAGCGAAACGAGGCGCCAGAACCGTTTCCAGGCAAGCGGCACCGCCTTGAGCGCCCGCGTGGCGCGAGCGCTCAAGCCGCGATCTCCCGGCCGTTCCAGTTGCGTGGTTGCCATACGCCCTTTTTGCTCATCTGCAGCCAGTCAACAAGGGGCTGCGGGCGGCAGTCTATTCCACGCTGAGCCGATACCCAATACCGCGCACGGTCTGCAGCCAGACCGGATTGGACGGATCGCGCTCGATCTTGCGGCGCAGCCTGTTGATCTGGACGTCGATGGTGCGTTCGCCGACTTCGGACTCGTCGCCGACAAGCTCATGACGCGGTATCGTTTCGCCGGCCCGCGCCGCGAAGATCGCCAGGATCTCCTGCTCGCGGTCGGTCAGCTTCAGAGCCTCGCCGCCGCGCTTGAGCTCCCGCCTGGCGATCTGGAACGTGTAAGGGCCGAAGACCAGTTGCTCGACCTTGGGCGTCGTTGCCGGACCGCCGCGGCGCAGGATGTTGTTGATGCGCAGGATCAATTCGCGGGGATCGAAAGGCTTCGGCAAATAGTCGTCGGCGCCGGCCTCGAGCCCGGTGATCCGGCTGTCGGTCTCGGAGAGCGCGGTAAGCATCAGGATCGGCACGTTCTTGCTTGCCCGCAGCGCCTTGGCGAGATCGACGCCGGTTTCGCCCGGCATCATGATATCGAGCACGAGCAGGTCGAAATCGAGGCCGGCGAGCTTGCGCCGCGCTTCGCCGGAATTTCCGGCAACGGTGACGCGAAAGCCGTTTTCGGTCAGATATTGTTTGAGAAGATTGCGGATACGGGTATCGTCATCAATCACCAGCAGATGCGGCGCGTCGTCGTCCGGTGCTGCCGGTCGATCAACCCTTTCAATGGTCTCCATGGCTTTTCCCTGACGTTTTTGCGGGCACAATGTCGATCTGCGCCCTTAGTTCCGGATTGACCATCGCTTCCAGGAAGCGCTCGATCAAGGCGCGTTCGGTGGCTCCGGAATCTTCCAATGCAGCATGGATGCGGCGTGACTGTGGCCGTGCCAGCGCCAGTGCCAGGGCGCGGCCCTTGGCTGTCGGATAGAGCTCGCGCTGGCGGCGGTCGCGCGGACCCTGCAACTGGACGATGTGGTCGGTGTCGATCAGTTGCTTGAGCACGCGCGCCAGGCTCTGCTTGGTGATCTTCAGCACGTCGAGGAGTTCGGCGACCGTCAGGCCCGGCCTGCGATTGACGAAATGCAGAACCCGGTGATGGGCGCGGCCGAAGCCGTAGTCGGACAGGATCTGGTCCGGATCGGAGGTAAAATCGCGATAGGCGAAGAAGAACAATTCGATGATGGCAAAGTCGATGCCGTCCTCGTCGGTGATCGCCGTCCTGATCGGTTTTCCGGCTGGGTGGCTGCGATCCGTCATCTTTTCTCCGTGCGAAAGGGAAATTATGTCAGTACTATTGACGTAATTTCCCGGCAATGGTAATTTTTGACAAGCTTTTCGGCGGATTGCGAACGAAAAGGCAAGGGAAAGCCGTTTTTCCGGAACTTCCTGTGTTTGCCAGACCTTATATATCCGCCTACGCTTCGAGATACCGGCCGCCCGGTGCGGCTGACATGAAACACGCAACGACACAATATGTGCGGGCGGCCGCCCGCGGGAGGTTACCATGGCATCCGTTCCCTTTGACCAAATGGACGGCTTTATCTGGATGAACGGCGAGTTCGTCAAATGGGCCGACGCCAAGATCCACGTGCTGACCCATGGCCTGCACTACGCCAGCGCGGTGTTCGAGGGCGAGCGCGCCTATGGCGGCGAGATTTTCAAGCTGACCGACCACAGCGAGCGCCTGCACGAATCGGCACGCCTCCTCGGCTTCAAGATTCCATATTCGGTTGCCGAGATCGACGACGCCTGCCGCACGCTGTTGAAAAAGCAGGGTTTCCAGGATGCCTATGTCCGGCCGATCGCCTGGCGCGGCAGCGAACAAATGGGGGTTTCGGCGCAAAACAGCAGGATCAACTGCGCCATCGCCATCTGGCAGTGGCCGAGCTATTTCGATCCGGCACAGAAGCTGAAGGGCATCCGTCTCGATCTGGCCGAATGGCGCCGCCCCGATCCGCGCACCGCGCCGTCGAAATCGAAGGCTGCCGGCCTCTACATGATCTGCACCATGTCCAAGCATGCCGCCGAAGCCAAAGGCTATGCCGACGCCATGATGCTCGACTGGCGCGGCCAGGTTGCGGAAGCGACCGGCGCCAATATCTTCTTCGTCAAGGATGGCAAGATCCACACACCCACCCCCGATTGCTTCCTCGACGGGATCACCCGCCGTACGGTGATCGGCCTTGCCAAGGATCGCGGCTTCGAGGTGATCGAGCGCACCATCATGCCGGAAGAGCTCGAAGGCTTCCAGCAGTGCTTCCTCACCGGAACGGCGGCCGAGGTGACGCCCGTTTCAGAGATCGGTCCATACCGATTCGAGGTGGGTGAAATCGCCAAGACTCTGATGAACGACTATTCTGCAGCCGTTCAACCCAAGCATGCGATCGCCGCAGAATAACGAAAGTCACAGCTTTTTTAATAAGTAGGGGCGGTTTTCGAGCCGCCCCTTTTATTTAAGCAGTTCTGCATTTGACTTTCGTCCAATTCGGCGTCTGATGATGTTGTCGGCCCGGGAGGCTGGCAGCTATGGAGGGACTGGTAATATGGACATGAACACGCTTCTTCCGATCATTGTTCAGGTGATTACGGGTATCATCGGTGGCCAGGCGGTGGGCGCGGCGCTCAAAACAGCGGCAATGGGGCAGCTTACCAAAATCCTGGGCGGCGCGCTTGGCGGCGTCGGCGGTGCGGCCATCCTCGGCAGCCTGCTCGGCGGTGGTACGATCGATCCGGCTGCAGCCGCAGCGGCAACGAGCGGATTGGGCAGCGCGCTGAATGTGCAGAACATTGTCGGCGGTGCCGGTGGTGGCGCCATTCTGACGGCCATCATCGGCGCGGTCATGAATGCGATGAAGAAGTAAGCCTGGCGGTTTCGGGCTTTTCGCATGGGCGGCTTCGGCCGCCCATTTTTGTGTCGTGGCAGCGGTGGACGCCGTTTACATGTGTCTCTACATCAGGGGCCGACACAGCGAAAGGACGATCATGGGTCAGCTTAATGCCGGTATCGTGCCGGTCACGGCGTTCCAGCAAAACTGCACCATCCTCTTCGACATGAACGACAGACAAGGCGTTGTCGTCGATCCGGGCGGCGACATCGACAAGGTGCTGGCAGTGCTCAAGGACAATGCGATCAACGCCGGCGCAATCTGGATCACGCATGGTCATATCGACCATGCCGGCGGCGCCATGGAGCTGAAGGAGGCGCTCGGCATCGAGATCATCGGCCCGCATGAGGCCGATCGTCCGTTGCTTGCCAATCTCGAGAACCAGGCGAAACATTACGGCATCACCGATCCGGTGCGCAACTGCGTGCCCGACCGCTTTCTCAGCGAAGGCGATACCGTCTCGTTCGGCCAGCACGCGTTCGAAGTCTTTCATTGCCCCGGCCATGCGCCCGGCCATGTCGTCTACTACAATCGTGCTGCGAAGTTCGCCCATGTTGGCGACGTGTTGTTCCGCGGCTCGGTCGGGCGCACCGACCTGCCGGGCGGCGACCATGCCGCGCTGATCGCCTCGATCAAGGACAAGCTCTTGCCGCTCGGCGACGACATCGGCTTCATCTGCGGCCATGGTCCCGGCGGCCGCTTCGGCGAGGAGCGCCGGAGCAATCCATTCCTGATTTAAAGCGCGTCGCGTGTGGGGTGCCTCATGCGACGCGCTTCAATCTCTTCCCTTATGCATGCTGACAACAAAAACGCGCTGGCCTTGCGGACAGCGCTTTGTTTGGGGGCAGGAAGCCTCAGTTCGCGGTGCAGAAATGCTGTTCGCCGTCATAGCCGATGAACGTGCCGGTGCGGGCGTTGAAAGAGCGATAGCGATCCGAACAATATTCATACCAGCCACGGGTCCATGGCTCTGCGTAGCCGTCATTGTAGACGACCCGCGGTTCCGCGTAGTAGCGGCGCACCGGGGCGGGGCGTGGATAACGACCATAATCGTCGTAGCCGGGGTCGTAATAGCTGGGCTGCGGGTTGTTGAGCGCACCAACGATCAGGGCGCCGGCCGCGAGGCCAAGGACGCCTGCCGCGATCGCATCGCCATTGCCACGATGATGGTGCCGGTGGCGCCAGTCACCAGCGCTGGCCGCTGGCAAGGTCGCGAGCATGGTCGCAGCAATCGCGGCGGACAGGACGGCGGTCTTGAAAATTCGGTTCATGTCGGTCTCCTTCATGCCGGCCCGGGTAATTTGGGGGATGCGGTCCGGCTTTACCGAAGCTGATAGGCGACCGTGGCTGAACGGGGGCTGAACGAAATTGACGGGCTGGGGCCAGCCGATATTCATCGACGGCATGGCGCAAGGCACAGATATCGTACGCTCAACAAGGAGTGGACCTGCGCCACGGGACCGTCCGACGCTGTCTCGAACTCGGCTCAGCCGATCGACAGGTTGACGGCTTTCGGACCCTTGCCGCGCTTGTCCGGCTCGGTGTCGAATGTTACCTTCTGCCCATCCTCAAGACCGGGAAGACCCGACGCCTGCACGGCCGAAATATGGACGAAGACATCCTTCGCCCCATCATCCGGCGTGATGAAGCCGAAGCCTTTGGCATGATTGAAGAATTTGACGGTGCCGGTCTGCGGCATGGGAAGCTCCTTTGATCCCATCAAGTCCAGTCTCGGGCCGGCAAATGCCCGAGTGGAAATTTGTCGTTTATTTTAGCGTCATCGGCAAGAGAAAGTTTTGCGAGCCCTGGCTTGCCGCCACGCCACGAAAAAGGCGCGACGAAAACCGCCGCGCCTTCGAAAACTCGGGTCCGGCCCTGAAAGCCGGTTCAAGGCCTCTGAAGGGCCTCGGGCACATTCCTGGCACGTCCGCGCGGACGTGCGCGCGCCGACGATTCAGTCCGCGCGCAGATTGACCGCCTTCGGTCCCTTGCCCATGCGGTCGGGCTCGACGTCGAAGGTGACCTTCTGGCCATCGACGAGCGTGCGCAGGCCCGAAGCCTCGATCGCGGAGATGTGGACGAACACGTCCTTGGCGCCGTCATCTGGCGTGATGAAGCCGAAGCCTTTGGTAGCGTTGAAGAATTTAACGGTGCCGGTCTGGGCCATTGGGGAAACTCCTTCACCCGTGTCAGTCTTTGTGGTTTGCCCGCCGCCTGACGCCGTGGGCAAGTCCCGGTGGTTGCTTCGGCAGTCATGCATTGGCGCATGGTCAAAACCCCCCGCCGAAAAACGGGGCCGTCAGAGATTCACAGTATCGGGGAAAGGTCGTCCAAAACGTTCCGCTCTCCGGGTCGCAAATGCCCGAACACAAAATTTATCGCACGGAAAGGTGATCGTTGCAAGGTAGCGCCCGCGGGCCACCCAATGGGCGCATTCCGACGCATGGCATCGATAGGACGGGGTGCTCGCCCGGTCATCGGCCAGAGCCTGGCCACGCATAGTCCAGCGGGCTGGGGCAGCTTGCAAACAGGGGTTGCATTTGGCGGTGGAATGGCGAGGATCGGCTGGAGTGGAGCGCGCGCGTTTGCGCCCGAGCGGTGGCTCGAGGGAGGTATAGTCATGAAATTTCTTGCGGCAATCTTCTCTCGGCAGGGTTTTGCCATCCTGTTGCTGTCGGCAGTTCTTGCAGCCTGTACCGCGGTTGTGGTGGAGGAAGGACCGGTGTACCGCCCGCCAAGGCCCGGGCCGCAATTCTGCACCAAGCAGTATGATCCGGTCTGCGCCCGGCGCGGTGGCGACCGCCAGACCTTCGCCAATGCCTGTCTTGCCGAGCGGGCCGGGTACCGCATCATCGGCAACGGCCAGTGCCGCGACGGCGGCGGCAGTGGTGACGAGCAGACATTCTGCACGCGCGAGTATGCCCCTGTCTGCGCACGCCGCCGTGGCGAATTGCGCACCTTCCCCAACGCCTGCGAGGCCCGCGCCGCCGACTATCGCATCGTCGACGACGGTCCCTGCTGAGAGGCTGGTTTCCTCCCCGTCTCCGGACGGGGAGGGCAGCTGGCGCCTCTTGCCTCTACGCCGGCCGCCTCGCCTTATGGCAGTAGGGCGATGAACTCGACCGCGCGCATGGGCTTGGCAAACAGCCGGATGAACTTGGTGCTCATCCGTTCGCCGGATACGTTCCATCGGCCGGGCCGACATAGAGCTCGCTGCCGTCCTCGTCGGAAATGCGCAGCCGGTCCGGGATCTGCGGCATCGACAGCGTGTGGAACAGCGCGCAGGCGCCATGCAGGGCGGCGCGCAGGTTCGGCGCCTCGAGCGCCACTCTGTCGAGCATCGCTTCGTCGGCGTCGCGCGAACGATAGAACTCGACGACGAAGTTCAAGCACGCCTCCGTGTTGCGGCGCCGCAGTCCTGCAGGCGCATCGGGCCGCTGCGGTGCGCGCATGAAGACGGGTGCGCGGCTCGGAGTGCTAGCCCTTGGACTTCGGCTTCAAACCGGCTTCCGCCTGCTTGACGGCCGAGCCGAACGGCGAGGCCGGCTTTGCCGCCGTCTTGTCCTTCTTGGGCTTGCGTGTCTCGCGGTTGCTGCGCTGTTGACCCTTGGCCATTTCTTGATCCCTCGTGATTGGTGAACGTGATGGTGACGGTTGATGCGCGCCTAGGCGCTCGGATCGTCGGCCACTTCGAGATTGTCTTCCGTGGTGACCCGCTCATGGGTCTCCTCGTCGCTGCGGATACGGTATTGCGGCGAGCCGTCCTTGACCGGCAGCTTGCTCTTGATCTGGAACAGCTCAGCGGTCTTCTGGACAAGGCCGGTGCGGCTCTTCATGCGAACGGTCTGGCCGATCGCGAAAAGATGTGCGGGCGTGTCGGTGCGCGGGCGTGCGTTCTGCTGGAAGCGGATCATGCGGCATTCTCCTGGTCGCGCCTCAGCGCGGTTTCGAGTTCGGCGAAGTCGATGGCGACCAATTGGCTGGTCTGGCTTTTCACCGTCCTTGCCGGCAGATGGATGAAGGTGGCGACACGGCGCCAGGCAAGCCACGACATGCCATCGATAAGCTCCTCATCGTGGTCGATGTCGTAGTCGCCGGCCGGCAATTTTCCTTCCAGGCCGCCGAGCTTGAAGGGTGCCTCGAAATGCGCGATGGAATGGGTAGTTCGGCCAGACATTCTCGTGCCTCGAAGTCTCGTTCCCGGCTTGGATCCGATAAGGTGGTGCCCGCTTCGCGGCACCGGGACTTAAGTGTTGTGCGTCCCTGTATCGGCAATTTGGGTATCGGCGATCTGGAATGAGTTTGGCGGGTCGAGAACCTCTGACGCCGCGAGATGCCAAGCTTGGCCCAAAAAACGATCTCTATTCATTAATCCGAAATTGCGGTTTATTCAAGAAGATTCCCGCCTGTCGCCGACCTTGTCGCGAAATTACTTTTCTAGGGCTATTTGTAAAATGGTGATACGATCCGGACACTTCACAAGAATTGTTTGAGATTGTGCCGGAAAAATTCATCCCGGCATCGATTTTTATTTACATCTGAAAGGAAAAACCATGGTTTCCGTGAAAACACCTGATAGTTCGACCGTAACAATCGAGCCGATTATCAAGCAGGCCGCCGGGCCTACAAAAGTCATGTCGGCGCGGCTGACGATACGAAGTGACGAGGCAGCAAGGCGAAGGATCGCCGACACCGACGGCACGCTGCGGCGGGCCAGACAGGTTGCGGAGACCAACCGCCTGATCTGACAGCCGGCTCGCAGTAGTACTTTGATTTTGCGGATGATCCTTTCCGAACCTCCGGTTCGGGGTCATGCGCTGAGGAGTTCGATCATGACGCTCAGTTTTCCCAACCGCAGCCGCTCCTACGACGCTGCGGCCAGGCGCATTCGTTTCGTCGGTCACGACGGCATGTTCGAAGTGCCCTTCTTTGTGGAGATTGCAGCGCTTTCGGCGGCAAGTCCGGCCACGGGCGGGGCGGAAGCCGAGTATCTCAGCGCCTTCGATGCGGAGCGTTCGTCGATCCAGGATGTTGCGCGCGAAGCCTATTCGCACGGCCGCAAGAACATGTATGTATTGACCCAGGCCGATTTCCGGTAAGCTGGCCTGCGAACCCTTGAACCTGCCGCGCCGATGGCCTAGATCGCGGCAGGCGGACAAAACACGGCAGGTTTCCCATCAACAGAGATCAGAGAAGACCGGCAGGCGCGGGCGCCAATTTCGGCTCAGGCGGACAGCCGCCGCTGGGGCTCGACCAGCGCGTGCAGCAGGCACTGCAATTGCATCAGGCGGGGCGCCGGCAGGAAGCCGAGATGCTCTACCGGCAGGTGCTGGCGCAAAAGCCCAATCATGCGGCGGCAGCCCATTTCCTCGGTTTGCTGCTGCACCAGACCGGGCGCAGCGCTGAAGGACTTGATCTCCTCGAACAGTCGGTGCGCCTGCAGCCCCAGAATCCGGATTTCCTCAACAATCTCGGCACGGTGATGCGCGACCTCGGCCGTGTCAGTGCAGCCGTCGATTTCTTCCGCGGCGCGGTGGCAATCCGGCCGGACCAACTCGCGGCGCGCGACAATCTCGGCTCCTCGCTAAAGCAACTCGGCCAGTTCGAGGGCGCGGAGGAGATTTATCGCGGCACCATCGGTCGCAACCCGTTCCATGTCCGCGCCCGCATCGGGCTTGCCGAAACGCTGCAGGAGGCAGGGCGGCTGGAGGAGGCGCTCGCCGTCTTCCGCGAAGCATTGGCAATTCGGCCGAAGGACGCCGACCTGCTGCACGGTCTGGGCGTCGGGCTGATGGAGAAGGGCAACCTCAGAGAGGCGGCGGAGCATTTCCGGCTGGCGCTGGCGGTCGATCCCGGCATGGCCAGGGCCTGGCTGATGCTCACCCAGGTCAAGCGCCAGCAGGAGCGTGACGCCGAGCTTGCCGGGATGGAGGCGCAGCACGCAAAGGCGCCGGAAGGCAGCCTGGCGCGCATGCAGCTTTCGTTCGGCCTCGGCAAGGCCAATGACGATCTGAAGGATTATGGCCGTGCCTTCGATTATTTCGCCGAAGGCAATGCGATCCGCCGCACGGGCATCGACTATGATGCGGGCAAGACACGCGCCGAATTCGAGGCGATGAAGGCAGTGTTCGACAAGGCCTTCTTCGACGAGCACAGACCGAGCGGGATTGCCGACGACACGCCGATCTTCGTCGTCGGCATGCCGCGCTCCGGCACCACGCTTGTCGAGCAGATCATCGCCAGCCATCCGCAGGTCTATGGCGCGGGCGAGCTCGGCATATTGAAGACGGCGGTCGGCAAGCAGTTTCCGCCGGGTATGAAGGGCGGCTTTCCCTCGGGCATCACCGACATGCCCGACAAGGTCTATGCCGAGGCGGGGCAGGCCTATCTAGACCTGCTGCACGCCCGCTATCCGGGTTTCCGGCATGTCACCGACAAGATGCCCGGCAACTTCCTGCTGATCGGCTTCATCCATCTGATGCTGCCCAAGGCCAAGATCATCCATTGCGCGCGCGACGCGGCGGCGACCTGCCTGTCGATCTACAAGGTGCATTTCCGCGGCGACAGCCACCGCTACGGCTACGACCTCGGCGAGCTCGCCGATTTCCACAATCTCTACACCGATATCATGGCGCATTGGCGCACCGTTTTGCCTGATGTCGTACACGATGTGAGCTACGAGGATTTCGTCGCCGACCAGGAAGGGCAGTCGCGGGCATTGATCGCCCATCTCGGCCTGCCATGGGACGATGCGGTGTTGTCGTTCCACGAGACCGACCGGCCGGTGCGCACGGCGTCGGCGGCGCAGGTGCGCCAGCCGATGTACCAAGGGTCGGTCGATCTGTGGAAACGCTATGGCGACCGGCTCAAGCCGCTGCTCGACCGGCTGGCGTAATGCAGGCCTACAGCTCAATGAAGGGCTGAAAGCCGCCGAAGATCATGCGCTTGCCGTCGAACGGCATCGCCGACCAGTCGGATTTCATGCGTGGGTCGGCCATCACCTTGGCCATCACCGCATCGCGGCTCTGCCGCGATTCATAGACGGCCCATGAGAAGACGACGACCTCGTCTTCCTTGGCCTGCACGGCGCGCGGGAACGAGGTGACCTCGCCATAGGGCACGTCGTCGCCTATGCATTCGACAAAGGCGAGCGCACCATGCTCCTTCCAGACGGCGCCGGCTGTTTGCGCCAGCTTCTTGTAGGCATCGAGATTTGCCTTGGGCACGGCAAGTACGAAACCATCGACATAGGACATTGTGGTTCTCCTTGGGTTGGGTAGGGTTTTTCCTCCTCCCACAACAAGGGGAGAAGGAAAGAAGGCGCTACGCTGCCTTCACCGGCGCGTTCATCGCCCACTCCACGCCGAAGGGATCAGTCAGCTGACCCCAGCGGTCGCCCCAGAACATCACCTGCAGCGGCGTGCCGACCTTGCAGCCGGCGTCGACGGCGCGCTTCCACCAGGCGTCGATGTCATCGCTGCCGAGATGGAGCTGCATGGTGAAGCCCTGCGGCTTCACCGCGGCCATTCCGTGCTCGGGATAGAAGTCGGAGATCATCAAGGTCGAACCGTTGATGTGGAGATGGATGTGCATCGTCCGCCCCTGCTCGTCCGGCGGGTAGAAGAAGACCTGCTCGGCGCCGAAGGCCTTTTTGTAGAATTCGGCGGCTTTGAAGGCGCCATCCAACTGAAGATAGGGCGTCAAGCCGCCAAGGACTTTCGCTGCGGGCTGGGTTTGGGGCTGATCGTTCATCTTTTTGCTCCTCTCTGCGTTTGGATTGACCTTGCGGACCACAGGACGAATGAAGCGGCGGCGGTCCTACACGTCAGATACATTTTTTAATTGCCGAGACCAGATGGGCCGGGCCGTCGGCGGCTGGAGTGACCCTGGGCGACGCGCAAGGCTTATGACGGCGCCGCTGCGGTCGGCTGGTCTCTTCATCTTGCCTCGGACAAAGAGATTGCAATCCGGGGGCTGTTTTGCGCGTCGACGACGATCTCCGGCCAGCCGATGTCCTTGCGCAGTTCGATCGGCAACGAAAGGAGGGCGCGCTCGCTGCGGTAACGGGCGCGAGCCGCCGAGTAACGGGTCGCTATGCGACCTACGGATGACAGAATAGACATGATGCTCTCTCCTCGATTGGCGCCGGCATCACCGTGTCGGCAACCCAAGGACGTGGCGCGCGGCCATGATCCGACAGAGCGTCGGAATTTTTTGCCGCAAAGCTTCAACCGCCCGTTTCTGCCACCGATCGGAAGAAATCCTCCGGGCTGTCGACCTCGGCCAGCCGCCGGTTCTCGATCAGCCAGAAGCGGTTGCCGATCGCCCTGATGAAGGAGCGGTCGTGCGAGGCCAGCACGCAGCTCGCCTGATGGCCGAGCAATTCCGCCTCCAGCGCCTCCTGGCCGTCGATGTCGAGATGGTTGGTCGGCTCGTCGAGCAGGTAGAAATTGGGATTGGCGAGCCTCAGCGCCAGCATCATCAGCCGCGCCTTCTGTCCGCCCGACAGCACGCCGATCCTGCGCTCCTGCATGTCGATGCCGACGCCCGCACCGGCGAGTAGCGAGCGGGCACGCTGCTCGCCGACATCGAATCTGCGCGAGAGCATCGCCAGCGGCGTGTCGTCGCCGCTGATGCCCGACAATGCCTGGTCGCTGTAGCCGAGCACCGTCGAGGGCGTCACCTTCACGCCTTGCGCCGCCGTGTCCGGCTCGACGATGGCATTCCTGATCAGGTTGATGAGCCGCGACTTGCCGACACCGTTGCGGCCAAGCAGCACTATGCGATCGCCTTGGCAGATGTGGCGCTTGCCGGTCCTGAACAGCAGCGTGCCGTCAGGCGTTTCGACCGCCACGTCGTCGAGCGTGATCAGCACCTTGGCATGGGTGCCGCGAATGGCGAGCTTTATCGCGCCCGCCGATCTTTCGCGGTGCGCCGGCGCTGCGACCTCCTCGAGGCGCTGGGCGCGCTGGTTGAGCTGCTTGGTCTTGACCGTCAGCAGGTCGCTGCCCGAATTGATGCCGATGTTGTTGAGCTTGGCCGCCTGCCGGCGCAATTGCTGCGCCGCCTTCATGTCGCGCTGAAACTTGCGCTCGGTCGAGGCGTCGACTTCGCTCAACGCATCGCGTGCCCTGGAATAGGGCAGCGAGAATACCGGCGACTGTTCGGGGCGCAGGAACAGGGTCCGGTTGGTCGTCCCGTCGAGGAATGCCCGGTCGTGGCTGGCGATCATCACCGGCACCTCGCGCGGCAGCGCGTTCAGCCAGTTCTCGAGTTGGCTGATCTTGGCGAGGTCGAGATGGTTGGTCGGCTCGTCGAGAAGCAGGACATCGGGATCGGTGACCCAGACGCGCGCGATCAGCGCCAGCCTTTGCCAGCCGCCGCTCAAGGCCCGCATCGGCCGCTCGCGCATCGGCTGCGGTACGTCAAGTGAATCGAGAACCACGTCGACACGCCATTGCTCGCTTTCGGCCTGCTCGGCCGGCAAGGCGTCGGCCACCACCTGCTGAAAGCGCTGCTCGGCCAGTGCTGCGGGAACGGCTTGCTCGACATAGCCGACGCGCAGACCGCGCGTGCGGGTGATGTCGCCTGATGTCGGCTCCATTTCGCCGGTCAGGCACTTCAGCAAGGTGGATTTGCCGCGGCCATTGGCGGCGACGATGCCGAGGCGGTCGCCGGTGCCGATGGTGAGATCGAGGTTGGAGAAGAGCGGCGCACTCATGGTGACGCCGAGGGACTTGAGGCTGATCAGGGCCATGTGGGTTTCTCTGGTCTGGCCGGAGGGAGGTTCCGGTTCGATGCACTTTGACGGTGCGCAGGCTGGCCATCAGGCTCGGCGTTGCGGCACCACGAAGGGCAGACCAAGAAAATCGAAGCGGGAGAACCCGGACCGTCTCTGGTCAGCCCTGCAAGCAAGCTCGCAGGGCAGGGACAGGGCCGCGCTGACGGTGGTGGTCGAAAGTCACGCAGCCCCTCCTTTCAAGACGTTGAGTTATGGAAACTGGCTACACCAGGGGCAGGGCCGATGGCAAGTGGCACCGCCAATAGGGCTTCAGACAAGCGGTAGCGCCGATCTCCGGAGCAGGCACTGTCGGCGAAGCTGCCGATCTCCCCCCTTGCGGGGGAGATCGGATGTCGCTTCGGCTTCGCCAATCATCAACGCTGGAACGTGGTGAGCAGCGCAAATTTGAAGCAATTGCCTGCCCTACCGTCCCGGCCTGCCCGTCTTACCCGGCCGGCGCTTTTCGCGACGCGCGTCGGTGGGGTCTTCGTAGGACCCGATGCCGGCACGTTCGCGCTTGACTGGCTTGTCGCCCTCAACAGGCTTTTCGGTCCGGCGCACGGTCATCTCGTCGAGCGAGTTCTTCTTGAACAGCGGCTTGGTCGAGTCGCCGGGGATGCCGAAATCGGAGCCGTGCGCCTCTTCGGCCGACTGTTTCTTGAACAGCGAGCGCGACACCGCCCCGGCGGGCGTCGGCATGTCGGAGCCCGGACCCATCGCATCGAGCGAAGGCTTGGCGAATAGCGGCTTCTTGACCGGCACGGCGCCGTCGGCGCCCATCTCGTCGAGCGCGGGCTTGCGGAAGAGACCCTTGCCGTCATCGTCGACCGTGCGGTGAATGGCGCGGCCCTTGTTGTGCTTGCCCTTCTCGCGGCCCGAAACCGGGCTTTCCATATCGGCATATTTGGCCAGCGGATCGTCGGAGATGGACAGTTCCATCTCGCGCAGCCGCTTGATCTCGTCGCGGATGCGGGCCGCCTTTTCGAAGTCGAGATTGGCGGCGGCGTCGCGCATCTGCTTGTCCATCGCGTCGAGATGGGCTTTCAGATTGTTGCCCATCATGGCGCCGGCGCTGTCGGTGAACTGCGAGATGTCGGCGCGGACATGATCCTTCTCGTAGACCGAGTCCAGGATGTCGGAGATGCGCGACTTGACCGATTCCGGCGTGATGCCGTTGGCCGCGTTCCACTCCATCTGCTTTTCGCGACGGCGGTTGGTCTCGGCCATCGCCCGCTCCATCGAGCCGGTGACCTGGTCGGCGTAGAGGATGACCTTGCCGTCGACGTTTCTGGCGGCGCGGCCGATGGTCTGGATCAGCGAAGTTTCGGAGCGCAGGAAGCCCTCCTTGTCGGCATCGAGAATGGCAACGAAGCCGCATTCGGGAATGTCGAGACCTTCGCGCAAAAGGTTGATGCCGACCAGCACGTCGAAGGCGCCGAGGCGCAGGTCACGCAGGATCTCGATGCGCTCCAGCGTGTCGATGTCGGAGTGCATGTAGCGGACGCGAATGCCCTGCTCGTGCAAATATTCGGTCAGGTCCTCGGCCATGCGCTTGGTCAGCACGGTGACCAGCGTACGGTAGCCGGCCTTGGTGGTTTCGCGGATTTCGCCGACGACATCATCGACCTGGGTCTTGGCCGGGCGCACCTCGACCGGCGGATCGATCAGGCCGGTCGGGCGGATGACCTGCTCGGCAAAGACGCCGCCGGACTGCTCCATCTCCCAGGCGCCGGGCGTCGCCGAAACCGCGACGGAGAGCGGGCGCATCGCGTCCCATTCCTCGAAGCGCAACGGCCGGTTGTCCATGCAGGACGGCAGACGGAAGCCGTACTCGGCCAGCGTCGCCTTGCGGCGAAAGTCGCCGCGATACATGCCGCCGATCTGCGGCACGGTGACATGGCTTTCGTCGATGAAGACCAGCGCGTTGTCGGGGATGTACTCGAACAAGGTCGGCGGCGGATCGCCCGGCTGGCGGCCGGTGAGATAGCGCGAATAGTTCTCGATGCCAGCACAGGAACCGGTCGCCTCAAGCATCTCCAGATCAAAGCGGGTGCGCTGCTCCAGCCGCTGCGCCTCGAGCAGGCGTCCTGCCCGTTCGAGTTCGACCAGTCGGTGCTTGAGCTCTTCCTTGATCGACTTGATGGCCTGGTTCAACGTCGGGCGCGGCGTCACATAGTGCGAATTGGCGTAGATCTTGACGCTCTTCAGCTCGCCGGTCTTCTGGCCGGTCAGTGGGTCGAACTCGGTGATCGCCTCGATCTCGTCGCCGAACAGCGAAATGCGCCAGGCGCGGTCTTCCAAGTGGGCAGGGAATATCTCGATCGTGTCGCCGCGCACGCGGAATGAGCCGCGCACGAAATTGATATCCTGCCGCTTGTATTGCTGGGCGACGAGATCGGCGAGCAGCGCGCGCTGGTCGAGCCGATCACCGATCTGCATCTGGAAGGTCATCGCCGTGTAGGTCTCGACCGAGCCGATACCGTAGATGCAGGACACCGAGGCGACGATGATGACGTCGTCGCGCTCCAGCAGCGAGCGCGTCGCCGAATGGCGCATGCGGTCGATCTGCTCGTTGATCGAGGATTCCTTTTCGATGAAGGTATCCGTCCGGGGCACATAGGCTTCCGGCTGGTAATAGTCGTAGTAGGAGACGAAATACTCGACGGCGTTTTCCGGGAAGAATTTCTTGAACTCGGAATAGAGCTGCGCAGCCAGCGTCTTGTTGGGGGCGAGGATCAAAGCAGGGCGCTGCGTCTCCTCGATCACCTTGGCCATGGTGAAGGTTTTTCCCGAGCCGGTGACGCCGAGCAGCACCTGGGTGCGGTCGTTGTCGTTGACGCCTTCCACCAGATCCTTGATCGCCGTCGGCTGGTCGCCGGCCGGCTCGAAATCCGACACCATCGTGATGACGATGCCGCCTTCGGACTTTTCAGGCCGGGCAGGGCGGTGCGGCGTCCACAGCACGCCATCTTTGTGCAGCGGGTTGCCGGATTCGATCAGCGCCGACAGCGCCGCAACGGTGGCGGTGACGCCGCCGGAGGCCATGGTCTCGGCTTCCTCCAGCGAAACATCGAGGCCGGCAACTGGATTGAGACCGGCTGCGGTGCGCTCCCGCGCCGACGCCGCGCCGCCCATTGAGGTGCCCCGCGCCGTGCGGCCGGGGGAGGAGGAGCGTTCGGGGATCTTCTTTTGCTTGGCGCCTTCCCTCCCCCTCGAGGGGAGGGCGGCGGCGGAGCCGCCGGGTGGGGTCGGTGCGGCAGCGCTCGGCGATGCCTTATGTTGAGCGCTTCCTTTGCCGACCCCCTCTCTCGCCTTCGGCGACATCTCCCCCTCAAGGGGGGAGACTTGGCGCCCTTCCTTTTCGGCTTCCTGCTCGATCTGCTCGGCCCAATCGGCGATCGAGCCGGTCAGCGGCGCGCCTGAAAACTCGGTCTGCGGCGTCTCGGCAAAACCGCCCTTGCGCAGCGGCTCCGACGCATCGAGGAAATCGGTCAACGGGCTGCGCCGCTTGGGCGGCGAAGCACGATCATCACGCGCCGGCGGCGGCGTTTTTTTATCAGAAAGTTTGGCCATGCCCCGAATATGGGAGGTATCGGCCAAAATGGAAAGAGCGGAGTGACTAGGGGCGCAAGAGGAAACCAAGCTCCTGACACAAGGGTGTCAGGAGCGATGCCGAAACGCGCCCTCAGTTGAACCACAGCGCAAACGTCAAAAACCCGGCGCCGCCGAACTGGCGCTGGATCTGGTCGAACTCTTCGCCGGTGAGGATTTTTCCGCTCTCGAGATAGGGCGCGATAGCCGGGCCGGTGATCGATAGCACCAGGTCGAAGGGCTTTGGTTCGTCGAAGAAGCGCTTCATATTGATGCCTTTGTCGGCGAAGCGGAAATGCGGCAGCAAGATGCGGCCTTCGAGCAGGTCCTCGGCCATATCAAGCGCGGCGTGCCAGGCCTGGACCTGCTCCTCGCCGACTTCCAGGCCGGTGAGCGGGCTGGCGCCTTTCTGTTGCGGGCCAGGCAGCCATTCGCGGTCGTTGTCGGTCTCGGCGCGGATCGCCTTCCAGTCTTCGCGGGACAGGCGGATCATTTCCATGAGATGGCGGCGCGCCGCCTGCCGCCGCTCCGGTTCGACCACCGGCCAGTTGACCAGATGGACCAGCGAGATGAAATCGGCGATGCGCCATTCGGACGACAACATGCCGCCGCTCATGCCGCCGTCCAGCGGAACGAGCGTGTCCTGCAGAGGCAGTTTGGCGCGCGGGAACAGCATGTGGAACGAACCGTCGAAGGCGTTCCTGAAATCATGCGCGAGCCAGAAATCGGCCTGCGCCATCAGGAATTCGGCATAGCCCTGCAGCCAGTAGCCATCGGCGCGGTCGAAGCGGAAGGTGAGGGCGGGTGCGGCTGCGTCTGGCGCACCGCCGCGTGACAGGGACGCCATGATCGCGGCGGCACTTTCGTCCGGCGCGATCTGGCCGTCCTCGTTGAGGTCGATGCCGAGACGGGTGAGGTCGACCTCCATGCCGATGTCGGCATCGGCAGGCACGGATCCAAGCGTGGCGGCGGACTTTTCCAGCCGATCGCGGAAGGCGACCAGGATGGCGCGGAAGTCGTCGTAGGTCAGCGGCTCGGGATTGGGATTGTCCGGCACCGGCAGCCGCATCAGCGGCAGTATGAATGATTGCGGGCTTTCGAAACCGTGCCCGTGCAGGCCGCCGGCCAGGATCTCCAGCGCGGTGAAGAATTGGCCGGCGCCCGCGGCGTAGGCCGACGCGGGATCAGTGGGCGCGGCTTCGAGCGCTGTAAGCGTGCTGTCGCGGTCGGCCACGGTTTTTGCCTCGAACAGGGCGGCCGGTTCGGGGGCTGCGGCACCGGCAGAAGCAACCGGCAGCAGCAGAATAAGGGCGGATGCCAGCAGGCTCGAAAATCGCGTCATCTTGGTCCTCCGGTATGCTGTTCGGCGGCAAGCATACACGCAATTCGCGTGCCGCGCCTTGTCCGCACGATTCCGAACAGAGGCGCTTCGCTATATCGGGCGCATCGTCTACCGTGGCAGTTCATTCCGGTACAGGCTGCGCGTGTCGAACTATCCGCTTTCCTACAAATTGTCTTGGCTGCCGCGTTTCCTGAAGCCGACGCTTGGCGGCGACGCTAGTGGTTTTGCACCGGCGGCAGGAACGATGATCGAGCCGCCGCCGGGGCGGACGGTGCGGCTCGCCTTTGTCGGCGATATCTCGGCGGTGGCCAATCGCAGTGCGCCGCAATGCGACCCGGCGATCGCCACGTTGCTCGGCTCCGCCGATCTGGTGGTCGGCAATTGCGAAAGCCCGGTGGTGGAGCGACCGAGCGCGGCGATGGGCACGAAGCTTGGCACCCGTCACGCCATGACCGAGCGGTTTCTTGCCGAGACGCTGGCGGCCGTCGGCATCTCGCGCGAGAAACTGGTGCTGTCGCTCGCCAACAATCATGTGCTCGATCAAGGCGTCGAGGGTTTCGACGAGACCGTGGCGGCGCTGAATCGTCTCGGCATCCGCAGCGTCGGTACCGCCGCCGGCGATCCGGTCGAACGCCTTGCGGTCGGGCCGCTGACAATAGGCTTCGCCGCTTTCACGCTGTGGCGCAATGCCGGCGCGGCTGCGTTCGCGGGCCGTGTGTCGATGCAAGGCGACCCGGCACGATGGCCGCGCGGCGCCGCCGTCGACCTCACCTGTGCCGTGCCACATTGGGATTGGGAATTCCGGCATTTTCCACAGGCTGAAACGCGGGCACTGGCACGGCATTTGGCCGCGCAAGGCGTCGGGCTGATCGCTGGCCATCATGCCCATGTCGTGCAGCCGGTGGAACGGATCGGCAAGGCGCTCGTCGCCTATGGGCTCGGCGATTTTCTTGGCACCGCCTTGGCGCGACAGCCATGGCCCGGCCGCATCGGCGGCATCCTGACCGCCGATGTCAGCGCTGATGCCGACACGCGTGGCGCCATTGCCGCCTACCGGCTGCATGCCTTCATGCGGCTGCGCGCCGGCGATCATGAGCGGCTGGTTCCCATTGAGGCGCTGGAGGGCGCATTAAGGCAAAACGTTACGAACCGTTTCGTTGCGGTTTTTGGTAAGGGAATTGATGGCCACAGTTGACTGGTGGCTCGGATAAATCGTGTGGGCTCACCACCTTTCCCAACGCTGTAGTCGCGCGACTTTCCGCAAAATCGGCTATTGTCCGAGGGTGTTCGGTCTTTCGACGGTGGGATGGCGATGGAAGCGGCGGATTTCATGCCTGATGAAACCGACATCGCCGGCATCAAGAGCAATCTCGCGGCCTATGAGGCCGAAAGGGCTTCGGCCTACCGGCGAGTCCGCTGGCGGGTGCCGCTGTTCATCGGCCTGGTGCTGTTGTTCGTGGCACTCGTCGCCTGGCTTTTCAACATGATCGCCGACCCATACGAGCGATGGTTCTCGACGCCGCATGTGTTCCTTTATGTCGTCGGGTTCGTGGCGGCGATCCTGCTCTATTTCCAGGCGATCAAGCCGACGAGCACGTTGCAGCAATCGTTCCGCAAGACGCTGCTGCCGATCATCTTCGGTTTCATCGAGGACATGCGCTACCAGCATGATGTGACGCCGAATTCGTTCGACCGGCTGCCGCGCGAGACGATCGGCACTTTCAACACCAAGCGCTTCGACGACATCGTATCCGGCCGCTACGAGGGATTTCCGTTCGAGCTTTACGAAGCGGATCTCCGGCAAGGCACGGGCAAGAGCGGCACGATAGCATTCAAGGGGATCGTCGTTGCCTTCGAGACGATCGTGCCGTTCCCCGGCATATTGGTGGCCGCCCGCCGGACTGACATGGCCGTCGGGTTCTTCCGCGGCATGTTCGCCAGCAGGATGCAAGAATTGTCATGCGGCGTGCCCGAGCTCGATGCCGCCTACGACTTCCGCACCGACAATGTCGAGGCGGCGCAGCCGCTGGTGAGCGGCCGGCTGGCGCAGGCACTCACATGGCTCAGCGAGACATGGCCCGATGATCCAGCGCGGGTTGCGCTCAATGGTAGCGATGGTTTTCTACTGTTGCCGCAGACGAAGGATTTTTTCGAGCTGCCTGATATCTCGGTGCCGCTCGACTACGCCAAGCATGTCGCGCCGATGATATCAGACATCGGCGCGATGCTGGCGACGGCTGCGCTGGTGCGCAAGATCGGTGCAAAGGACGAGGCAGCGGGTTAGCCGCCGGGCATCTTGGCCGCCAGCCAATTCGCCGACCGCTTGGCCATGCCGATGGTCGCGGATGCGGCGCGGCCAAGGTCTGTCTTGACGACGCCGTAGCCGTTCTTTGTGCGATACAGCACCGGGCGTCCGCTATCGACCACAGAGTCATAGGCAACCGGTGTGGCAGCTTCTGTTTCCGTCGCCGTTGCCTGCGATCCGACAGCAACGTTGGGCCGATGGCTCAATTCCGAGGGGAGCGGGTCGGTGCCTGTCTGCGCTGCCGTCGTCAACGCGGGCATTGAGGCCGTCGCGGCAAGCTGCGATGACGGCGTTTGCGTCGTGCGACATATGCCCGAGATCAGCGGGTAGTTGAAATTGCGCGCGTGCAACGTCTGGCTTTTCATGGCCGCTTCGCAATCGGCGATGGTCGACCACTTGGCCGGCGTCTCGCCAATATATTCGCAAAGCCTGGCATCGCAGTCGCAGCCGACGATGGTCATGGCGACAAGGGCGGTCTTGATCACGGTCTTGTCCCTTCGAGTTGCTTGAAAAATACCGCCGAGGTTCTTCGCGTGACCGAACAGGATGCGCGACGCTCAGGCATCGTCAATCACCGTGGAACAAGGCGGGATTTGGCCGCGATTATGGAATGAGCGTGACGGGTACGCCACGGAACCTTTCACCATTGCTGACTGTGGCCGAAAGGTCTCACCAATCGTAGATGTGTTCGACTTGACGTCTGCTGCAAAGCTTCTGAATCAACGTCAGGAAGTTTCCGTCCGGGGCGATCGTAGTCGATCCGATGCGCGTGAGCCTGGCGGTCAAATCGCGAGAGAAGCCCAAACGACAGTCGGCGCCGGGATTTCTCCCGGCGCCTCCCTGTCAGATCAGGACACGGTCGCGGCAGCAACTTCCGTAAAGACGTCGCGCCATGCCGGCCTTGATGTTGACGGTCCTGCCAGTCACCGCCCGAGGGCAGCGTCCGTTCGGGACCTCGCCAGTTCCACCCTTGCGAGCTTCGTCCAGCGCGCCATCGAAGGTTTTTGCCGTCCTTCATGGCAGCATCGGTCCGCCGTAGGCGTTCGCACGCTTTCCGCGGCCCCGTAGGTCTCGGCATCCCTCCTCAAATCAGGCAAGCCTGCTTTCGTTCGGGGCCGTACGGGCCTCAGGAAATCCGCCGTTTCGCTTTGCCTTTCGACTTGGCGATCGGTAGCCGCCTGAGATGGGTTTAACATACGGGGGATAAGCGTTTGGCGAAACAGCCACGAGCCTGTGGATAGCGGGATTATCGGGGACTGAACTCGGCGGCCGAGCGTTTTTTTTCGACGAGATGCAGGGGCGGATCACGCCCTCATCTGCGGCGAGCAGCAAGATCGAACATTCGGCCCTTGCCCCACGGAGCGGCGCGGGCTTCAATGCCGGCAAAGGATTTTAGGACAGCAGTGTCGTTGCCGTCCTTTGGGGAGGGCGTTCTTGAAGGTCGGGGTGGTTCTCAATCCGATTGCCGGTGGCGGCCGGCTCAAACGGCATTGGCCTGAGGTCAGTGCTTCGCTCAGGAAATATTTCGGCGATTTCGAGCTGCGCGAAACGCAGGCGACCGGCGATGCCGAACGGCTGGCGCTCGTCCTTGCCGCCAGCGGCTTCGACCTGGTGATCGCGGCGGGCGGCGACGGCACCGCCAGCGAAGTGGCCGACGGGCTGCTGCAGGCGTTTGCAGAAAGCGGCCGGACGGCCGAGCTCGGCCTGCTGCCTTGCGGCGCCGGCATCGATTTCGCCCGCGGGCTCGGTCTTTCGGACGAGGTCGACTTGACGCTGAAGCGCATCGCCGAGGCCAAGGCTCGCAGGGTCGATGCGGGCCGCATCTCCTATGTTGATGACCATGGCGCGCTGGCCAGCCGTCATTTCATCAACATTGCCAGCCTCGGTCTTTCGGGCGCTACCGACCGGGCGGTCAACGCCGACAAGCGCAAGGGCAAGGTGTCGGCCAAGGCGCTGTTCTACTGGCGCACCGTGTGGGAATTCATGCGCTACCGGTTCCAGGACGTTGTGATCACCGTCGATGACGGCGTCCCGGTCGAGGCGCGCGTGGCGCTGGTGGCGGTGGCCAACGGAAAGTTCTTCGGCGGCGGCATGATGATCGCGCCGGATGCCGAACTGGACGACGGGCAGTTCGACATCGTCATCCTGCGGGCGGCGGGCAAGTTGAAACTGATCTGGGATATCCGTCTGCTCTATGGCGGGCGGCATCGCAACCATCCGGCGATCACCATTTTGCGCGGCAAGAAAGTGGTTGTCGAACCGTTGGGCGATGTCCAGAAGAACGGCGCGCTGGTCGACGTAGACGGTGAATCGCCGGGGCGCATACCGGCGACCTTCGAGATCCTGCCGGGCGCGCTTACGCTGAGGTATTGAATCAACGCGCTGAGAGACTGATTCAGGTCGTTACGGGCGTGATTTCGGCGATCCAGTCAATGTACTGAAATCGCGTGACAATTACCTGATGTCAGACGTCGACTTTGGCGGGGAAACCAGGCGCACGAAGGTCGGTCCCGACCGCATCTTCCAGAAGCTTGACGATCATGGTCGACCAGGCGCTGCCGCCATAGGTGTTCTTGCCTTGTTCGAATATGGCGTTGACGCGCGAGGCAAGCTCGAGCGGCACGCCGAATTTCTCGGCCATGTCCAGTGCGAAGCCCAGGTCCTTCAATGCGAGGTCCATGGTGAAACCGATATCGTAGGAGCCGTTCAGCACCAGCTGACTCTCGGTCTCGTGGACGAAGCTGTTGCCGGACGAGGCTGATATGGCGTGGTAGGACTGGGCAAGATCCAGCCCGCCCTTCCTGGCCAGCATGAGCGCTTCGCCGGCGGCGACGAGATGGATGAAGGCCAGCATGTTGGTGATGACCTTGATCACCGCCGCCGAACCGATCGGCCCCATCAGGAAAGACCTTGCGCACATCGCGTCGATGGCCGGACGGTGGCGCTTATAGAGTGCCGGATCGCCGCCGACCAGTGCAGTGATCTTGCCGACGGCCGCCAGATGCACGCCGCCAGTAACTGGACATTCGAGCGTCTCGACGCCGCTTGCCGAAGCCAGGAATGCAAGGCGCACAATCTCGTCTTGGCCATTGGTCGACATCTCGATCCAGCTTCCGCCCTTGGGCAGGCCTTCGAGCAATCCGCCGGGACCGGCCAACACCGCCTCGCTGATATCAGGCGACGGCAGGCATGTGATGGCGTTGCCGGCCAGGGCGGCCGCCTCGGCTGGGCTCTTTGCGGCGGTCGCGCCGAGCGTCAAAAGGCGCTCGACAGCCGCGGGATCGCGGTCGAAGACGGTGATGGTGAAACCATTGCGGATCAGGCTGGCGACGAGATGAGCGCCGAGATGGCCAAGGCCGATGAAGGCGTACCGCTCGCGCGCGCTCACGGCATCAACGGCGTCTGCATCATCTGCAGATGCAGGTCCGTACCGGTCCAGGGATGCGCCTCGCAGACGGCTTCGTCGAGCTCGACACCAAGGCCCGGTTCCTTCGACGGAATGACGTTGCCGTCCTGCCACTCGATCTTCTTCTTCAGCAGCTTTTCGTGAAAACCGTCCCACTGCTTCAGCGATTCCAGGATGAGGAAGTTGGGCAAGGTCACGGCTAGCTGGATGTTGGCCGCACCGACGATCGGCCCGCAATAGCAGTGCGGTGCGATCTGGATGTGATAGGCCTCGGCCATGGCGGCGATCTTCTTGGTTTCGAGAATGCCGCCGGAGCGGCCGAGGTCAGGTTGCAAAATGGTCGCCGCGCGGTTCTCGATAACACGGGCGAATTCGAACTTGGTCGTCAGCCGTTCGCCGGTGGCGATCGGGATCGGCGTGCCGCGCGCCACCTGTGCCATCACTTCCGGCATGTCGGGCGGCACCGGTTCCTCGAACCACAGCGGGTCGTAAGGTTCGATGGCGCGGGCCATGCGCAGCGCGCCCGATGCGGTGAACTGGCCATGCGTGCCGAACAGGATGTCGGCCCTTGTGCCGACCGCCTCGCGTATCGCCTTGATCATGCGGGCGGAGAGATCGATGTCGACGAGACGCGGCTGGTGACCGTCAAAGGCGGTGTAGGGGCCGGCCGGATCGAGCTTGACGGCATTAAAACCCTGCTCGACATATTCGAGCGCGCATTCGGCCGCCAGATCGGGATCGTTGTAGACGTTCTTGCCGCGCGCATCCTCCGAGTGGACGCTGCCGCTGTGCGGATAGAGGTAGGTATAGGAACGCAGCGTTTCGTGCACCTGCCCGCCGAGCAGCTTGTAGACCGGCTTGTCGGCCTCCTTGCCGATAATGTCCCAGCATGCCATTTCGAGCGCCGAGAAACAGCCCATGCCGGAAACGTCTGGGCGCTGGGTGAAGCCGGACGAATAGGCGCGGCGGAAGAAGTTCTCGATGTCGTGCGGATCGCGGCCGACGAGATAGCGTTCGGCCATGTCCTCGACCATTTTCGCGGTGACATGAGCCGAGAAGGTGGCGTTGTAGGCCTCGCCATAGCCGACCACGCCGCCGTCGGTGGCGAGCTTGACGAAGATGAAATACTTGCCGCCGATGCCGGGCGGCGGATTGCCGACAACCCAGGTCTTCACCTCGGTGATTTTCATTTTTGATCCTCCAGAACCAGTTCGGCGCCCTTCCATCCGGTCATGATCGAGGCGGCGTTGGTGTTGCCGGTGATGTTGTCGGGAAAGATCGAGGCGTCGATGACGCGCAAGCCGGCGAGGCCGTGAACTGTCAGGCGCGGGTCGACAACGGCGCGCGCAGCGTCCGGTCCCATGCGACATGTCGAGACCGGGTGGTAGACGGTGCCCGAACGTTTCCTGAAATCCTGAATGAGATCCGTGTCCGAGGTGATTGATGGGCCCGGCAAAACCTCTTCCTCGATGATCTCGGCCATCGCCGGCATGGCGGCGATCTTCCGGATGAACTTCACCGCCGCCAGCATTTCGGCGATATCAGCCTCGGTCGAAAAGGCATTGGCGACGATCTTCGGATAATCGCGCGGATTGGCGGAGCGGATCATGATCTCGCCACGGCTCGATGGACGGCAGTTGGACAGGCCGATGGAAAAGCCCGGCCAAGGATCTGGGGTCAGGATCGGGCGTTCTCCGCTCTTCGGGATGACGGTCGAGAACGCCTGGAAATAAAGCTGCATGTTGGGCCGTGAAAGAGCCGGGTCGGTGCGGAAAAAGCCGCCGGCATTGTTCATCGACAGCGACAGCGGGCCGGAGCGCAAGAGGACATATTGCATGCCGACCATGAGCTTGCCCCACCACGGGCGTAGAATCTGGTTGAGCGTCGGCAGCCGACCCTTGAAGGTGTAGTTGATGCCGACATGGTCCTGCAGGTTCGCCCCGACATTCTCTTTGGCGTGGACGACGGGAATGCCGAGCGCGCCAAGAAGCGCCGACGGGCCGACCCCGGAAAGCTGAAGCAATTGAGGCGAGTTGATCGAGCCGCCCGACAGGATGACCTCGCGGCCGGCGCGGGCGGTTTTCGTCTCACCGTCCTGCAGGTACTCGATGCCAACGGCGCGCTTGCCCTCGAACAGGATCCTGGTCGCCAGCGCATTGATCTCGACGCGGACATTGTTTCTCTTCATCGCCGGCCGCAGGAAGGCGCGGGCAGCCGACATGCGGCGGCCGTTTTTGGTGGTGATCTGATAGATGCCGGCGCCTTCCTGGGAGGCGCCGTTGAAATCCGGATTGAACCGCAGGCCGGCCTGGTTGGCGGCCGCCAGATAGCGCTTGGTGAGCGGATGGACTGAGGTCGAGCAGTCGGTGATATGCAACGGGCCGCCAACGCCGCGCCACTGGTCGGCGCCGGCCTGATTGTCCTCGAGCGCCTTGAAGACGGGCAGCAGGTCATCGAAGCCCCAGCCGGGGTTGCCGGCCGCTGCCCAAGCGTCGAAATCCTCGCGCGCGCCGCGGATCCAGACCATGGCGTTGATCGAACTCGAGCCGCCGAGCAGCTTGCCGCGCGGCCAGTGGTCGACATTGCCGGCGAGCCCCGGGTCCGGCTCGGTCTTGTAGTTCCAGTTGACCGCCGGGTCGAAGAAGGTCTTGCCGTAGCCGAGCGGCATCTGCACGTAGAAACGCCGGTCGGTGCCGCCGGCTTCGATCACCAACACCGAGAAGCGGCCGGAAGCCGACAGTCTTTCGGCCAGAACCGAACCGGCCGAGCCGGAGCCGACGATGATAAAATCATAGGTCTGCATGGTGGCTGCGGTCGGCTCCGAATTCTCGCTCAACCTAGACGCCGCAAGCCGCCGCGATCCGCGGAGCTTGCGGCATCGCCTGTGAAAAAAGCGACCGGCACTTCGTTTGCATTCGGTGTCCTGCCCGAAGCGGCCCCTGCCTCGTGGGCAAGCGGTCCAAGCATCATACGCCATCATCAGAATTTTGCTTGAAATCATAACGCATGATCGGGCGGGCTGGCACCCTGCGAGCGACGACCCTGAACCCGGCGCGAGCGAAGGTGGAGGCGTATCCACTGCCGGAAGCGCTCGGCGAAACGTCGGCATCAAAAGGATAGGCTTCAAGCGCGGGGGCGTTTGCGCGCCTTGCAGCTTCCAGCGCCGCTGCGATCAGGTGAGATGTGATGCCTTGCCGGCGGTATTTTTTTCGCACGTAGAGGCAGGACAAGGACCAGACCGGCGCGTCATCCACTCGCTTCAACTGCCACAGCCGATCGAGCCAGGGCACGGCATTTCGGGGCGTCACCTGGCACCAGCCGACAGCAGTACCGCCGTCGAAAGCAAGTACGCCTGGAGGCGGACCATGCTCGACGGCTTGCCGGAACGCAGCCTTGTTTTCCTCGCCTGGTCGCTTTCGATAAGAACTGCCGATCCGCCCGTACATACACCAACAGCGACTGCAGACGGCGCTCTCCCTGAACAGGTCCTCGAGCGCGGCCCATAGATCTGGCGTCAGAGGGCGAGAGGTAAGTTTCATGTCAGCTGCCTTTCTCAACTCACCGTGCGCAGTTTAGCACCTGGCTGTGCGCGTTGACGCATCGGTGCCATCCCGATACGGGATCGGGAGAAGATCGATATCGAGGGGATTTGGCGCATGGTGCATTACGCGGACGGCCGGCCGATTGGCGATCTGACGCTCAGGACGCTGGCCATGCCTTCGGACGCCAATGCAGCGGGCGACATTTTTGGCGGCTGGGTGATGGCACAGATGGACCTTGCCTGTGGCATCCGCGCCGCCGAGCGCGCCAAGGGCCGCGTGGTGACGGCGGCGGTGAAGGAAATGTCGTTCGCCAAAGCGATGAAGATCGGGGACACGCTGTGCATCTATACGCATGTCGAGCGCGTCGGCCGCACCTCGATGACGCTCAAGGTCGAGGCATGGGCGCAGCGCTACCTCTCCGACCTGATGGAGAAGGTCACTCATGCCGATTTTGTCATGGTGGCGCTGGACGGCGAAGGCAAGCCGAAGGCCGTTCCGGCGGAAAGCTGATCGGCTGGATGCAGTCAGCTTAATCGGCAACGCCGCTGCCAGCCTCTCGCAGGAAGCTGTGTGATGCTTTTCATATTCGCGTTCGCGCATTTTCGTGACTATGTACGGCAATGGGGAAAAGACAATGCGTCAACGATTGCTGAACGGAGCGTTGGCAGGCGCGCTTGCAGCCTGGTTCTGCCTGATGGCCGCGACCGCCTAAACCGGGGTCAACGAGACGAGGCCGCAGCCAGTTGCGGCTCCGAAAACCGCACCCTCAAGCGGCAAGTGACCAAGAGCGGAATCTGCGTTGCAACGGCGCGCTGAGCGTGAGCAATTGCAGCAAAGGGGCGGCCTGCGCCATCGACGGCAAGGTGGTCAATCGGGCCCGAAATCGAAGCGGATCGAAAGCCGTCTGCGGGCCGGAATGCAGATGCAGCCGTAGAATTCGTCTACGCTACGCGCCGTGCGCAAAACCCTTGCAGCGCAAGAGTTTCAGGCATAAATCCCATCGAACCTCGCCCGCGCGGCTTTGACCCGCTCGGTGTTCTTGCGCGCCCATTCGCCGAGCGCACCGACCGGCACAAGAAGCTCGTAACCAAGGTCGGTCAGTTCGTAGTCGACGCGCGGCGGAATGGTCGGGAACACGGTGCGGGTGACGAAGCCGTCGCGCTCCAGCCCGCGCAATGTGGTGGTCAGCATCTTCTGCGAGATGCCGCCGACGGCGCTGCGCAATTCGTTGAAGCGCAGCGGCCCGTCACCGAGCTTGCCGACGACGAGTACGGTCCATTTGTCGCCGACGCGCTGCAGGATTTCCGAGATGGCGCGGCAGTCCTCGGTGCGGTGCGGGTGCCTTGGTAACAAAAAGGTGCCTCCTTGCGCGTCGCGCTGGCAGTATCTCATATAGCTCAGGTATCCAAACGATACCAGTGTTTCCCGCAAGGAGAGCCCCTCTATGTCCAAACCCAAAATCGCCATTATCGTCGGTTCGACCCGCGCCGCACGATTTGCCGACGTTCCGACCCAGTGGATCGCCAAGATCGCCAGGTCGCATGCCGACATCGACGTCGAAGTGGTCGATCTGCGCGACTTCCCGCTGCCGTTTTTCGACGAGGTCGCATCGTCCGCCTGGGCGCCGTCGCAAAATGAGGTGGCGCAGCGCTGGCAGAAGAAGGTCGCCGAGTTCGATGGCTTCATCTTCACCGCCGCCGAATACAACCATGGCCCGACCGCCGTGCTGAAGAACGCGATCGACTACGCCGCCAATGAATGGAACAAGAAGCCGGCCGGCTTCGTCGGCTATGGCAGCGTCGGTGGCGCGCGTGCCGTCGAGCAGCTCAGGCTGCATGCGGTCGAGCTGCAGATGGCGCCGGTCAAGTCCGCCGTCCATATTGCCTGGGGCGATTTCCTTGCCGTCCGGCAAGGTGAAAAGAAGCTCGAGGAGCTCGAGCACCTGAACCAGGCGGCGACTGCACTGGTCAACGACGTTGCATGGTGGGCCAAAGTGCTGAAGGCGGCGCGTCAGGCCGACGTGGTGGCCGAGGAAGTCAAGGCGGCCTGAACCGCAGACCGGAACAATCCTCCCAAGGATTCCGGGGCGGCGCTTGCGTCGCCCCTTTTTTATTCAGGCGATGGCTGGCTGGCGCGCCTGCCGAGGCCTGATGATGCAGTCGGCAAGGCGGTCCAACTCGTTCAGCTCATCCGCATGATGCTGGCCCCATTCACAGAGCGCCAGAAGGATAGGCTCGAGACTGAGACCGAGGCGCGTCGCCGAATATTCGACGCGCGAGGGAATCTCGGCAAAGATCTCGCGTCTGATAAGGCCGTGTTCTTCCATTTCGCGAAGCTGCTGGATCAGCACTTTCTGCGTGATATCAGGCACCAGCGTCTTCAGCACCGACAGCCGCCGGGGGCCGTCGAAGAGATGGTAGAGAATGACAGCCTTCCATCGGCCCGAGATCACTTTCAGCGCGCGTTCCGCCGGCAGCAGCGGCAGTCTTTTGGTTGGCAGCCTTTTGGTCGGCCCCATTTTGGTCGGCATCGCCATGGTCACCTCTTGGTCAGCAGGGGACAAATGAGTGTGTAGTCGCGATCAGGCAGATAGTGTGAAACAGCAGCCGATGCCATAGCGACGGGTGCATGCCATGAGAGCCATTCAACTGAACCGTTTCGGCGGTCCCGACGTCCTGGAGATCGTCGAGATGCCGAAGCCGCTGCCGCAAGCAGGCGAGGTGCTGATCCGCGTTCATGCGGCCGGCGTGAATTTCTTCGAAGTGCTGATGCGCGGGGATCGCTACGCGGTGACGCCGCAATTGCCGATGGTTCTCGGCGTCGAGACTGCCGGCACAGTGGAGGCGCTTGGTCAAGGCGCGGACACCTCGCTGGCAGGGACACGCGTCGCGGCGCCGCTGTTCGCTTCGAAGCGCCCGTTTGGCGGCTATGCCGACTATGTGACGATCGACGCAAAGCTGGCCGTGCCTTTGCCCGACGCGCTCTCGTTTGAAGACGCGACGGCCTTGATGGTTCAGGGGCTGACGGCTTTTCATCTGCTGCGGCAAAGCCCGCCCGCCGGCAAGTCCGTGGTGGTCACTGCAGCTGCAGGCGGTGTCGGGTCCCTGCTGGTCCAACTCGCCAAGCGCCAAAGAGCCAGCCTCGTGATCGCGGTCGCCGGCAGCAGGGCCAAGCTCGATCTTGCCCTGTCGCTTGGAGCCGATGCTGCGGTCGACTACGGCATGTCGGATTGGCCCATGCGTGTACGGGAAGCGGCAGGCGGCGCCGGCGTTGATATCATCTACGACATTGTCGGCGGCTCGATGACGGCGGCATCGCTGCAGGCTCTCGCGCCTGGCGGAGAGCTGGTTTTTGCAGCGCTGGGCAAATACGCGATCGGCGCCTCGGAACTGGAAGCGATGATCACCCGGAACCAGTCCCTGCGAGGTTTTGCCCTGCTTCCGCTGCTCTCTGCCGATGGCCTCAGGGCCAGCCTGTCGGAGCTTTTCCACCTGGCCGCCAGCGGCCAGGTTGCCGTGACACAAGGCGGCCGCTACCCGCTCGACCAGGCCAACGAAGCGCACCGCTCGCTGGAGGAGCGCCGGTCGACCGGCAAGGTCGTGCTGATACCTTGAGTGGTGTGGTCGATTAACTGCGCACAGGCCAATCGTGGAACCCGTCCGCTTTGCGCCTGATATCGGCCATTGAAGCTAGCTCGGCCACTGCCTTAAAGCGGACGTTACCGGCGACCGCGCGGGAGGTCGCGGTCGCACCAGAGGCGGACATTCCGGACACTTCTTCGCAGAGGACATTCACGTCGCCGAAATCGAACCGTTACAACAGTTGGGACGTAGTAACCACTCAGCTATCGCTGGATGCGTCTGCCATTATGGACGGGACGAACCGCAGCTTTTCACCCGACCGGACCTTCCCGAGCCTCATCCGACCATCCGAAGTCTGAGCGACCCCAACCGACCACGTACGCCCATAAACGGACAACGACTCTACAACCTCAAGAGCCAAGCTTCTACTTTCCCTTTGCCCTTGACTTCTATAGCGCCGCGCGGCTCGAAAACGAACTGGTCCTTGAGTTGCTCGTAGACCGCGCGCGTCACCTGGACCGCGTCGGGGACGCTGCCTGATTCCATTCGGCTCGCGAGGTTCACCGTATCGCCCCACAGGTCATAGATGTACTTGCTCTTGCCGATGACGCCGGCCACCACCGGCCCACTATTGACGCCAACCCTGAGCTTCATCGAGACGTTGTGCTCCATAGCGTGCTCGCGGGTAATATGGACCATGCGGATGGCCATGCGGACCATGCGCTCGGCGTGGTTGGCCACCGGCACGGGCAGGCCACACACCGCCATGTAGGCGTCGCCCACCGTCTTGATCTTCTCGATGCCGAGATCATTGGCGGCGACATCGAAACGCGTGAATAGCCCGTTGAGAAACGTCACCACTTCTTGCGGCGGCATCTCCGCTGTCAGCGCCGTGAAGCCGACCAGGTCCGCGAAGGCGACCGTTACTTCAGCGAAGCCGTCGGCAATACTATGTTCGCCACCGCGCAGCCGGTTGGCGATCGGCGCCGGCAGGACGTTCAGCAACAGCTCCTCGTTCTCCCGGTTCTTGTTCTCGATCACGACATTCTTCTGGCTGAGATCCGCGACCATGCCGTTGAAGGCCAAGCAGAGCTGGCCGATCTCGTCACGCGTGCGAACTGGCACGCTGGCCCCGTAGTCGCCGGCAGCGAAGCGTCTCACGCCGGCGGTGAGCTCGCGCAGCGGTCCGAGCAGCGCACGCGAAAGCCACGCGGCGGTGGCGGCCACCGCCAGCAGCGCCAGCCCCCCGACGATCAGCAGATCCTGGCGGAGCCGGGCGATCGGCGCGAAGGCCTCTGCGGTGTCGATCTTGGCGACCAGGCTCCACTTGACGCCGGGGATCTCGAGCGGTCCCCAAGAGGCGAGCGTCGGCACACCCCGATATCCGATAATCTCGCCGGTGCCCTCGACACCGGCGAGTGCAGCCCGGGTCGCCTTGGTGTCGACGCGCTGATGCAGCACCGGCGTTCCGTAACGCTGAATGGCAGCGATCTCCTCGTCCGATGTGCCGACGGACTTGAGTTCGGCGAAGTAGCCCTCCTGATTCTCGTAGAATGCCCGCGGGCCGGAGCGAACCAGATGATCGGGTCCTACGAGATAGGCCTCACCCGTGTCGCCGAACCCTTCCTGCCGCCAGCGGCGACCGCCGGTGACGACGTTGTCGATCTCCTCGTTCGACAATTGTGCGACAAGCACGCCGATGACGACCCCCTCGTCGATCACCGGTGCTCCCATGAAGGCGATAGGTGCGCCGCCCGATGGCGCATAAGGAGCGAAATCCTCGAGACAGACGGCCGATCGATCGGCGGTCTCCGCGCAGCGGGCGACGGCGGCGGCTACGTTGGAGCGACGGTAGGGGCCGAATTGGAGGGACGTGGTGAAGTCGACTTCCTTCTGGACAGTGTAGATCAGGCGACCCGACTTCGGGTCGGCCATCATGAAGTCGAAGAAACCAACCGTTGTAGCTGCGGCCCGCATCAGGGGATGATAAATGGCGTGCAGCTTGGTGTATTCGCTGCCGTCGTTGGCGTCGTCGAGAAGCTTGCGGCGCTCCCCCGGATTCGGATTTGCCGCGATGTAGTGATACTGCAGATAGTAGGGCGCGCCGCCGACCGGCAGATAATCTGACAGGGCCGGTTCCCTCCCCAGAATTCGCGTCATTTCGGGGATAAAGTTCTCGGCGTACCAATCGCCGACCTTCTGGCGCAGTTCAGGCGGCGCGCCAGCCCGATCGAGCTTGTCTATCGCGATCCGGAACTCGCGCGTTGCCTCTACGACCATCTTTGACGTGGCAAGAAGCCGTAACTCGCCATGGATCGTGCGGAAGTAGGTTTCGACTTGGCGCGCCTTGATCTGGCGCGCGGCCGTAAGCTGGTCGAAGACTGCTTTTTCGAGGGCATCGCGGGCGCGGAAGTAACCGAGCACCCCGGTCACCATCACTGCGGTAGCGCCAAGCAAGACGAGGGTTGTAAACAGCTTTACAGCCAAGCCCCAGCGACCGGGTCGGGATGAGCTAGTCACGCCGGAAGAAGACATGAATCAACTCGAACCGACAACGCGAAGTGCTTGGCACATATTGCCGACGATGATGATAATGCTCCCCGCTGTTCAAGGCAGTTCAATCTGAACGCCAGATGCTAATGCATTCGCCGTCAGATGGGCAGCGTAATCTGCGAGAAGAACACAGCGGCTATCTTGGTCCGAAATGAGTCGACCGCCAGCGTCCGCTTGAAGGTAATCAGTGCCGGTTGCCGCGAATGTCGACTATCGGGCAGGAAATGCGCTGATGAAGGGCGACGCAGGGTCGGATCACGTCGATGCCAGCGGCGAGCCTGAGGGTCCGCTTCTTAAAATCCAAGCCTCCAAGCTGCCAGTCCGCTCACGGCCCCAAGGCTGCCGGCGGCAATGTGCCTCAACTCGGTCAGTAGTCGCTCTGCCGTCGTTGCCCAAAAGCTGCCATTGTCGGAACTATGGCGCGCTTGGGCTGGCACTGGATCCTCGGGCAGCGAGTTGGCGCGACTTTCTCATCAGTCGCAGCGAGCAATTTCAAATCGAAACCTTCAGCCTCCTCAACCTTCGCGGCACCTCTAGGCATCAAAGCACCGTGTGCTATAGCCCCCAGATTGCGGCATTTGGTAGATATTGCTTCTCGGATGGTTGCCGCTGCGCACATTACCCCCTGTGAAGCACATCAGGATTAGTCGATAACCTGCGCAGTTACGGGTCGCGTTATTGAACTGAGCTGGATAGGTGGCTGTCGGGCAACGTTTTTGTGGCTCAAGTTGAACGTTGACCTTTCGTCGAGCGCGACCATGATCGCTAACCGTTTCATCCCGTGAGTACAGCGTTGCAATATGACTGAGCCTTTCCAACCCTTTTTGCAGCGTTGCGTTTCGGTCGATCTGGAAGTGGATCCTGCAACCGCTACCATCTTCGCTTTTGCGGCGGTGCGTGATGACGCTCGTCCCTCAATCCTCGCAAAGAAACGCGATCTCGATGCGGCCCTTGACCGTCTGGAAGCAGAGTCAGCCGCGGCCGAGCATCTGCTCGGCCACAACATCATTCGACATGACTTGCCTCATCTGGTCGCATTGCGGCCTGCACTCGCGAATATTTTTCGATCGCCGATCGACACCCTATGGCTAAATCCGCTCGCATTTCCGCGCAATCCCTACCACTACCTGGTCAAGCATTACCATGACGGGCGCCTGCAAGCGGGCCATGTCAACGATCCGGAAATGGATGCGCGACTGGTGTTTCAGGTGCTGCGCAATCAACTGGCGGCTTTGACGCAGCAGAATGCCGACCAGCCCGATGCCGTAGCAGCCTTTCATTTCCTTTCGACGAGAATGGAAAACCCAGGTGGGTTCGACGCAGTGTTCCAGGAGGTTAGGGGAGCTCCTGCGCCGGGTTCTCTTGCGGCGAGAGAAGCGATTTCCCGGCTGCTGGCGGGGCGTGCCTGCGAGAGGCGGGTCGAGCAGACACTGAGCCGCCTTTCGAACCCGCAGCTCGGATGGCCCATGGCCTATGCTTTGTCCTGGATCCTGGTCGCGGGCGGGGATTCCGTCATGCCGCCCTGGGTGCGGGCGCAATTCCGCGAGGCTGCACTGATCGTGCGGCACCTGCGCGATACCAATTGCGATAGCCCGGATTGCGCCTGGTGCAGCGACAAAAACGACCCGGTCCGCGCGCTGTCGCGCTGGTTCGGGTTCAATGCCTTCCGCGCGCAGCCGGTGGACGATATGGGCCGCCCGCTGCAGGAGCGAATCGTCGATGAGGCGATGCGCGGGGCGAGCGTCCTCGGGATTCTGCCGACCGGCACCGGCAAATCGGTCTGCTACCAGATCCCCGCCCTGTCGAAATTCGACAAGACTGGGGCGCTGACAGTAGTGATCTCTCCGCTGGTCGCGCTGATGGCCGATCAGGTGCAGGGCATGGCGCGGGCGGGCATTTCCTCGGCCGTAACCGTCAACGGAATGCTGTCGATGCCCGAGCGGCAGGATGCGCTGGACCGTGTGCGTATGGGCGAGGCGGCAATGCTGCTGATCTCGCCCGAGCAATTGCGCAGCAACTCGGTCCGCTCGGTTCTGGCACAGCGTGAAATCGGACTCTGGGTGCTGGACGAGGCGCATTGCGTGTCGAAATGGGGCCACGATTTTCGGCCCGACTACCGCTATATCAGCCGCTTCATCAAGGAATCCGTAGGGCATGAAGCTGCTGCCCCGGTGCTTTGTCTGACCGCCACCGCCAAGCCCGAAGTGGTGCGCGACATCCGCGACCATTTCCAATCACGTTTAGAGCGCGAACTGATGCTGCTGGACGGCGGCGCGGTGCGCACCAATCTCAGCTTCGAGGTCCGGCCGACGCAGCCCGGCACCAAGCTGGCCGATATCCTCGACGTGATCGAGGCCAAGCTGCCACAGGACGGCGCTTCGGGTGCGGTGGTCTACTGTGCCACCCGCAGCGAGACGCAACGCGTCGCCGATTTCCTCAAACAGCAGGGTCTGTTGGCGGAACGGTTCCACGCCGGTCTGACGCCCGAGGAAAAGCGCGACATTCAGGAACGCTTCCGCATCGGCGAACTGCGCATTATCGCCGCGACCAACGCTTTCGGCATGGGGATCGACAAGCCCGATATCCGGCTGGTGGTGCATGGCGATATTCCCGGGTCATTGGAGAATTACCTGCAGGAAGCCGGCCGAGCGGGCCGCGATCGCGCGCATGCCAATTGCGTCCTGCTGTTCGCCGTCGAGGATGTCGAGCGCCAGTTCTCGCTTTCGGCGCGCTCGCGCCTGGCTCGGCACGAAATCGGTGCCATCCTCAAGGCCCTGCGGCGGCTGGACGACCGGACGAAGAAGACCGGCACCGTGGTCGCCACCCCGGGCGAAGTTGTGCGAGCCGAACGCGATCAGGAGTTCGAGCGCGACAGCGCCACCGACGACACGAGGGTGAAAACCGCGGTGTCCTGGCTGGAAGAGGCCACGCCGCGACGAAAACCGAGTTCAGGTCTTTCCCTCATCCCTTAGAATCCGCAACCTGGAAGAAGTCGAGGCGATCCTGGCCAAGGGCGCGATCACCGGCACCCGTCGCAGGCAGCTTCTGGACATTACCCGCCACCTGATGAACGCGCCTCCCGATCATGGCATTTCCACCGATGAGCTGGCCGGGGTCAGCGGATTGACAGGCGGTATGCTGATCAAGGCAATGGCCGATCTCGAGGCGCTCGGGGTCGCCCGCAATGACGTGACGGTCACAGTCTTTGTCCATGTCGCCGTCGAGGGGCATTCGCAGCAGCGGCTGGCGCAGGCCGCACGGCTTGAAACCGCGCTGATCACCCTGATGCGCGAGGCCGCCCCCGATGCCGAAGGTGCCGGAGGCACTCCCCTGCATCTGGCCGAAACCTCTCAGGCGCTCCGCAATCAGGGGCACAGCGCAGTGCGACCAGACATCGTGGAAAAGCTGCTGCGCAGCATGGGCCGTGACGGGCGCGATCAGGATGGTGGCAAGGGCAATCTGCGGCTGCGCAAGGCTTCGCGCAACACATTGATGGTGACGTTGCAACGGACCTGGCAGGCACTGGAACAGACGGCAAGCCTGCGGCAGCAGGGCGCCGAACGGTTGCTGGGGCATCTTTTGGGCAAGTTGCCGAATGGCAGCCGCGGCAAGGACATCCAGGTCGAAACCACAATGGGCGATCTGCTCGCCACCCTGACCGGAGACGCCCTGCTGCGTAGCGGCGGCATTCAGGACATAACCAAGCTGATGGACCGCGCACTTCTGTGGCTGCACGAGCAGGAGGTGGTGACGCTAGGCAAGGGGCTGACGATCTTTCGGCCGGCAATGACGGTCCATCTGAACCCTTCGGGCGGCCAGTTCACCGCGAAGGATTTTGTACCCCTCGAGGAACACTACGCCGAGCAGACGATCCAGACCCATGTGATGGCGGCCTATGCCGAAAAGGGCCTTGCCGCGATGGATCAGGCGCTGCGGCTGTCCGAGGACTACTTCGTGCTCGAGCGCGACGCCTTCCTGCGCCGCTGGATGCCCGGCAAAGGCGGCGAGATCCGGCGTCAAACCACCGGCACCTCCTGGAAAGCGATCGTTGAGGCACTGAAGAACCCATTTCAGCAAGAGATCGTCGCCGACGACCGCGAACAGACCAGCGTCCTGGTCCTGGCAGGACCGGGTTCGGGTAAGACGCGCGTTCTGGTGCACCGCATCGCCTATCTCATCCGGGTCCGTCGCGAGGATCCGCGCGGCATCCTCGTGCTGACTTACAACCGTCATGCCGCCGCCGAGATACGCATCCGGCTCCGCCACCTGATCGGCGATGACGCGAATGCGGTGACCATATCCACATGCCACGCCCTCGCCATGCGGCTGGTGGGGGCGAGCTTTGCCGGAAGTGCGAACGAGACGACGCACGACTTCGACGGGATCGTCATGGAGGCCGTGCGCCAGTTGAACGGCGAAGGGCTCAGCAAGCCCGAGGCGGAGGCACGACGCGACGCCCTGATCCAGGGTTATCGCTGGATTCTGGTGGACGAGTATCAGGACATCGGCCCTGAGGAATACGCGCTGATCTCCGCCGTTGCGGGCCGCTCCCTGGACGATCCGGAGCTTCGGCTCAGCCTTTTTGCGGTGGGCGATGACGATCAGAACATCTACGCCTTCGCCGGTGCGTCCATCCGCTTCATCCGGCAGTTCGAGGCCGACTATCGTGCACGACCGCAATTCCTGGTCGAGAATTACCGTTCGACCGGACATATCATTGCGGCGGCCAACGCAGTCATTGCGCCCGCCGCTGACCGCATGAAAGCGGGACACGACATTGCCATAGATCGCAAGCGCAGCGTAGCGCCGCCCGGCGGAGACATGGCGGCGCTCGATCCGGTTGTGCAAGGGCGAGTGCATGTGCTGGACTGCCGGGCCGGTGACGTGGCGCAGGCCATGGCCGCGATGGATGAACTCGTCCGGCTTTCGCGCCTTGATCCGGAGTGGAGCTGGTCGCGCGCCGCGATCATCGCGCGCGACTGGCGGCGGCTGGCTTCGGTGCGGGCCTATGCCGAGACGCTTGGCATCCCAGTGGAGATGGCAAACGAGAGCCTGCCCAGCATCTGGCGCCTGCGCGAGATGCAGCAGTTCATCGACACACTGCGCCGCGATAATACGCGTCTGCTGGCCGTCCGTGATCTGGTGGATATGCTGAACGCGATACCGTCCAACCGCTGGACGGATCTGATCGCCGAAGGCATCGCGGCGCTTGCAAAGGAGCTTGCGAACAAGACCATGCCCGTGCCGGACCTTGTCGAGTGGTTCGCTGAGTGGGCCAATGATGCCCGCAGCGATCAGCGCGCGCTGCTGCTGCTGACGGCGCATCGATCGAAAGGCCTGGAATTCGAGGATGTCGTCATCCTGAATGGCGGTTGGGACAAGCCTTCCCAAGGCGAGGACCCTGATGCGCCGCGCCGCCTGTTTTATGTCGCCATGACCCGGGCGCGACGCAGCCTCGCGATCATTGCTCAAGGTCAGCATCCGTTCGTCCAGCAGGACAAAGAGCATGTGCTGCGCCGAGCCGCGCCGGCTGTCGCCGACGGCGTCGCTCTTCCGACCGCGCTGTACCAGGTGCCGAACCTTAAGACCGTGGACCTGTCATGGGCCGGGCGTCTCAGGCCGGGCGATCCCTCCCTCGCCGCCATCTCGGCGGCGAAAGTAGGAGATCCGATTCAGATCGTGCGCGATGGCTCGCTCTGGATGATACAGGACAAACAAGGACAGGCCCTCGGACGCATGGCCAGAAGCTGGTCGCCTCCCGAAGGCCTCAGCTTCCTGCGCGGCGAGGCCGGCGCCTTCGTGCGCTGGCGCAAGTCCGATAATCTGGAAGAGTTCCGGGTGCACCTTCACCGAGATGTCTGGGAAGCGGTTCTGCCGGAGCTTGTATTCGGCTGACGGTTTGCCCGCAGGGACGGTGGGTCGACTAGGACAGCTTCACCCAGGTGCTTAACAATGTGCGATGGGTTGTTATCGCGCATTGCTCGTGGAAAAATGGCAAAATCTCTTGTCTGAGCCAGTTTGAGACGTCACCAGCGGCAGCAGGTTAGCTCCTTGATGGAGCTTGTCGTTGGGACTGGAGCAAGATGAGATCCTCCGCCGCCGAGTATGACCGCGGGCTGGAAGAGCCGAGCGATGTCAGGCGAGCTTCCTGAGAAGGAAAACATCGTTGCTCGCCATGTCGTTCAGTGAGCACCTCAATACTAACTGAAGTTCCAGCTCTTGAACATTGCGGACGCTGACAGAAAGTCCATCCATAGACAGCCGCTCCAGAATATCCATTCCGTAACGGCGAAGGTGGTCTTCCTGATAGTAGACCCGCACGCGTTCGGAAGTTGGGAGGTCGCCTTCGATGGTTTTAGATCCCCAAAGAGGTACCTGAATCACGGCGATGCCGTTTGGGGCGAGGATACGGCGGATTTCGCTCAGAGCCCTTCGGTCATCAGGGACGTGTTCAAGAACGTGCGAGCACCAGATGAGATCGTAGGTGTTGTCCTCAAACGGCAAGTCCTGAATGTCAACCTTATGCATAACTTGCGGATCCATAAGATCGGCAGTGTGGTACTCAGTGCAACTTCGCTGGAGCCATTTCTGGATCTCTGGTTCGGGAGCGAAGTGCAGGATTTTATCTATCTTGGCCGGGAGGGAATCCTTCAGAAGGATGTAAGCTAGCCTGTGACGCTCCGCGGACCAGCATGATGGGCATCGAGCGTCAAACCGGAAGAATGGGCCAGGTTTACCGGCAGAAAATTGGAATCCCGTCCACCCACACAAGGGGCAATGCCTGTGTTCACGAACCTTGCTCAATCCTCTCAGCGTCGCAGCATATGTCCGATTAAGGGCCACGATTTGAATCCGTCTCAACGTCGATTGAAGACTTCTCATGAGGACCTCCCGCAAGCTACGCGGCTCGCACTTTGACACTGGAGTCGGCGACAATAAAGGAATTGCTTGCAGCGTTTTGCTGAGATTTCACGCCAATCCCGCTAACCATCAGTGATGATGTGGTTGCGCCATTCCGGACCTACACGGTGGGCGGTCGTATCTTGCCCCTAACGGTTCCGGCAGACCTGCACCGATCTTAGGACGGACACATGTGTGTGGCGGATAACGGCTTCGGGTCATGGGCGTGAGTTCGACCGAGGGCGAGCGAGTTCCGCAAAGGGGTCGGAGAACGAACCCGATGCGCGGGATGGGCGCGCGCGGTGAGGTAGAGGCCAAGAGCCGCCACGGCTTACGCCATGATGGCCAAAGCGTCCGCGAAGAAGCTTTCGTCGCCGAAATTTCCAGATTTAAGAGCCAACACCATGTCGCCGTGGCGACCTCCGATACTGTGCAAGACAGGCACGCCCGCAACGATCTCCTGCCCGAGTTGAAATGCGGGAATTGCAAGCCGGTCAACCACCGCGCCGGATGTCTCTCCGCCCGCTATGATCAGCCGACGCACGCCCCGTTCCACCAGGCCTTCGGCAATCGCCGCGAGGGAGCGTTCAATGACCTGGCCGACCGCGTCGCGTCCGTAGCGGGTTTGCAGCCTTGATACATCATCCGGATTGGAGCTGCTGGCGATGATGACTGGAGTTTGGGCCATCCGCTCGGCCGCCCAATCGAGGGCAAGCTGGGCCTCCTCCCGCCCGTTCATAAGCTTTTCCGGATCGAGCCGCAGGACGGGCATCGTCTGCTCGGCTTTGGCGATCTGTTCCAAAGTCGCCTGTGAACAGCTTCCGGCAAGAATAGCTGCTGGTCCTGCGACCGGTCTGCCGTAAACAGCAGTCCTCTCGTGGCGACGTACGGTGCCCGCCGCGATCAGGCCGCGGGCAAGACCTAATCCCAAACCGGAGGCTCCGATCGACAATCGCTGACGAAGCGCCGCCGCGCCAATTGCTTCGAGGTCGCTCTCGAACACGGCATCGGTGATGGCCGCTCCGTTCCCATCGGAGGCAAGCCGTGCCAGCCGCTCGACGATCGCCTCGGCGCCGCGCGCAACGATTGCGAGATCGACCAGTCCAACCGCCGCAGCACTCTGCCGAGCCAGAACGCGGACCAGGTTGGCATCGTGCATGGGGTTGAGCGGATGATCCTTCAGTGGGCTTTCGTTGAGCGGCGCCGCTCCGACGAAGAGATTGCCCTGATAGACGGTGCGACCGGTCTGCGGAAAGGCCGGCGTCACCAGCACCGTTGTTTCACCGGCATCGGCGCGCAGGGAATCGAGTACCGGGCCGATATTGCCCTTGTCGGTCGAATCGAAGGTGGAACAGATCTTGTACATGACATGATCGGCGCCGCGCTCGCGCAGCCAGCGATCAGAGGCACGGGCACGTTCGACCGCCTCAGATGCGGCGATCGACCGGATCTTCAGCGAAACGACAATCGCATCGACTTCGGGCAAAGCCAGGTCGTCCGTGGGAATTCCGATGGTCTGGATCGTACGCAGACCCTCTTTGGCCAGCGTGTTCGCCAGGTCCGAGGCACCGGTGTAGTCGTCCGCGATGCAGCCGAGCGAGAGCGTCATGTTAGAGCTCCACCCTTGGCACCTGAAATTGGGCGCTGGTGCTCGCCGCTATAGGGAGCGAGCCAGCTGAGCCCGTCGAGCGTTTTGCTGCTCGGCCGGTATTCGCAGCCGACAAAGCCGGCATATCCTAGCCGGTCCAGCTCGTCGAAAATGAAGTGATCATTGAGTTCCCCGGTCGCCGGTTCATGCCGCGAAGGCACGCTGGCGATCTGGATGTGACCAATGAGCGGCATCATCCGCCGAAGCGCCATGGTGACGTCACCATGCATGATCTGGCGATGGTAGACGTCGAATTGCAACTTGAGATTGGGTAGCGCCAGATCGCCGACAAGAGCTTCTGCGAAGCCGAAGTCGTTGAGGAAGTAACCCGGCATGTCACGGCTGTTGATCGGCTCGATCAGGAGATCGATGCCTCGATCGGCGAGTTTTCCGGCCGTCCAGACGATGGCCTTCCGGTAGGCATCGACAGCTTCCTTGTCGTCGCGAGAGGCAATCCCCGACATGAGATGGAGGCGCTTGACGCCGGTCGCCTCTTCGTAAGAGAGCGCTGCTTCAACGCCGACCCGGAGCTCGTCGAACCGTCCCGGCAGGGAGGCCAGTCCACGCTCGCCGCCAGCCCAGTTACCGGGCGGCAGGTTGAACAGGACCTGGCATAGACTGTTCTTTGCGAGGCGTTCGGCGATCGCATCGGGTCTATGCTCGTAAGGGAAAAGGAACTCGACCGCTTCGAAGCCGGCATCGGCGGCGGCAGCGAACCGGTCGAGAAACGGCCATTCGTTGAACATCATGGTGAGATTGGCGGCGAAGCGGGGCATTGGCTGGGTCCGGTCCTGGTCAGGTTTGCGGTTCGCCGGGCAAGTCGGTGCCCGTGATCCTTGCGTAGAGGCGGGCGACCGAGGCATCGTCATCGCGCCCCATACCGGCCGCCGAGGTCATCAGGAACATCTGCAGCGCTGCGGCAGCCACCGGCACGGGGAACTTGGCGCTGCGCGCCATGTCCTGGACGATACCGAGATCCTTGACAAAAATGTCGACGGCGCTGCGAGGGGCATAGTCGCCGTCGAGCACGTGCGGAACGCGGTTCTCGAACATCCATGAATTGCCGGCCGAGGCGGTGATGACCTCATAGACCTTGCGAATATCGAGCCCTTGCCGAGCGGCAAAGGCGACGGCTTCGCTCGCTGCCGCGATATGCACACCGGCGAGCAACTGGTTTATCATCTTGAATGCCGCGCCGACGCCCGGTTCATCTCCAAGCTCATAAAGCTTGGCTGCCATTGCGTCGAGTGCGGGCCGCGCCTTGGCAAAGGCGGCAGCGCTGCCGGAGGCCAGCACGGTGAGGGCACCTTCCGCCGCGCGGACCGACCCACCACTGATCGGGGCGTCAAGATAGAGCCGTCCGGTGGTTTCCAGCCGGGCGGCCAGATTGCGTGCAACGTCAGGATCCATGGTGGCTGAGGAGACGAACACCGCGCCGCCTGGCAGGGTTTCGGCCACTCCATCGGCGCCAAAGAGGATCGCTTCGGTCTGCGCCGCATTGACGACGACGCAAACCACGACGTCCGCGGCTTGGGCGGCCTCGGCGGGGGTTTGTGCCCCCCGCCCGCCGTTGGCGACAAAGCGCGCCACCATCTGGTCGTTGACGTCGAAGCCGGTCACCTCGAACCCGGCGCGGCGAAGCGACGTCGCCATCCCGAACCCCATCGAACCGAGGCCGATAACCGCGACCCGCAGTGTGGCTGCAGCTGGGATATCCTTCTGCTCGTCGTTCATGGTCATAATGGAAACTCCTTGCATGAGGCGGTTCGGCTAGCGGTTGACCAGTTTGGGCGGGACTGTCAGCACCAGGATCGCGCCGACCACCAGGATTGCGGCCAGGGCGTACATGCCGACCTGGGTCGTGCCGGTCAGATCCTTGAGGTAGCCAACGAGATAGGGGCTGACGAAGCCGGCAAGATTTCCGACCGAATTGATGAGCGCAATACCAGCCGCAGCACCAGTTCCGCCGAGGAACGCTGTGGGCAGTGACCAGAACAGCGGCGCACAAGTGATCGCACCTGCTGCGGCCAGCGACAGAAAGGCAATTGCGATGGTGGGATCGGGCGAGGTGGCTGCGATCACGAAGCCGATGGCTCCAAAGAGAGCGGGAACCACCAGGTGCCAGCGGCGCTCGCGATATCTGTCGGCGCTGCGGCCAAAAAAGTTCATGGCGATCACAGCGCAGATAAACGGGATTGCGCTGATCAGTCCGATATTGAGGTTGCCGGCGACCCCCGTCGCCTTGACCAGCGTGGGCATCCAGAACGTCAATCCGTACTGGCCCATCACGAAGCAGAAATAGATGAGACACATCAGCCAGATCCGGGGATCGCGGAAAATGCCGGCGACGGAGTGTGAGCGTTCCTTGCCGCGCTCTTCTTGGGCGATCTCTCGCTCGATTGCCTGCTTCTCCGCTTCACTCAGCCACTTGGCGTGACGGATGCCGTTGTCAAGGAAGAAAAAGACTGCGATGCCAAGCAGGATTGCGGGAACCGCTTCGATCAGGAACATCCACTGCCAGCCGGCAAGGCCGTTGCTGCCATGGAACGAATCCATGATCCAGCCGGAAAGCGGATTGCCGAAAATCCCGGAGATGGGGATCGCGGACATGAATATCGCGATGATCTTGGCGCGCCGGTGCGAGGGATACCAATAGGTGAGGAAGAGGATGATGCCGGGGTAGAAACCAGCCTCGGCGACACCGAGCAGGAAGCGCAGCAGGTAGAACATCGGGGCAGATGCAGTGAACATGAAACCGGCCGAAATCAGGCCCCAGGTGATCATTATGCGGGCGATCCAGACGCGTGCCCCTACTTTGTGCAGGATGACGTTGCTCGGGATCTCAAACAGGAAATAGCCGATGAAGAAGATGCCGGCGCCAAGGCCGTAGACGGTTTCACTGAAGGCAAGGTCGGTCGACATCTGCAGCTTGGCAAAGCCGACATTGACCCGATCGAGGTACGCAACGACATAGCACAACATCAGAAACGGCACGATGCGCCAGAAGACCTTGCCGTAGGCCTTCCTTTTGATGTCGTCTTCTGCTCCGGCCTCCGCCGGAAGCGTCGAGGTCTGTATCGTCATCTGTTTCCTCCCAAGTGTAAGGGGTGGTCCCTCAGGCCTCACGCGCCTCTGGCTGGATTTTGGCAGCGCTTGCATAATCCGATATACGAGAATGGCAGCGCTGCCAAACGAAAAGTGGCAGCGCTGCCAAAGTTTGTTGAGTGCGGCGCCTGAATGTGACAAAAGAAGCGCCAGAAACTAGCGTCGTACCGACGCATCGAGCCGAGAAACTGGAATGCAGAGCGAAGCAGAAGACGGTACGCAAACCGGCGCGATGATAACCCTCACCGACGTTGCGCGCGCGGCGGGCGTCGGCGAAAGCACTGCTTCGCGCGTGTTGCGCGGGCATGGTTCCTTCTCAACCAAGACACGCGAGAGTGTACTCACTGCCGCGCGGAGCCTCGGTTATGTGCCAAATCGGATCGCGGGAACCCTGGCCTCCATGGGGTCCAAGCTCGTCGGTGTTGTCATTCCTTCGCTAAGCAATATCGTCTTTCCGGATGTGCTGCGCGGCGCCAATACAGTACTGGTCGGAGCCGGCTTCCAACCTGTCGTCGCAGTGACAGACTACGATCCGGAGCGAGAGGAGAGCGTCATCGAGTCACTCCTCAGCTGGCGTCCAGCCGGGATGATGGTAGCGGGGCTCGAGCATACCGAGCGCACCGGCGCCATGCTGCGGAACGCCCGCATCAGAGTGGCCGAATTGCTCGATACCGATGGCGAGGGCATCGACATCGTCGTGGGCTTTTCCAACCGCAAGGCGGGCCGGGTGAGCGCTCGGCATTTGATATCGCGTGGCTATCGCTGCATCGGTTACGTTGGCCACGACCTCAGCCTGGACCTTCGCGCAGCCAAGCGCTTCGTAGCATTTCGCGCGGCCCTGGGCGAAGCCGGGCTCAGCGTCATCGGAGAAGAAATCATTCCTGCCGCATCCTCGATCGAAGCCGGGCGCGACGGGCTGGCTCGATTGCTGGAGCGTTGTCCCGATCTGGATGCGGTTTATTTCTCCAACGACGACATGGCGATCGGCGGCTATTTCCACTGTCTCGCCCACGGCATCACCATACCGGACCGGCTGGCGATCTTCGGCTACAACGGTCTCGATGTAGCCAGGAGTGCGCCGCAGCCACTTTCGACCATCCTGACGCCGCGCGTGACCGTCGGTGAGATCGGAGCACGGCTCGTCTGCTCCGACGGACCATCCGCAGTGGTCGATATCGGGTTCGAGCTGATTGAAGGAGCGACGACGTGACTGAAACCAAGCTGAGGGACGATATCTGCCGCTTCGGACGTTCGTTGTTCGAGCGCGGGCTGACGCCGGGATCATCAGGCAATATCAGCCTGCGGCTCGATGATGGCGGCTGGCTGGTCACACCCACCAATGCCTCGCTGGGATTCCTGGATCCTGGCCGAATTTCACGCCTTGATGCGCAAGGCCGGCTGACCTCTGGCGATGCGCCGACCAAGGAAATTCCGTTGCATACTGCGCTCTATCAGACGAGGGCAGAGGCGCGCGCCATCGTGCACCTGCACTCGACCCACGCAGTTGCCCTTTCCATGCTGCCGGAAATCGATCCTAAGGCGGTGCTGCCGCCGATGACGCCCTACTATCTGATGCGCGCCGGACAAACCGCGCTGGTGTCCTACCATCGGCCAGGCGACCCGGCGGTTGTCGCTGCGATCAAGGGCCTTGCCGGACGCTACTCCTCAGTGCTGCTGGCAAATCACGGTCCCGTCGTCGCGGGCGAAACGCTCGAGGCCGCAGTATTCGCTACCGAGGAGCTGGAAGAAACCGCAAGGCTCTATCTGCTTTTACGCGGCCTCAACCCCCGCTACCTGTCGCCGGAACAGGTCGCCGATTTGGTGCGGGTTTTCGGGATATCCTTGCCGGAGCAAGACGAGCACCACCATTAGCATAGCCTCAGCGCGTGCGTGACGTTATCTCACGGTATGAGAGTAGTGCGTAGATAAAGGTCAATGTCCCGGCAAGTTCGAGACCTTCTTCGATGTTCGCCAGAATGCGATAGCGCAAGGATTCCATACCTTCCGCCTCTGCAACGCTGCCGCCGACCATTTCAAACCCGACCGCTCCGCCAAGAAACAGCGCCGCCGAAACCGCCAACAGCACGGCGAGCGATGTCGGGAAAGAGCGGATGAATGGAACAAATGCAGCTAGCCCCACTAAGCTAAGAATGCCTGCCGGCGCTGCCCATGCAAAATACAGCAGGCCCGTATTGGTTGACCTCGCAGCCAACGCAGCGGATAGCTTCTCATGAAGGCCCGTGAATTCATCGAAAGAAAGAAGCAGGAACAGGAAGCCTAAGAAGTACCAATGCCAGGTGAACCGACTGCTACGGCCCGCCGCATCGTCTCCGCACTGAAATAGAAGACGGCTACAGAAAAAAAGCACCAGCACGGAGACCCAAGTGAACGCGCTCCGTTCCACATCGACATCAAGGAGCCATATTTTTCTCGAAAGGTCCGGCTCCTGTCCAGCGTACAAGCTTAAATCTTGTGCGAAACTTGCACAAAGAATCAGTAGAGATAATACTGTAACTAGGGCGAGTATCGGTCTCCATTCGCTGAACAGAAGCGGGGCTTCCTTTTCCACCCTTGCAATTGTCACAAAAGTGTCACATAAAGATTAGCAACTTGTCAACCATTGGCGTTCCAATGCGCAGCGACGGAAACAAGTTCGAGTCATTACTCGGCGCAGGCTTGCTTGCTCTCCTATTGGCGTTGGCCGGGCTCATCGTTTTCTACGAGGTCGAGGTGGTATTCCCGTTGGGGTGACGCGTTGCCAACGATGGCGCCGACCGCCGTCACGAAGGGCATAAGTGCCCTCTCGGCTCCTCCAGAAGCCGCTTGAACTGCTTGTTGTCCAAGAGCCCGCGCAACGTCCAGATGCAGGCTCTTTCAGTTGAGATCAGCGCTCGATCGAGGCGAAACGGACCGTTCCGTGGTGCCTCTTCACCTCGACACGCTTGTCACCGCACGATTTCGCGGTGACCGCCGGGCAGGCGGGTAGCGATGAGCTTGTCGATGCGGCGGCCGTCGAGGTCGACGACCTCGAAGCGCCAGCCCTGCGCATCCACGCATTCGCCGGTCGTCGGCAGATGGTGCATGTGCGACAGCACGTAACCGGCGACGGTCTCGTAGTCGCGGTTCTCGGGCAGGTCGATGCCGAGAACGTCCGCCATCTCGTCGGCCTGCATGTAGCCGGCGAGCAGCCATGAGCCGTCCTCGCGCTTGACGGCGTTTTCCTCATCACCGGCGTCGAGGTCCGCCCGGAAGACGCCGGTGATGGCTTCCAATATGTCCGCAGGGGTGACGATGCCTTCGAAATGGCCGTATTCGTCATGGACCAGCGCCATCGGCACGTTGGACTCCTTGAGTGTCGAAAGGACATCCAGCGCGTCGGCCTGGTCATGGACAATGGGAGCGGTGCGCACGTGCCGGCGCGGGTCGAGTGCGCGACCGCCAAGCATCGCGGCCAGCACGTCGCGGGTCTGGACGACGCCGATCATGGCGTCGACACTGCCATCGCCGGCTGGCAGGCGCGAATGCTGGGTCTCCATCAGGAGTTTGCGGATCGCCGTGTCGTCGGACTCCAGGTTGATCCAGTCGACCTCGGTGCGCGGCGTCATCACCGCGCGGACGGCGCGGTCGCCGAGCCGCATGACGCCGGCGATCATGCGCCGCTCGTCGGATTCGATGGTGCCGTGATGCTCGGCCTCGGCGACCAGCATCTTGATCTCCTCGTCGGTGACCTTCTCCTCGCTTTCACCGCGTTGGCCGAGCAGCCACAGCATAGCGCGGCCGGAAATGTCGAGCAGGAAGACCAGCGGCGCCGAGACGGTGGCGAGGATGATCATCGCCGGAGCAACCTTGGCGGCGACGCGTTCGGGATCGCGCAGCGCGATCTGCTTGGGCACCAGTTCGCCGATGACGAGTGAGAAGTAGGTGATGAGGGCGACGACGATGCCGACGCCGATCGGGTCGGCAAGGCTTTCGCGGACGCCGGCCGATGCCAGGAACACGGACAGCCGCTCGCCGAGCGTGGCGCCGGAAAAGGCGCCGGATAAAACACCGACCAGAGTGATGCCGATCTGCACCGACGACAGGAATTTGCCGGGATTGGAGCCGAGCGCCAAGGCGCGGCCGGCGCCCTTGACATCGCGGTCGATCATCGCCCTGAGGCGGGCCGGCCGTGACGAGACGATGGCAAGTTCGGACATTGCCAGAAGGCCGTTCACGCAGATGAGGGCGGCCACGATGGCGATTTCAGCATAGAGCATGCGGGGTCAATAGCATTGCGGCGCGGTCTTCGAAAATAGATCGCCATCATTTTTCATGCCGGTTTCATGCAGCATCCCATGGCGGCGACGAAAAATGATGATCAAGGCGTCGACGCGACGCCGACCTTTGGCGTCAGGCTGCGCGTCACCGGCCAGATGGCGTGCACGACGATGTCTTCGACGAGACACTCCGACAGGACCGTCTCGAGTTCGCTGCTCTGTTTCGACCAGGTGTCGCAGACGTTCAAGCATCTGGAGATAGAACCGTTTCGTCTTGCGCCTACGGCAACTGCAGCAGCACGCCCACTACCGCCTTGCCGTCGGTGAAATAGTGGTCGCCACCGCCATTGCGCCCGGTCTTTGTCGCGCCGATGCCTGCGATTTCGTCGGTCGAGATCAGCATGCCTGCGGCAGACAGGTCGCGGATCAGGAAATCGCGCTCGGCGTCGATGTCGGGAGCGATATGGTGAGTGATCGCGCCGGTGTCGTGGCTGAGGCCAACGCCGCGATCGAAGCTTGCCGACCCCAGCCAGAGCGGCCGGCCATCGTCTCCGGTCGCCTCGGTCTGCCAAAAGCGGACGTGATGACGCCGGTCGGCACTGTCGCCGACCGGCTTCTCGAAGGCCAGATCCTGTGCACGGCCTTCGAATAACAACCGGCTGACCGGCGCGTCGGGATAGGGCCGATCGAACAGCACGCTTTCGCCGATCTCAATGGCGGTCTTCAGCGTGAGGGCGTCGGCCGTGTCCCACCCGGCGACGGCGAAGGCGTGGACCAGCTCTTTTTTGGTGCCGACGAGGCCGACATTGATCGGGTCGCCCGCAATACCCTGCGGCGTGTGCGTCAGCATCGCGAAGCGCTGCGTACGGAAATTGCGGTCCCTCAGGGTCCAGAATTCCGGCGCGGCGAAATAGGCGAGCACGAGATAGCCGGCACAGAACGCCACCAGCCAGATCGTTGCGCGTCGTCGAAGGCTTCGTCGGCTCACGAGATACCACCCAGGCGATACGGCATCACCTTATATGGCGTCATTCTACGCGGCGGCGCAGACCTTGGGCAGTGGGCATGCGCTCGGGTTCAGCGGCAGGCGCGGTAGCCGTTCCTGCGGTTCTTGATGTCGAAATGGAAGTGGTTGCGGTGGTCGTAATTGTAGCCGGGGCCGAGCACAGTGGTGAAATACTGGCAGCCGTCAGCACGCACAGTGTTGAGGAAGCCGCGCGTGCGGAAGGCGAACAGGCCGGGCTTGCGCACGTCGATATCTTTGCCATTGCCGAGCTCGATGCTCATGACGTCCAGCGCGTTGCCCTTGCCGTGCTCCGACAGCACGCCTTCGCCGGCGATCCTGCGGCAGGAATAGCTCGATCCCTGGCGAATGGTCTTGACGCCGGAGAAATAACGCCAGCGGGCGGAGGGGACCAGTTCATTCCTGGTCCAGCCGGCGAAGGTGGCGGCCATGTCGCAGGTCAGCGTCGCGGCAGGCTTCATTCCGACGCTGCCGATGGCCGAGATCTTGACCGGATAGTCGATGCCGCACTGGCCTTCGCGGATCGGCGCAAGATCGGTGTAGACGACGCCCAGGCGTTTCAGTTCGTTGCGGCAGTCGACCTCGCTGGCCGGCATCTGTTCGGTCGGCGCCATCGGCTCGTCCATGCGCGGATAGGCGGCGGTCATGTATGGGTTGGACGGGACGAGGCGCTGCATCCCCGCGTAGTTCGGAACGGCCGATGTCTGGCTGCCGACATCGACGGCCGGTTCAAGCGAAAGCACGCTGCCGGTGGTGCAGGCCGAGATCGCTGTGATGGCAAGGCCGCCGGCAATCATGCGCGCGCGTCTGGTTTGCCGCACGGCGACGAACGCGGCGCGAATTATCCCGGCCATCGACAAGATCCCTGTCCCCAAGCCTGATCCCGATCAGGCTCTGTCTCATCGTTTGATCATGATCTTTCTCCGAAAACCGGATCCGGCTTTTCGGGATCATGATCAGACGAGACGGAGATTAACCGCCAAGAGTAAAGGAAAAATCAGCGGCCGCGTTTACGGCTGCGGCCAAATTGCGGCGCGCGGCGGTCTGGGACCATATCACTGGCAGAAGGTGCCGCCGTTGCGGCGCGGTGCGAGATCGAGATGGAGATGCAGTGAATGATCCGCATCGCTGCCCGGGCCGAGCACGGTCTTGAACGGTCCGCAGGCTGCCTTGCGTACTGCGTTCAGGAATTTCGCCTCCTTTTCCGGCGGCGCCGGGCCGATGTCGATCCTCCTGCCGTCCGAAAGCGTGAAGCTGGCGATGTCAAGCGCGTTGCCGAAGGCGTGCTCCGACAATTTCCCTCCGCCATTGCGTCGTCGGCAGACGAAGGCGGATGCCTGGCCGACCGACTTGAGATTGGCGCCGAGCTCGGCCTTGGCCGCCGGCTGGATGATATTCGCAGCGAAGCGCGCGGCGGCCTCGGCCATCTGGCAGTTCAGCTCGGCTTCGGGGTTGATATCCAATGACTTGCCCAGCGTCTTCAGCGCGATCGGATAGGGGATAGAGCAGCCGACCGCCGCATCGTGCTCGGCTTTGCGTTCCTCGAAGTCGACGCCCATCGACTTCAGCCGCCTGCGGCAGGCAAGTTCCTCGTCCGGCATTTTTTCCTGCGGGACAAAGGTCGAGCGCGGGTCGGGAGGGATCTCTTTCTGCTGCGCTTGCGCCGGCTTCTCCGGTGGTTTCGGGGCGGTGGCCGGCGGTTCCGCCTCGGCGGGCTTTTCGCTCGGCGTTGGAGCGATTGCCGGCGGCTCCGGCCGGGCTTCCTGATGCTGGTCCGACTTCTGCTGGTCCATTTTGTCGGTGGCGGGTTGATCAGCCTCTGGCGCATCCGCAGGGCGCGGCTCGGGGATCGGCACGTCGGCAGGTGCGGCTCCTTGCGCTGATTGCGAGCGATTGAGCTCCGGGACGGGCACGGTATCAGGCAATTCCGGAGCTTGGGCCAGGGCCGCTCCTGCCGACAGCATCGCCGCCGCCAAGGGCAGCGCCAATTTGGTCAATCCGGCCAATCTGGTCAATCCGGCCAATCTGATAAATCCGGCCATCTGATGAATAAGAGAGGGGTCAGCGCCGCCATTTGCCGTAAACGGCGGGCGAATGCGGAAGTTGCCTGAACGAGGGTTTTGGCCGATCACGAACGGTAACCGCCGCGTTACGCACCGATCGCTTCCAGCCCTTCCTCCAGCCAGTCGGCCAAGAGCGGCATGCCGAGCAGATATTTCGCCGTGCGCTTGTTGGCGCGCTCGCGCGCGGCCGTCAGCGCGTCCGCCCATTCCGAGGCGTCATAGTCACCGCGTCCGACCCAGGCGAGGGCGACGAGTTCGGCCGCCTCGTCGACATTGAGGTCGTTGATCAGTTCGCGCAGTTCTTCTTCGGTGAGGTCTTCGGAACTTTCCTCGACGAGACCGTCATGATGATGGTTGTCATGCGCCTCGCCATCGAGTTCTACCTCGTGCTCGGCGCCATCGGCATAGTCTTCGTTGACGGCAGCGCTCAACGCCTTCGCCTTGAGGATGAATAGGCGCACCGTGTCGGGACCGATCGAAAGCTCCCATTCCTTTTCAAGGCGCCGCTGCACTGGCCGTCTCCGCATACTCCGTTGCCGTTTGCTGGATGATAGCGAATTTGCAGCGCTCGTCACGTCATGTTCGGCGCTTCTATTTTCCGCTGGCGCGGATCGTTAAAAAAGCTTTCAGTGGCCATGACTTTTTTCCGGGATGAAATGGCTTTTGCCCGGCGTTTATCTTGCATTGTCATGCTTCAAGGAGGGTTCGATGCGCAGACGATTGCTGATCCAGGTTCTGGCGGTTGCCGCCCTGCCGCTGTTTGCTGTTCCAGTGTTTTCGGCCGGTGAAGGTGGAGGCGGTGGCGATGGCAGCCAGACGACACAGTGCAAGAAAGGCATGGTCTGGGACAAGAAGCTGAAGAAATGCGTGGCACCCAAGCAAGGCATGCTGGACGACGACAACATCTATGAAGCCGGCCGCGCGCTGGCGATGGCCGGACGTTATGACGAGGCGATCGTCGTACTCAGCCTGGCTGCGGACAAGAAAGACCCTCGCATCCTCAACTATCTCGGCTACTCGCATCGCCATTCCGGACGTGTCACCGTCGGCCTCGGCTATTACGAGGAAGCGCTGCGCATCGATCCTGATTACACGCTGGTACGTGAATATCTCGGCGAGGCGCATCTGCAGATCGGCGATCTCGACGGTGCCCAGGAACAGCTCCGCGAGATCGAGAAGCGCACCGGCAAGGGATCTCGTGAATACGGCATGCTGTCTGAGCAGATAGACCGTTTCACGAAGAGCTGATTTGAAGCCCAAACACTCCTCACACCGGCTGTGAGCAATCGCAGCCGGTTTTTTGTTTGCCGCTCGCCCTGCCTGCCGCGCGGCCGTTACGGCATTTCTACAAATGGCGCGTGAATTTTTCAAAACTGATTTTTTGGCGTGAAAAACCCACGAAGATTGCTATATTGGGGGAAATTGCGGTGACACGGTTCCGTTAGCCCGAGGCTGCCGGACCGTTTTCTTTTTGTACCCATCGACAAGGTCGCTCCCGGAATGCGGGGGCGGCGGCAGGAAAGGTCAGGCATCATGAACAAGGTCCCGATGACAGGCGAGGGGTTCGCGTCATTGAAGGAAGAACTGCGCTGGCGCCAGCAGGAAGAGCGGCCGCGCATCATCGAAGCGATCTCCGAAGCGCGCTCGCATGGCGATCTTTCCGAAAATGCCGAGTACCACGCGGCGAAAGAGGCGCACAGCCTCAATGAGGGCCGCGTCAACGAGCTTGAGGACTTCATCGCCCGGGCCGAAGTGATCGACATCACCAAGCTCAGCGGCGAAAAGGTCAAGTTCGGCGCGACCGTGGTGCTGGTCGACGAGGACACGGAAGAGAAGAAGACCTACCAGATCGTCGGCGACCAGGAAGCGGACGTGAAGTCCGGCCGCATCTCGATCTCCTCGCCGATCGCGCGGGCGCTGATCGGCAAGGAAGTCGGCGATGCGATCGAGGTCAACGCGCCAGGCGGTGCACGGGGCTATGAGATCGTCCAGGTGCAGTTCATTTAGGGTAAAGCGGGCAGGATTGTTCCTGAATCGCGCTGTTTTAACCCGACGATTGCGCTGCCCCTCATCGCCCTGCCGGGCACTTCTCCCCGTATAGTGACGGGGAGAAGGACGCCGTCACCGACGGTTTCGCCAATTGTCAGCGTTGCAGATAGGCGCCGAGTTCGCGTCCAGCCCCCTTCTCCCCGTCACTATACGGGGAGAAGGTGCCGGCAGGCGGATGAGGGGCGGCGCCGGCCTTTCCATTTGGATTGATTCAATAAATCAACGCCTTCCGGCTGCCAGATCATGCACGTGGCGCTCCAGCAACTTCTCTGCCTCAGCCAACACCTCCTCAGGCGTAACGCGGCCGCCGGGCGCGGCCAGCAGCGTTGACGAGAACGGTCCGCGCGGGCCGGTCAGGCCGGGTTCTGTCGCCAGAAACACGGCGACCGTCGGCAGGCCGAAGGCGCTGGCGAGGTGGGTGAGGCCGGTGTCGGCGCCGATGACCAGCGCCGACCGGCCGATGATCGCGGCGATCTCAGAAAGCAGTGATTTCGGCACCAGCACGGTTTGCGGGACGGCCTCGGCGATCGCCTCGGCAACCGCCTTTTCACTGTCGTTAGACCAGGTGGTGACCGGCGTCATTCCTCTTTCCACGAGAAGCCGGGCAGTTTCGATCCAGTCGCTGACCGGCCATTTCTTGTCCTCGCGGCTGGTGCCGTGCAGCAGGAAGGCGGTTTTTTCGCCGACAAAGGTCGAACCGCCGGCCGGCGGCACGATGCCGGACTCGAGCCCGGAAAAATCCGTTTCATAGCCGAGCGCCAGCCCGAACAGCCGCCTGGTGCGTTCGATGGCGTGCAGATCGCGCGGCACAGCATAGCGCCGGTCGTAGAACAAAGTCGCCGAAGGCTCGCGGGCGCTCGACCGGTCGAAGCCGGCGATCGGCGCCGCAGCCAGTTTTGCCACCAGGGCCGACTTCAGCAATCCTTGCGCTTCGATGACGAGATCGTAGCGGCAATCTCGCAAGGCGCTGCGCAGTGGCGCCGCCTCGCGCCATGTGCTGCGGCCGAGCGGGCTTGTGCGCCAGCGCCGGATCGCCACGGTGTGAATGGTTGCGATCGCCGGATGCAGCGCCACGATGCCGGCAAAAGCCTCTTCCACACACCAGTCGAACGACACATCCGGCTGGTTGCGGCGCGCATCCTCGACGGCCGGAAAGGTGTGGATTACGTCACCCATCGAGGATGTCTTGACGATGAGCACCTTCATGCGGCGGCCGGCAGTTCCAGCAGCCGTTCCGCTGCTGCCGCGACCTGTGCCACCTCAAGCGTGTTCAGGCAGTTGAGATGGCCGAGCGGACAGATCTTCCGGTGGCAGGGCGAACAGGACAGGCCGAGCCAGACCAGTTCGCGCTGCTCGGTGAGTGGCGGCGTATTCTGCGGCGAGGTTGAGCCGTAGACGGCTACGATCGGCGTGCCGACCGCGGCGGCGACATGCATCAGCCCACTATCGTTCGACACCGCAAGCCTGGCCGCGGCGATCAGGTCGATGGCGTCCTCCAGCCGCGTCTGGCCGGCGAGGTCGACAACGCCTGGGGCAAGCGTGGCGATTTCCGCCGTAACGTCGGCGTCGTTCTTCGATCCGAACAGCGCGACCTCAAAACCTTTCGCCATCATGTCGAGGGCAAGGCTGGCATAGCGTTCGCTCGGCCAGCGCTTGGCCGGGCCGAATTCGGCGCCGGGCATCAGCGCGACGAATTTTTCCGCCTCCAGCCCGAAGCGACCCAGCAATGCCGCCTGGTTTTTCGTGTCGACAGCGAGCTTGGGAGCACGGAACGTGCCCCCTTGCGCGAGGCCGAAATAGGCCTGCGCCGTGCGCCGTTTCACATTGTCGGGCAAGGGGACGATATCGGTCAGCAGCCCGTAGCGCATTTCCTTGAGATGGCCGACGCGGCGCGGAATGCGGGCAAAGAACGGGACAAGCGCCGACTTCCAGCTTCCAGGCATGACATAGGCGATGTCGTAGTGGCCGCGCAGCCGTCGGCCGAAGCGCCTGCGGATGCGGAATTCCAGCGCGCCGGATTTCAGCGGCAGATCGATCTGCTGGCGTATTTCGGGCATGCGCTTGACCAGTGGCGCCGCCCATGCCGGGGCCAGCACGTCGATCGCGGCGTTCGGGTGAAGCTCTCTCAGCGCCGAGAACAGGCACTGCGCCATCACCATGTCGCCCACCCAGCGTGGGCCGATCACGAGGATCGCTGGGCTTTCAGCCATTCGACATAGTCTCTGACGCCGGTTTCCACTGTGCGGAACTGACCATTGTAACCGGCGGCGCGCAACCGGGACATATCAGCTTGCGTAAAACTCTGGTAGCTGCCCTTGAGGTGGTCTGGGAAGTCGATGAACTCGATCTCGCCTTTGCCCAGCGTGCCGATCACCGTTTCGGCAATGGCGCGGAACGGCTGGGCACGGCCGGTGCCGCAGTTGAAGATGCCGCTTGAGCCCCGTTTCCACAACCACAGGTTGACGTCGGCAACGTCGCCGACATGGATGAAATCGCGGCTCTGCTCGCCAGGTCCAAAACCGTCATAGGCGCCGAACAGTTTCGGGTTCTGGCCTTGCTCGACTTGGTTGAACAGGTGGAAGGCGACCGAGGCCATGGTGCCCTTGTGCGCCTCGCGTGGCCCATAGACGTTGAAATAGCGCAGGCCCGCCACCGGCGAATGGTCGGTATCGAAGACGGTGCGGCGGACGTAGTCGTCGAACAGCTTCTTTGAATAGGCATAGACATTGAGCGGGCGTTCGCATTCCGGCTCCTCGCGAAACTCGGCTCCGCCGCCATAGACCGAGGCTGAGGAGGCATAGAGGAAAGGCACCCGCAGCGCCAGGCAGGCATGCAGCAGCCGCTTCGAATAAGCGTAGTTCACCTCCATCATGAACTTGCCGTTCCATTCGGTGGTGGTCGAGCAGGCGCCCTGGTGGAAGACGGCCTCGATGCGGCCGAGGTCTCCGGCCTCCATCCGCGGCAGGAAATCGTCCTTGTCGAGGTAATCGGCGATCTGCAGGTCGGCGAGATTGGTGATCTTGTGGCCGTCGGTCAGGTCGTCGACGACGAGGATGTCGCTGATCCCTTCGGCGTTAAGGGCGGCGACGATGTTGGAGCCGATCATGCCGGCGCCGCCCGTGACGATGATCATGAAAGCCTCTGGTATCTTGTGCCGATTCCGGCCCTTATAGGGGAGGCTGGCGGGGCTGTCGATAAAGCAGGTCGCAATCCGGCGGCTGGGTGAGCGTCACAGTGCCGCCGCAAAGCTTTCGCTTCAGTCGGCGATCCACCGGCGAAGCGCGACAGGAGCAAGGATAATGCCGTCGACCGAACTGCTTATCGCCTTCTTCGCCACCACGGCGATCTTCGCCTACATTCCCGGTCCGGCGATGCTTTACGCTGCTGCGCAAACCATGGCGCGCGGCCGCTGGTCCGGCCTGACGGCGGCGTTGGGGATCCATCTTGGCGGCTATGTGCACGTCGTCGCCGCCGCTGCCGGGTTGTCCGTGCTTTTCCACGCCGTACCGACGCTCTACATCGCAGTCAAGCTGGCTGGCGCGCTCTATCTGATCTGGCTGGGTGTGTCGCTGTTCCGCGCCAGGGCGCAAGACGATACTGTTATCTCAGGCATTGAGCCGAAATCCGCCAGCCGCGCCTTTTTCGAGAGTATCACCGTCGAGGTGCTCAATCCCAAGACTGCAATCTTCTTCATGGCGTTCCTGCCGCAATTCATCGACGCGTCGGCGACGTTTCCCGTCTGGCTCCAATTCCTCGTCCTCGGGACGATCGTCAATCTGATGTTCTCCTCGGCGGATGTCATGTGCGTGGTGCTGGCGGGTGCGCTGATCACCAGGCTACGGCGTTCGAGCCACGCACAGCGCCTCATGCGGCGTGCGGGCGGTGCGGTGCTCGTCGGATTGGGCGTCCATGTGGCTTTGCAGAAAAGCTGATCCGCCAACCGGCGATGGCTGTGGGCCGTTCGGTGGCTGCCGTTGCGCTGAGCCGAATTGCGGTATATCGGCTTCGCCATGAACGATCAGCCCTGCCAGTCCAGCGTTTTCACAGCATCGGGACCGGCTCTCATTGCACGTCGCGGATGACATGAGCGAGCAATACCTGCCTTCTCCCGAACCCCTTCACCGCGCCATCTCGCGGTTCGGCAACGTCACGGTGCTGGTGGTCGGCGACTTCATCCGCGACCGTTTCGTCAACGGCGTCATCGAGCGGATTTCGCCGGAAGCGCCCATTCCGGTGCTGCGCGGGCGTGGCGAAACGTCGGCGATGGGCGGCGCCGGCAATGTCGTCGCCAACATCGTCTCGCTCGGCGCTGCCGCGATACCGGTCTCGGTGATCGGCGCCGATCAGGCCGGCGACAATCTCATGCGCATGCTCGCCGAGTTTGGTGTCGACACTGGCGGCCTCGCGCAGGATGCGAACCGCATGACGTCGTCGAAAAGCCGGTTCAGTGCGCTCAACCAGCAGGTGCTGCGCTTCGACGAAGAGGAAATCAAGCCGCTGGGCGACGCTGAGCGGGCAACGCTGGTCCGGCATTTCCGCGCCGCGCTCGCGCAAGCCGACATCGTTATCCTGTCCGACTACGGCAAGGGCATATTGCTCGACGGCATCGCCGGCGAGCTGATCTCGATCTGCCGCGAGGCGGGAAGGCCGGTTCTGGTCGATCCCAAGGGTCGCGACTATGCTTGCTATGCCGGGGCGACGGCGATCACGCCCAATCGCAAGGAACTTGGCGAGGCGGTTGGACGCGTGGTGTTTGCCGATGACGAGATCGTGGCCGCGGCGCGTGAGCTGATCTCGGCACACGGCTTCGATTTCGTGGTCGCGACGCGCAGCGAAAAGGGCATGAGCGTCGTCGGCGCGGACGATGCCCGCCACATTGCCACGCAGGCGCGGGAAGTGTTCGACGTTTCCGGCGCCGGCGACACTGTCATTGCGACGTTTGCGTTAGCTCTTGCCGCGGGCGCCGACCGCATCATGGCCGCCGCCATCGCCAACGCGGCGGGCGGCGTGGTGGTGGGAAAGCGCGGTACCGCGCGGCTGACGGTCGAAGAGCTTACCGGGGCGCTGTTTCGCTCGCATGGACCGATTGCCCACAAGGATGCAATTCTCGATGCCGCTGCCGCTGCACGGCTGGTGGCGACGTGGAAGGACGAAGGCCTGAGCGTCGGTTTCACCAATGGCTGCTTCGATATCCTTCACGCCGGCCATGTCAGCCTTTTGCATGCGGCGCGCAGCCAATGCGACCGGCTGGTTCTCGGCCTCAACAGCGATGCCTCGGTGCGCCGGCTGAAAGGGCCAGGGCGCCCGGTCAACGACGAGCATGACCGGGCCTGCGTGCTGGCGGCGCTTGCCTCGGTCGATGCCGTCGTCGTCTTCGAGGAGGACACGCCGCTCGCGCTGATCGAGGCGCTCAAGCCCGACATACTGGTCAAGGGCGCCGACTACACGATCGATCAGGTGGTCGGCGCCGAAATCGTGCAAAAGGCGGGCGGCCGCGTCGTGCTGGTCGATCTCGTCGCCGGCAAGAGCACCACCGGCACCATCGGCAAGTTGCGCGCCGGCAGTACAAACTGAGGGTTTCATGTCCGAACTGAACGAATACCTGGTCCGCTCGGCGGCCGCGATCACCGCGATGGTCGAGCGCGACCTCACCGGCGAGATGGAGCGGGCGGTTACCGCCGTCGTCGCCGCGCTTTCGCACGGCAAGGCGCTGCTGATCTGCGGCAATGGCGGCTCGGCCAGCGATGCCATCCATATCGCCGGTGAACTGGTCGGCCGCTTCCTGAAGGAGCGCAAGGCCTACAACGTCATCGCGCTGCCGGCCAATGCGGCGGTGCTGACCGCGTGGGGCAATGATTACGGCTTCGACACGGTGTTTTCACGCCAGGTCGAGGCGCATGGCTCTGCTGGTGCCGTGCTGCTCGCCATCTCGACCAGCGGCAACTCGGCCAGCATCCTTGCCGCTGCCGAGCAGGCGCGCACGATGGACATGACGGTGATCAGCCTGACCGGCGACACCGGCGGCAAGCTCAAGCCGCTCTCCGACATCCTGCTCAACGTGCCCTCGACCTCGACGCCGATCATCCAGCAGGGGCATCTGTGCCTCTATCATCATCTGTGCGAAATGGTCGAAGCGCGCCTCTGTGATGGCTGATAGGGACGCTGTCAGGACCTCGCAGCCGTACCCGCTCGAAGAGCCGGGCCTGTGGGTCGAGCGGATTGGTACCTCGGTTTTTGCAGCTGGCAGGCCGGCGCTGTTTCTCGACCGGGACGGCACCATGAATGTCGATAGCGGTTATCCCAGCGATCCGGCTGACATCGTGCTGCGGCCGGCGATGCTGCCGGTGATCCGAACGGCCAACATCGTAGGCCTTCCTGCGATCGTGGTCTCCAACCAATCAGGTATAGCCCGCGGCTATTTCGGCTGGCCGGAGTTCGCCGCAGTCAATGCTCGGCTGCTGACACTTCTCGAAGCACAGAATTGCCGGATCGATCTGGTGCTCGCCTGCGCCTACCATTCGAGCGGGACGGGTGAACTGGCAGTAGGCGATCATCCGATGCGCAAGCCCAATCCGGGCATGCTTCTGCGCGCCCGCGATCTGCTGGGCGTGGATATCAGCCGGTCAATCATCGTCGGCGACAAGGCCGATGACATGGAGGCCGGACGGCGAGCCGGGCTATGGGAGGGCTGGTTGGTGCACGGCAGATCCAATCGGACTTCTAGCGATGGCATGTTCACGACGCGCAAACTGACGACCGGTAACGATCACAGCAAACTCTGCGACGCCATCGCCGAATTCGGCCGGGATTAGATTCTCACTTCGCTGAAAGCCACCAGGCCCTCGTCCTTGACGCGACGGATGGTCAGTGCCGTCCGCACCGTGTCGACATTCGGCGCCGAGGCCAGTTCCTCGATGACGAAGGTCTGGAAGGCGCCGAGGTCGCTCGCCACGCAATGCAGCAAAAAGTCGGATTCGCCCGACACCATCCAGGCGTCGCGAACGATCGGCCAACCGCGGGTGCGTTCGGCGAAGGTTTTCAGCTCCGCGTCGGCCTGGTGATGCAGGCCGATAAGGCAGAAGGCGACGACATCCAGGCCGAGCGCCGGCGCATTGAGCAAGGCGCGATAGCCGCGGATGATGCCGGTCTCTTCCAACCGCCTGACGCGACGCAGGCATGGCGGCGCCGAAATGCCGACGCGGCCGGACAGCTCGACATTGGTCATGCGCCCGTCTTGCTGCAGCTCGCGCAGGATTTTCCAGTCGATGGCATCGAGATCGGCTTTGAGCGGCATGGATACCTTCGGCGCTTCACGCAAGAATCTTTCGTAATTTTGTAATTAAACGACTTTGGTGTCCATTCCATCCCTTCAGTCGCTGATTTTCGGACAGTCGCCGCGCAAGATGTTCATGGATCGTCTGTTTGCGGGCAAGCTTTCCGGGGACGAAGGCCAGGTCGTCTTGCTGGCGTCGCCTGCAACACCTAGATTAGGGCCGATATCGAACCCTGTGCCGGACGCTTCATTCGCGTCCGGTTTTGTGAAAGCCCGTCCATGATCACCAAGCACGCACCCGTTCTCATCATCGGTTCCGGCCCCGCCGGCTATACGGCGGCAATCTACGCCGCCCGCGCCATGCTGAAGCCGATGCTGGTCGCCGGGCTGCAGCAGGGCGGCCAGCTGGTGATCACCACCGACGTCGAAAACTATCCGGGCTTCGCCGATCCGATCCAGGGTCCGTGGCTGATGGAACAAATGTTGAAGCAGGCCGAGCATGTCGGCACCGACGTCATCAATGACATCATCACCGAAGTCGACCTCAATGTGCGGCCGTTCCGTGCCAAGGGCGATTCCGGCACCACCTATACCGCCGACGCGCTGATCATCGCCACCGGTGCGCAGGCGAAATGGCTGGGCATCCCGAGCGAACAGACCTTCATGGGCTTCGGCGTATCGGCCTGCGCCACCTGCGACGGCTTCTTCTATCGCGGCAAGGATGTCGCGGTGATCGGCGGCGGCAATTCGGCGGTGGAGGAGGCGCTCTACCTTTCCAACCTGGCAAAGAGCGTGACGGTCATCCACCGGCGCAGCGACTTCCGCGCCGAGCGCATCCTTAGCGAGCGGCTGTTCAAGAAGGACAATATCCGCGTCATCTGGGACACCGTCGTCGACGAGATCACCGGCCAGTCCGGCAAGACGCCGCTGCCGCCGTCGGTGGAAGGGCTGAAGCTGCGCAATGTGGTGACCGGCCAGGAGATGCATCTGACGGTCGACGGCGTGTTCGTGGCGATCGGCCATGCGCCGGCAGTCGAGCTGTTCGCCGGCAAGCTGAAGCAGAGGCCGAACGGCTATCTGTGGACGGCGCCGGATTCGACCTGCACCGACGTGCCGGGCGTGTTCGCCGCCGGCGACGTGACCGACGACATCTACCGCCAGGCGGTGACGGCGGCGGGGCTCGGCTGCATGGCCGCGCTCGAGGCGGAAAAGTACCTCGCCGGGATCGAAGTTCACCGCGAAGCGGCGGAGTAAGGAAGCGGCCGAGAAAAGCCGCGCAAAAGCCTGATTTTTCATTCAGACGCCAGAAAACAGAACGGGGGCATCATGGCGTTGGACTGGGACAAGCTACGCGTGTTTCACGCTGCGGCGGAAGCTGGGTCGTTCACCCATGCCGCCGAGACACTGCATCTGTCGCAATCGGCGATCTCGCGGCAGGTCAGCGCGCTCGAACATGACGTCGGCGTGCCGCTGTTCAATCGCCATGCCCGCGGCCTGGTGTTGACCGAGCAGGGTGAGATGCTGTTCCGCACGGCGCATGACGTGCTGATGAAGCTGGAGACGATCAAATCGCGGCTGACCGAGGCCAAGGACCGGCCCTCCGGCGTGCTCAGGGTGACGACCACGGTGGGGCTCGGTGCCGGCTGGCTGACCGAGCGCGTGCAGGAATTCATCGAGCTCTATCCTGAGATTAGCCTGCAGTTGATCCTGGCGAACGAGGAACTCGACCTCACCATGCGCCGAGCGGATTGCGCGATCCGGCTGCGCCAGCCGCAGCAGCCCGATCTCATCCAGCGCCGCCTGTTCACCGTGCATTTCCATCTCTACGCCGCTCCTTCTTACGTCAACAAGTATGGCAAGCCGGCGTCGATCGCCGAGTTGAAGAGCCATCGCATCGTCACCTTCGGCGTGCCGGTGCCGGCGCATTTGTCGGAATTGAACTGGCTGGAAACGGTCGGCGATTTCGAAGGCGGGCAAAGGGTGCCGACGCTGCAGATCAACGACATATTGTCGATCAAGCGCGCGGTTCAGGGTGGTGCCGGCATCGCCATGCTGCCCGACTATGTGGTCAGCAAGGACTCAGGGCTGGTGCAGTTGCTGCCGGAGACCGAAGTGCCGTCCTTCGACACCTATTTCGCTTATCCCGATGCGATGAAGAACCAGGCGAAACTGCACGTCTTCCGCGATTTTATCATCGCCAAGGCGCGCAGCTGGTCGTTCTAAAGCGCGTCGCGTTTGAACGGATACATGCGACGCGCTTAGGTTCTTGTCATTATGCATGTCGTTATCCCAAAACCGCTGCGCCCCTCGGGTCAAGCCCTGGGTCAAGCCCGAGGGCAAGCTTTTGGGCGACACGCATTAGGGTATGTCGATATTCAGGTGATGCCGGCCTGCGAACGGCTGATACCTGCGCTTCCGGTACTTACGGACCCTTGTCCGCTCCGTTCCGTTTCTCGGAACCCACCATTCTCGACTCGGCCTGACCTGAACACACCCTGAAACGGCGCCATCTCCGCTTTCCGGCTCACCCGCGCCATGGCGTCAGGCGGGGCAGCCAGCCGGGGACGGCGCGGCGGTAGGCCTCGTAGTCGGCGCCATAGCGCCGAGCAAGCGTCGGTTCCTCATAGAACTTCACGAAGGAGACCATGGCGATGGCGGCGATAGCGGCATAGGCGACGAGAGCCCAGCTCGAAAACAGCAGCGCCTGGCCAAGGATGATCGCCAGCACCGCCACATACATCGGGTTGCGGACATGGCGGTAGATGCCGCCGACAACCAGTCGCTCGGTTGGCGCGACCGGGGCGGGCGTGCCCCGGCCTTCGAGGGAAAAACGGGCGAAAGCATGAAACAGCAAGGCCGCTGCGACGACAATCAGGACCCAGCCGACGGGGACCAAGCCGGGCAGTGTCGACCATGGCAGACGATAGCGATCGGTCAACAGCCAGGGCAGCAATCCCGCGACCACGCCGGGCGCTGCGATGAAGAATAGCGCGCTGCCGGCGATCGCCTGACGTGTCCTCATCGAGGCTTCCTTCTAAAGCGCGTCGCGTCTGGAGGATTCAAAGGGATTCATGCGACGCGCTTTCAGTTCTTGTTTTTATGCATGTCGTTGTCCCAAAACCGCTGCGCACCCTCGGGTCGGGCCCCAGGGTCGGGCGCCAGGGTCGGGCCCGAGGGCATGCTTTTGGGCGACATGCATTAGAGCGGCGTGCGCCCGCTTGGACGCACAAATACGCTTTAGCACTTTGGATCTGCGCACCGTGCTTTCCGAACATCGATGCCAATTTTCGGGCCGATGCGCGGCTGCTGCAAAAATAAACGCGTGCTGCCTGATTCGACGTCATTCGTTGTTTCTGCATTCCGGGCCGAGAATTGGCTCTGATCCGCTATTTCGCGATGGTTTTTGCCTGGCTGTGCACCGCATTTCGACGATTCTGCTGGTCCTACGGGGCCAAGGAATGGGTTAGACCACAGCCTGTGTCATTTTGCATGCGTGTGTTGCAAAATAGATGCTTGTTTCTTGGGCATGATGAGCACATATATAGGTCATCTCCTGGGCGCGTTCTCCTCCCATTAGCGCCCTCGAGTGTTCCCCTCTGGAGGTTAGCCTTAACAGGCACTTCCAATCAAACTCAGCCGGATCTTCATTGATCCGGCTTTTTTGTTGCCTGAAATCTGCTGGTGCCCAGGGAAAGCCGACCGAAATTGTCACGTAACAGTGACATGTAACCTCAGGTAACATATCCCAGGCGCCCAACATCGACTAAGCAGATCATAGGACGCGGTGTGGTTCGTGCGGGAGATGGGGGCATCACTCGGACGATCCGGGCTCAGGCGGCTACCGCGTCCGAACCATTCTTCCGCTGAGGCCGTCAGGCGGCTGGCGGCATGTGCGGCGGACCTGCCGTTTTCGCCTCCCACGAAGACGGTCCGCAAGGAAACGGCGTCCGGATCACTCCGGACGCCGTTTCCCTGTGTTCTGCAGCCTGCGATACTGGCGTCAAAATCCAGTATCAGGCGGCCTTGCCATTGGCGTTCAACGCCTCATCGGCCAGGCGACCGGTGAGTTCGGCCATATGGTCGAAGGTGGCACGATAGCTGGCAACGCCCGCGGTGGCCGAACGCAACTCGATGATCAGGTCGCCGATCTCGGCCTGCGGCATGGTCGCCTCGACGACATCCCATCCCGGCCAGCCGGGCCGCGCATCGTAGCCGAGGATCTGGCCGCGCCGCTGCGGGATCAGGGCGATGATCCTCGACGTGGCGTCGGACGGCGTGACGATCTCGACCTTCATGATAGGTTCGAGCAGCACTGGCGAGCAGGCGGCCATGCCTTCCTTCATCGCCAGCTTCGCCGCCATCTGGAAGGCCATGTCCGACGAATCGACGGCATGATAGGAGCCGTCGGACAGGTTGACCGCGACATCGACCACCGGAAAGCCGAGCGGGCCGGATTTCAGATAATCACGCACGCCGGTCTCGACCGACTGGATATAGGTTTTCGGCACGGCGCCGCCGGTGATGGTGTCGGTGAACTGGAAGCCGGAGCCGCGCGGCAGCGGCTTGATCTCGATGACCACGTCGCCGAACTGGCCATGGCCGCCCGACTGCTTCTTGTGGCGGCCACGCTGCTGCGCCGTTTTGCGGATCGTCTCGCGATAAGGCACGGCCGGCGGATGGCCTTCGACCGGGATCTGGTTCTTGCCTTCCAGCCGCTCGCGCACGACGCGCAGATGCATCTCGCCATGGCCCGACAGCACGGTTTCGGCCGAATCCTGATTGTGGCGCAGGCTGAGCGAGGGATCTTCTTCGGCAAGGCGCTGGATGGCCGCGGACATCTTCACCTCGTCCTTGCGTTCCTTCGGCCGCAGCGCGAAGGCGAAGACCGGTTGCGGCGGCGCCAGCGTCACCAGCGGCTTGATGCCGCCCTTGGCCGAGCTCAGCGTCTGACCGGTCGTGACGTCGTCCAGCTTGCCGAGCGCGACCGTGTCGCCGACCTTGGCCGAGGTGAGCTTGGTCTGGTCCTTGCCGAGCATCCTGTAGATGCCGGAGACCTTTGCCGTGGCGCCATTCGAAAGGAACAGCTCGGAGGCGTCGGCAAGCTGGCCGGACAGGATGCGCGAGACCGACAGCTTGCCGCCATGCGCAGTATGGATGGTCTTCATCACCTGGACTACGGTCGTATTGCCGTCAGGTGCACCGAGGCGCTTGCGCGTTGCTTCAACATCAGGCGCGTCGTGGCGGATCGTCTTTAGAAGCCGCAGCACACCATTGCCCTTCTCGGCGGTGCCGATCAGCACCGGCGTCACCGCGCCGTCACGCAGGTCGGCGGCGAGGTCGTCGAAGATCGCGTCCTTCGGCGGCTCGATCTCTTCGAGGAGCTGCTCCATCAACTGGTCGTCATGGTCGGCAAGTGTCTCCAGCATGGAAAAGCGCGCCTCCAGCTCGCGCGCCTTGTCGTCGCTGGGAATCTGGGCGGCCTCGCTTTCGGCATATTCGCGATAGATGTAGGCGCGCTCCAGAGCGAGATCGATCGAGCCGATGACGACACCGTTCTTGCGCAGCGGAATCTGGCGAAGCAGCAACGGCGCCGAGCTTGCCGGCTGCAGCATCTTCAGCGTGTCGCGCACGCCTGATATCGCCTTATCGACCTTGTTGAGGAACATGATGCGCGGCACGCCGAGATCGTCGAGCTTGCGCATGATCAGCTGCAGGGCAGGGATCTTCTTCGCGTCGGCTTCAGCGACGACCACGGCGATGTCGCAGGCGGCAAGCACCGGCTCTGCCTCGAAAGAGAATTCGATGGAACCGGGACAATCGACGAAGGTGAGTTGCTCGTCCATGAATTCGGTGGTCGCAAAGGTCGCCTCGACGCTCATGGCGTGGGCGCGTGCCTCGGGCGAATGATCGGAAACGGTATTTCCCGAGGAAACGGGATTCTGGCGGGGAATGGCGCCCGTGCGGGCCAATATGGCTTCGAGAAGTGTCGTCTTACCGCTTGCAAAGGGACCGACTATGGCAATGCATTTCGGTCCCGTGCGTCGTCCTCCGGCGCGAGTTCCCATGACTGACCTCCACTCAGGCGTTTCCCTGGGAGCGGCGGCCGGCCTGTCGACCGTCGCGGGCGGGGCTTTTTTCAGTTTGCCACCTACCCAAAGGCATCGTCCCACGGGTTAGCCGGGAGGGCAAGTGATTTGAGAATCGGAGGATCGCCTGATGTCGCGGATGTTGAGCCGTGATCGGCGAAGCCGTTGGATGCGAGCCTAGCCTCCTATCAAATCCCGCGACAGAGCCCGTCGCCGAACAGCCGCAAAAGCGGTTGCGCCATGATGGTTATCGGACGAAAGTGCCTGCTTCTTGCGACAAAAAGGAACGGCCGTCGCCGACCGATCCGCCATCAGCTTGAGGACTCGCGACGATGAAAATCATTGCCTGCGGCAGCGTGCCGACCGTCATTGCGCCGGAAAAGTACTTCACCGGACGTGTGTGGCAGACGCCGATCATCGAGAAGGAAGCGCCAGCGCGCCTGCGCGCCATCATCGTCAGTTTCGAGCCCGGCGCGCGTACCCATTGGCATACGCATCCGCTGGGCCAGACGCTCTATGTCATATCAGGCGCCGGCCTCGCGCAAAGCTGGGGCGAGCCGGTACAGGCGATCAGGGCCGGCGACGTCATTTCGTTCGCGCCTGATGAAAAGCACTGGCATGGCGCCGGCCCGAAATCGGCGATGGCGCATATCGCCATGCAGGAGGCGCTCGACGGCGTCCATGCCGACTGGCTGGAGACGGTGACAGACGAGCAGTATGGCGGCGTTGATCGGACCTAAAAGCGCGTGGCGTCCGATCATTAGAGGATTTTCCATACTCAGGTTTGGAGTCGACATGTCGAAGCGTCGCTTGCCTCTTGTTGCCGCCGTCTATCTCGGCACATTCGTCGCACTGCTCGACATCAGCATCGTCAACGTCGCCCTGCCGACGATCCAGCTTGCGCTCGGCATCGATTTCGCAGGGCTGCAATGGGTGATCGACGCCTACACGCTTTGCCTGTCGGCCTTCATGCTGTCGGCAGGCCTGATCGCTGACCGCTACGGGCGCAAGCGCTCCTGGCTGGCAGGGATCGGCATTTTCGTGGCCGGTTCCGCCATATGTGCAATCGCGCCCAACCTGCCGGTGCTGCTGGTGGGCCGGGTGGTGCAAGGGATAGCCGGATCGCTGATCATTCCGGGTGCGCTGTCGATTCTGACGCAGGCGTTTCCCGACGGTCGCGAGCGTGCCGGCGTTATCGGAGGCTGGGCGTCGTTCGCAGCTGTCTCGCTGCTCGCCGGCCCGGTCCTCGGCGGCATCCTGGTCGAAACCGCCGGATGGCAGAGCATTTTCCTGATCAACCTGCCGCTCGGCCTGGCCACGATCGTGCTCGGTGCGGCTTCGATCGTAGAGACTTCACACCCCGAGCATGCCCATCTCGACCTTGTCGGCCTGGCGCTTAGCATTCTGTGGCTGGGCGCCTTGACCTTCGGCCTGATCTCGGCAGGCGAAAAAGGTTGGGGCGATCGAGAGGCTGTTATCGCCCTTGTCGTCGGCTTCGCTGGCCTAGTGGCATTCCTTGTCTTCGAGGCACGCACGCCGCGGCCGATGCTGCCGCTTGGCCTGTTCCGCGACATTCGCTTTGCCGTCGCCAATGTCGCCTCGTTCGCGCTCGGCCTCACCTCCTACACCGGCGTCTTCCTCTATTCGATGTTCCTGCAGCAGGCACAGGGCTGGTCGCCGACACAGACCGGCCTGCGCATGGCGCCGCTGTTCCTTGTCCAAATGGTCGTGTCGCCGGCGATCGGCAGGCTTAGTCAGCGCTACGGACACTCGGCGCTGATGACATCTGGCTATCTTGCGAGCGGTCTTTCCATGCTGGGCATGTGCTGGGCTGGACCCTCGACACCCTATGTGACGATCGGCCTGCTGTTTGCCGTCGGCGGCCTCGGCAATGCGCTGTCCATCCCGACCGGCAGCGCTGCCGCGATGTCGTTTGCGCCGCGCGAGCGTTCGGGCATGGTGTCGGCGGTGATCAACGCAACCCGCCAGGGCGGCACCGCTATCGGCATCGCCCTGCTCGGCGCCTTGATGAGCATGCGGGCAACAGCCCTGCTGACGGCGCATCTTGAAAATGCCGGTGTCGCCAATGCCGGAGCGGTGGCCCGCGCCGCCGTTTCAAGGTACGATTTCGCAGCCGATGCGGCGATGGGCAAGGACGGCCTGCGCGATCTGTTCGCAGCCGCCTATGCCGGCGGTTTCCATGCGGCGATGCTGACGGCGGCCATCGTTTCGTTTGTCACGGCCGGGCTTCTGGTCGCCGTTCTGGCGCCGGCCGAGGCACGTTCGGCACGCGAAACCAACCAGCAGGGATGAGGCTGGTGCCTATCGCCACCAAAACCCGGCTCGCGGCCGGGTTTTGGTATTCGGGAACGATACGGCTGATCAGGTCAGCGAGGCGGTGAAGCGCTGGATGCGCGTGCAGGCCTCTTCGAGCAACGCCTCCGATGTGGCGTAGGAGATGCGGAAGTTCGGGCCGAGGCCGAAGGCCGAGCCGAACACGACCGCCACGCCTTCGGCCTCGAGCAGCTCCGAGCAGAAGGCTTCGTCGTTGTCGATCACCTTGCCGGCTTTGGTCTTCTTGCCGATCAACTGGGCGCAGGACGGATAGACATAGAAGGCACCTTCCGGCGACGGGCATGTGATGCCGCGCGCCTGATTGAGCATCGACACGACGAGATCGCGCCGAGCCTGGAAGATCGCCTTGTTTTTTGCAATGAAATCCTGCGGACCGTTCAGCGCCTCCACCGATGCCCACTGGGCAATGGTACAGGCGCCGGAGGTCTGCTGGCCCTGGATCATATCCATCGCCTTGATCAGCGCCACGGGCCCGGCCGCATAGCCGATGCGCCAGCCGGTCATGGCATAGGCCTTCGACACGCCGTTCATCGTCAGCGTGCGCTCATAAAGCTTCGGCTCGACCTCGGCGATGGTCCTGAAGACGAAATCGCCGTAGATCAGGTGCTCGTACATGTCGTCGGTCAGCACCCAGACATGGGGATGTTCGAGCAGCACGTCGGCCAGCGCGCGCAATTCAGCCTCGGTGTAGGCGGCGCCCGACGGGTTCGACGGTGAGTTCATCAACAGCCATTTGGTGCGCGACGTGATCGCCTTTTCCAACGCCGCCGCCGTCAGCTTGAAGCCGTTGTCGATGGAGGTGTCGGCAAATGCCGGGGTGCCGCCGCAGATCGCCACCATCTCGGGATAGCTGACCCAGTACGGCCTCGGAATGATGACCTCGTCGCCGGGATTCAGCGTCGCCATAAAGGCATTGAACAGGATCTGCTTGCCGCCGGTGCCGACGATGGTCTGCTCCGGCCGGTAGTCGAGATTGTTCTCCCGCTTGAATTTTTTGGCGATCGCCTCGCGCAGCGGCACGATGCCGGAAACCGGAGGATATTTCGTTTCGCCGCGGCGGATAGCCTCGATCGCAGCGTTCTTGATGTTGTCCGGCGTGTCGAAGTCCGGTTCGCCGGCACCCAGCCCGATCACGTCACGGCCGGCGTTTTTCAGCTCGCGCGCTTTCTGCGTCACTGCGATGGTCGCGGAAGGCTTTACGCGGGAAAGGGCGTCGGCAAGAAAGGCCATGACGGCGTTGTCTCCTTGTAGGCTTAGGCGGTCCGTCCGACCGCGGCGCTTCTCATGTCGCATCATTCCGCCAAGCGCAAGCATTGTCGGATGAGCCAGATCTCGAACCCCGGCAAATCCGGCAACAATAAATTCACCTACAGGCGGTAAAACCCCGAGTGGCTGGATCCACGACCCATTCCGCCAGTCTCGCAGAGCGAGGAACCGTGTCGCGCAGCATCGAGCATGCCCATATCGTCCGTCATGACGACGGCACCGCCAGCGGTGTCTGGGGCATCTATACGCTGCAGAGCGCTTTCCAGCCGATCTTCGCCTTCAGCAACGGCAAATTGTCCGTCACCGGATTCGAGGGGCTGATCCGGCCGTTCCGCGACGGCGAGCCGCAGTCGCCGGTGAGCTTTTTCAACACCTGTCCGACGGTCGACCGCCTGCATATCGAGGCGCTGACAAGGACGCTGCATCTTTTGAACGCCGGCGCTTGCCTGCCGCAAGAGGCATCCATCTTCATCAACTTCGATCCGTCGGTGTTCACCGACCGCAGCATCGCCGACAAGGCGCTGCGCGACATGCGGCTGGTGCTGCATGAGGCTGAGATCGATGCGAACCGCGTCGTCTGCGAGGTGACCGAGCAAAAATCAGCGTCGCAGGAAACGCTCTACAATTTCGTCGAGGCACTCAGGGCCAACGGGTTTCGCATAGCCGTCGACGACTACGGCGCCGACGAGTCCGACATCAACCGCATCAAGGAGCTCCGGCCGGACATCGTCAAATTCGATGCCCGCTGGGTCATGCAGCTGATGGAGTCCGGCGCCGGTTTCGCACTGCTGACCGCCATGGTGGCAAGTTTCGAACAGCAAGGCATCCGCACCGTGTTCGAGGGCATAGAGGAGGGCTGGCAGCTTGAACTGGCCGAGAAATCGGGAGCCTCGATGGTGCAGGGATTCGCACTGGCGCGCCCCGAGCTTGCACCGACCAGCTTTCACGCCTTGGGCAAGGACAGGCAGATGCCGGTGACAGTGCCAGATGCCGGCGAGGCGCCTGCGACTGTCTCGCCTTCGCCGCGGCCGAAACGGGCTTTCGGGCGCAAGGCGGTGCCATGACCGGGCGGCCGGACAGGCGGCGCAATGTCGGCGAAGCAATCTTTACCGATGAGGTCGGTATCGAATACGGCGTCTATGGCGCGTTCCGGTTGAGAAGCGCCTATCAGCCGATTTTTGCCCCGCGCGGCAGGTTTTTGAAGGCCGTCGCGGTCGAGGGCCTGATCGAGCCGCACCGCGCCGGCAGGTCGGTCGCGCCGCGCGCATTTTTCGAGGGCGTCCCCGTGGCGGATCGCCTGTTCGTCGAGACGATGTGCCGGGTGCTGCATCTCCGGAACTTCCGCAACATCGGCGTCGATGGGCTCGACCTGTTCTTCAACTACAATCCGCTGATCAACGATGACCCCGGGCGAGCGCTGGCTGAGATCAGGCTGATGACCAGGCATCTCGCCGAGTTCGATCTGTATCCCGGCATGCTGGTCTGCGAAATCACCGAACAGGCGGCCGACGACAAGGTGCTCGTCAGCCTGGCGCGCGAGATGCGGCGTGACGGCATCCGCATCGCCATCGACGATTTCGGCACCGGGCATTCGACGGAAGAACGGGTCGCGCTTGTCCAGCCCGACATCGTCAAGATCGACGGCACCTGGTTCGCGGAATTCTGCCGCCATGCCGCCGCCGAGCGGTTTTTCCGGCCGCTGGTCTCTGCACTGCACGACCGCGGCACCAAGGTGCTGGTCGAAGGCATCGAGCAATCCACGCATCTGCGCGTCGCGCTGGACGGCGGCGTCGATCTTTTTCAGGGTTTTTACCTTGCCCGGCCGGCGCTGGCCGGCACGCTGTTCGACGAGGAACCGCTATCGATCGACAGGCTGCTTGGCAGGGACAACAACGTCGTGCCGTTGTTTGGGTAATCCATCAGCGGCGCTGATGGTTGCGCCAAAACAAATCACTGGATGAAGCCGTTGCCGCCGGGATAGAGCCTTGAGACCGGACTCAGGCCCCAAGGGCTGTCGTTGCACGAGCGAGCGGAGCGCCAATGACCATACTCTACGGAATGATCGACAGCGGCAATTGCTACAAGCCGCGGCTGTTGATGGGCAAGCTGGGCATGGCCTTCACCAATGTCGAGGTGAGTTCGCATACCGGCGACACGCGCAAGCCGGACTATGTCGCCAAGAACCCGAACGCCATGGTGCCGCTGCTCGAACTTGACGACGGCCGGCGGCTTGCCGAATCCAACGCCATCCTGCTTTATCTCGCCGAAGGCACGCGGTTCCTGCCGGCCGACAGATACGAGCGGGCGCTGGCCTATCAATGGCTGTTCTTCGAGCAGTACAGCCACGAACCCTATATCGCGGTGCGCAAGGCGCTGCTGACCTTTCCCGAACGGGCCAAGGATGCGACGCCGGAACGGCTGGCGGTGACGCTGGAGCGCGGCAACAAGGCGCTCGGCGTGATGAACAAGCACCTGGCGGGCAGTGCGTTCTTTGCCGGTGAGGCATTGAGCGTCGCCGATATCGCGCTCTATGCCTATACGCATACGGCCGAGATGGGCGGTTTTCAGCTCGATGCCTATCCGGCGGTGGCGGCCTGGCTGAAACGGGTCGAGGTCGAGCCGGGGCACGTGCCGATGGAATGGCTGCCTTAGTTCTGTCCTCACGCTCGTCGCCGCTTCGCGGCTCGCTCCGGACGGGGCGCTAGCGCACCCCGAAAATCGGAAATAATTTTCGGTAAGGATTGTGCGCAAGATCAAAGTGCTACGCGTCCTTTGCGCGTCCAAAAGGACGCGCGGCTCTGTAGCCGGCGCGACGCCCGGTCGGGCTTGCGGCCTTCGGCCGTGGCGCGTATTTCGGATTGGGTGATGAGGCGTAGCCGTGTGATTCAGAAGGGGCGGGTCTGGCCGGCGCGATGGTCAGCCAAGGCCTGCTCGGCAAGTTTATCCAGCCTGCCGGCCTTGGCGTCGGTTTCGATCTGCCGATCCCATATGTCCGCTTGCAGCGCCTCGAACCAGGCGGCAAAACGCCTTCAGCTCCTCAGGGCTCAGTTCGGCAACGGATTTTTCGATCTGTTCGAGCTTGCTCATAGGCTAAAAATACCATGACTGGAACAATAAGGCCAAGGTGGCTGTTTCATCCGGAATCCGGACAGCAAAAAGGCGGGACATAATCCCGCCTTCCCATGCTTGGTAGCCTGATCGGGAGCGTTTGGTCCGGGCCCACAGCAATCTGCTGCTTCGGCTTGTCGGTGTCTTTCCGCTCCGGTGCGCTTCTCGCGCGACCGTCAGTACATCCGTGACTTGCCGCGCGCCCCGAGCTGTCGCCCGGCGCGCGCCATTCGCAAAATCAGGCTGCCTTGCTCAGAGACCCAGCGGACGACTTGCCAGTGCGGCGGTCCTGCTCGATCTCGAAGTTGATCTTCTGGCCTTCGACCAGGGTCGACAGCCCAGCGCGCTCGACTGCTGAGATGTGGACGAAAACGTCCGCGCCGCCGCTGTCAGGCTGGATGAAGCCGAAACCCTTGGTGGAATTAAACCACTTGACCGTACCTGTTGCCATTTCGATAGTCCTTATACGTTTGCTTTAGCTTGACCGAACCTAAGTCCAGCCGGTTTGTATCGAGATTTTGGGGATAGACGTCAGCAAACGCGAATATCGCGAGGCCCGGATCGATCGGCCGAAATATCAATGGACCTCATATAGTCTGCTTCTCCGCAAAAAACAAGACTGCACGAAAAAAGGTGCTGATGCGGCGCTGCCCAATGGCCGCCCCAATCGCCTGAAAGCCTTGCAACGTCGCGCGTTGCGGAGGGTTGCACCGCTTATCGCGCGTTGCGGGGAAAATCGCGCCGCCTTCGAGCGCCCGGTCCTGTTTGGGGAGAGGACCATGAAAACTGTTCTGCTTGCCGCCTGCCTGACGCTGGTGGCCGCCGAGGCGCAGGCGATCTCGCGCTACGACCCGAGCCGCATGAGTTGCGGTACGGTGCGGGCGACGATCGCTCGGGAAGGCGCGGTCATCCTGCGTTACCAGTCGACGCGCGTGCCGGGGCTGCCGCTCTACGACCGCTATGTGCGGAGCCAGCGTTTCTGCAACATGGGCGAGGTCAGGGCACGGGCTTCTGTGCCTAGCGCCGACACGAAGTCCTGCATCGTCTACAAATGCAAGCGGGTGGAAACTGACCGGCATTTCCGCTGGCGCATCTTTCCGAACTAGCTACGTCGGGGCCTCAGAATCCAAACGAGACCTGTGCAGGCGGCGGCGGACCGACGCGCACGCCTTCCATCGCCAGCATCTTTTCCTTGGTGGTCGAGCCGCCAGGCGCAGAAAAACCGCCGATCTTGCCGCCGGCGGCAAGAATGCGGTGGCATGGGATGACCAGCGGCACCGGGTTGGTGCCGAGCGCCGCGCCCGTCTCACGCGCCAGCCCGGCATGGCCGGCGCGCTTGGCCAGTTCGCCATAGGTGGTGGTCTCGCCGAAGGCGAGCTTTCGCGCCGCGTCGTAGATGGCGAGGCGGAAATCGTCGACGCCGGTGAGATCGACCGGCACACCGGAGAAATCGACGTCCTTGCCGGCTGCATAGGCCTGTATCGACAGAATCAGCTCGCTAATCCATTGCGGTTGGGCGCTCGAAGCGGCACTGCCGGCATGTCGCAAAAGCCGGCGTTCCACGGCGTCGCGGTTGCGCTGGGGCAGGCAGAGCCGGGTCAATCCGGCCTCGCTCCAGGCGATGCCCATGAAGCCGATCACGGTTTCGAAGACCGTGTGGCCGGCGACGACTTGAGAGGTGCTTTCCATGATGTGCTCCTTTCCGCAGAAACGGATGGGAATCCAGTACATATCGAGAACGAGATATCGCATTTTCAGGGATCTGCTGCCACCCGAAAACCATTCGAGGTCCCAACTGGCTGCGGATTGCCGGGGCAAAGGCGCTGGTGTAAGGACTTTCTTAACAGACGAACCGGACCCGAGCGCGGCTTGCCAGCAAAAATCATCTTTCCCGCGATCGGCGTGATGCTCGCTGCGGCCGGTCTCAGCGGCTGCACTTCGACGCCGCAGACGAAGGCCGTGCGTTCCCTGACTGAAACCACCGCCGCGGGCGCTGATGCCGGCTTTACGCTGGCGCTGCCCGACACGGTTTCGGTGCTGCCCGAATCGTCCGGCATCGCGCCTGTCCAGACGGCGGCGCTCGCTGTCGACCCCACCGCGATGCCTGCCCAGCCGGCCGCCTTTGCCGGCCCGACTCCGCTGGCCGCAACTGCACCTGCAGCCATGACGGCCGATGCCGCGCCAGCCGGCGCAGCACCTGTCAATGCGACGGCCGCTGTCGCCATGCCGGTCACCGGCGAGACAGGCAAGACAATGCCCGGCGTTCAGCAGGCCGCCTATGTCGTGCCTGAGGATCCGTCCGCCCTGCTTTCGACCAGCCCTGCCAAGGAGTATTCGGCGGGCCCGCGCGGCGAGATCGAGCGGCTGATCGAGAAATATGCCGTCCTCTATGAGGTGCCGGTCGATCTGGTGCGCCGTGTCGTCAAGCGCGAGAGCACCTTCAATCCCAAGGCTTACAATCGCGGCCATTGGGGGCTGATGCAGATCAAGCCTGCGACGGCGCGCGGCATGGGCTATGACGGGCCGGCGAGCGGGTTGTTCGACGCCGAGACCAATCTGAAATATGCGGTGAAATATCTGCGCGGCGCCTGGCTGGTGGCCGGCGGCAACGCCAAACGGGCCGACCGGCTCTACCAGAGCGGCTATTATTACGACGCCAAGCGCAAGGGCATGCTGGGAGAAACCGGCCTTGGCCGCGACCGCGGTCGGCGTCGCCTGCAGCCCGACGCCTGAACACCATGCCTGAACCGCGACCGCCGGCGCCGAACGACATAAGGCTGCGCAAGATCCTCGACGACACGCTTGCTCCGCCGCGCTGGCCGGAAGGTTTTGTCATGCGCGGCTTCGAGGCCGCCGACGCGCTCGCTTTGCATGCGCTGCTGACCACCGTCTTCGACGATGGCGCCGATGGGCCGTTCGAAGAATGGTGGCCGCGCATTTCAAGCGACGCGGAATTCGACCCTGCCTTGTGTTTCCTGGTTATCGACAGCAAGGGTCGGCTGGCGGGCGCGGCACTGTGCTGGACGGGGGCGTTCGTCAAAGACCTTGCCGTCCACCCCGAGGCGCGCGGCCGAGGCATCGCCGAAGCGCTGATGTGGCACGTCTTCGCCGCCTTCCGCGCACGAGGCGCTGCGCATGTCGATCTCAAAACCAGCACGGTGGAGAACGCCGCCGCCGTCAGGCTCTACGAGCGGCTGGGGATGTTCGAAGTCGATTGGGCGGGGTGAGGGGCGGTCGGCGAAGCCGATCAGCGGGCGAGCGGCCGAGGGGTAAAGTGTGGAAGGAAGTGTCCACCAAGGCGGCAGGCTGCACCTTGCCGGCAACCGCCCGGGCGTTAAGCTGCGATCCTGCGGCTTTCGTGCCGCGGGCGGGGTCTCGACCGAAACCGGAGAAACACGATGCGGCTTTTGCTTTCCAAAACGGGTATGGCCAAAACAGGCCTGGTGATCCTCGCCATTCCGCTTCTTGCGGGCGTTGCGCACGCCGACGATTGCGCCAACGCGCAGGACCAGGCGACCATGAACGAATGCGCCGGCAAGTCATTCACCGAGGCCGACAAGAAGCTCAACCACGTCTACAGGCAGATCGAGGGCCGGCTGAAGGACGATGCGGCGACGAAGAAGCTGCTGGTAAGTGCGCAGCGCGCCTGGGTCGCCTTCCGCGATGCTGAATGCGGTTTCCAGGGCGGCCCGACCGATATGGCAGGCAGCATATATCCAATGGTCATCGCCGGCTGCAAGGAGAGCCTCACCAATATCAGGCTGAAGGACTTTCAGGGCTATCTCAACTGCCAGGAGGGCGATGCAAGCTGCCCGGTGCCGGCGGCGCAGTAGCTTCGTTGTCCTGCTATCCCATGTGAGGTCCCCCTCATCCGGCCGCTTCGCGGCCACCTTCTCCCCGGCGGGGAGAAGAGGTTGGCGCCGGCGTTGATAGTCTCCTCTCCCTTGGAGGAAGAGGTCAGCCGAGCGAAGCGGAGGCTGGGTGAGGGGTCTTCTGCCGCCTGTGTGCGCAAAAATGTCGGAACCCTCCTTCGCGATGCGTCCTTGAGAGGCAAAGGCGCGTTGCCGTACGGGGCGCGCCGCCACAAGCACGGCTGATGGAGATGACGATGATCACCTTTCCCAATGAATCCGCTGAATATCGTGCCGCCCGCGAAACCCTCTTGCAGAAGGAGATCGAGCTGCGCCGCGCCATGGAGGATGTGGCCGTCGCCCGCCGCGCACTGCCGCCGGGTGGGCTGGTGCCACAGGATTATGTGTTCGACGGACTTAACGCCGACGGCAAGCCGGCCCGCATAAATCTGTCGGAACTGTTTTCGCCCGGCAAGGACACGCTGATCGTCTACTCTATGATGTTTCCGCGCCATCCCCAGGAGACGCGCGACGTGGCGACAAGCGGCGGCACGGCGAAGCTCGCACGACCGGACCAGCCATGCCCGTCCTGCACGGCGCTGCTCGACCAGTTCGACGGCACCATTGGCCATCTTGAGGCCGCCGGCTTCAATTTCGCGGTGGTGGGCAAGACCGCGCTCGAAAACCTGATCACGCTTGGCCGCGATCGCGGCTGGACGAATATGCGGCTGGTCTCCTTGGCCGGCAACAGCTTCAAGCGCGACTACCACGCCGAGGCCGACGACGGCGCGCAACTTCCGATGCTGTCGGTGTTCCATCGCGACGCCGATGGCATCCGGCATTTCTGGAGTTCGGAGCTTGGCTTCGCGCCGTCCGAACCCGGCCAGGACCCGCGCGCCGTCGGCACCTGCGAGATCCTGTGGAACCTGATGGATTTCACGCCGGAGGGCCGGCCGGAATGGAACGAACAGCTGCAATATGCCGGCGCCTGCTGCCACTGAGCTTTGCCAAGCATATTTCCGGCGTATCGGCGCCGAGCGGGGGGTGTTGGCAGGGTCGCCGACACCTCATTCCTGTCCCCGTCGCGCAACTTCGCTGCTTGTGTCGCGTTGAACTCTCCGAGGATCACAAACCCGGAGATTTCCTGTGAAAACGCATCTCACGCTAGCCATGGTCGCTTTGCTGGCCGGCGCGCCGGCGGGCTTCGCCCAATCCGCCACGCCGGCCGATATACCTGCTGTCGGCCAAACCAAGATCGAGACCGAGACCTTCACCAAAACGGTCCCCAGCGCCAACCGGTTCGAGATTGAAAGCAGCAAGCTGGCCGAACAAAAGAACGTCGCCGCCGATGTGAAGGATTTCGCCTCGCTGATGATTAGGGATCACACCAAGGCTGGTGAGGATTTCAAGGCAGCTCTCGAGCAGAGCGAGACCACGGCCTCGGTGACAGCGAGCGGCCCCGCTTTGTTGTCGAAGGATCAGGCGATGCTGGACGAGCTCAAGGAGCTCGACGGCGATGCCTTCCAGGCGAAATACATCGTCCTGCAGACGCAGGCGCACAAGCAGGCGTTGGCGCTGTTTTCCACCTATGCGCAGTCGGGCGAAGACCCGGCGCTGAAGGAATTCGCCAAGAAGACACTACCGACGCTGCGGATGCACGAAGAGCGCCTAAAGGATCTGGTGGCCGCCCACAGCTAATGCATGTCACCCAAAAGCATGCCCTCGGGCCTGACCCTGGGCCTGACCCGAGGGTGCGCAGCGGTTTTGGGCGACAAAAAACAAGAACTTAAAGCGCGTCGCGACGCGCTTTACGCTGGCGCTCTCAGGTGTTTTTGATCTGCTCGACCGCCGTCGCCAGCAGGTCGTCCATGACGCCGCGAATCTGAAGATCCGACTGGGCGACGCCCGCCGCGTCGAAATCGGCGCGTATCTTGCGCAACACATCGTCGTCCCCGGCCTCTTCGAAGTCCGCGCGCACCACCTCTTTCGCATAAGCGTCGGCGTCCGCACCGGTTTTTCCGAGTTTTTCGGCGGCCCATAGGCCGAGCAGCTTGTTACGGCGCGCCATGGCCCTGAACTTCGTGTCCTCGTCCATCGCAAACTTCTTTTCGAAGCCTTCCTGACGGTCTCTCATACTGCTCATGGTGTGCCTCGTTCAGGTGTGAGTCTCCGACCTTCATCCGATGGAGAAGAAGAGCGGCGGGTGGGGCCCGAACATGGCGCGCATAGATGTCATAAGCAAGACCGGACCGTTCATTCCAGTGATTGATCGGGCCGGTGATTGATCGGGCAGCGCCTGGACGAACGGCACATGGCGGCCGTCGCGGAAGGCCTTCGCACCGATGTGATTTGACGTTGCCGCGCGGTGACCTACTCTCGAATACTGACGGCATGAGCCGAGGAGACGAGCGATGCAGTCACCTTTCAACGGGATTCGGAGCGTCGCGCTGACAGCAGCAGTGATGCTTGCCGCCGCCACCGCAGCCTATGCCCATCACGGCTGGTCGTGGACCGAGGAAGGTTTTTTCGAACTCCGGGGCAAGATCACGGCCATCTATATCGGCAATCCGCACGCCACGCTGGATGTCGACGCAGAGGGCGAGGTCTGGCGGGTGGATTTGGCGCCGCCGTCCCGGACGATCGCCGCCGGCTTCACCGAGGAGGTCGCCAAAGTCGGCGACGAGGTGACCGCGATCGGCCACCGCTCGCGCGACGAGACCGAGAAGTGGATGAAAGCATCTCGCATCATCGTCAATGGCAAGACTTATGATGTTTATCCCGACCGCGTGCCGCCGGCCTGAATGGACGAGCTCCTCGCCGGCATCGAGCAACTCGCCTTGGTGCGGGCACTGAAGGCCTCCTTCGTCGCCTATCCCATAGTCAACGCGCTGCACATCATGTCGATCGGCGCGCTGCTGACCAGCGTCTGGCTGATGGACCTCAGGATCCTCGGCGCCTTCCGTTCGCTGCCCTACGCGGAGTTCATTGCGCTGCTGCGCCGCACTGCATTTGCCGCGTTCGCCGGCGCGCTTGTCACGGGCTCGCTGCTCTTTTCAGTCAGGGCGAGCGAGTACGCGGCGATGCCGATTTTCCTCACCAAGATGACACTTATCCTTCTCGCCGGCGCCAACTTCTTCGTCTTCATGCGCCGCGCAAAAGGCGGTGACGAGCCGGCCGGCGGGACCGTCACAATCCTGGCGGTGCTGTCGATGGCTCTGTGGACGTCGGTGCTGTTCGCCGGACGATTTATTGGGTTTCTCAACTGAGGTGAGCGTCGGCTCGGTTCGATTGCCCTGGACGGATCAGGGTGCTGTAGAAATCGCAGCGTTGGCGGGACAGCACCCCCTCTGGCCCATCGCCTCAGGCAAAATACTCCTGCAGCGGCCTAACCTCCAGGCTCCCCGCCCTCAGCGCCGCAATAGCCTCAGCCACCGCAGCCGCACCCGACAGCGTCGTGTAATACGGCACTTTCTGCATCAGCGTGGCGCGGCGCAGCGACTTTGAGTCCGACACCGCCTTCTGGCCGTCCGTGGTGTTGAAGACGATCTGCACCTGGCGGTTGCGGATGGCGTCCTCGATGTGCGGGCGGCCTTCCAGCACCTTGTTTATTTTCTCGGCGACGACGCCGTTCTCGGCGAGGAAGCGCGCGGTGCCTGAGGTGGCCATTACCTTAAAACCCTGGCCGGCAAGGCGCTTGACCGCCGGCAAGATGCCCTTCTTGTCGTCGTCGCGCACCGAGACGAACAGCGTGCCGGAGCGCGGCAGGTCGACGCCGGCCCCTAACTGGCTCTTGGCGAAGGCCAGCGCGAAGTCGCGGTCGAGGCCCATGACCTCGCCGGTCGAGCGCATTTCCGGGCCGAGCAATATGTCGACGCCGGGGAAGCGGGCGAAGGGGAACACTGCTTCCTTGACCGCGATGTGGCCGGGATTTCTGGGGTCGGGCATGGCGCCATAGTGGGCGAAGGCGTCTTCGAGGGTCTCGCCGGCCATGATGCGGGCGGCAATTTTCGCAATGGGACGGCCGATGGTCTTGGCGACGAAGGGCACGGTGCGCGACGCCCGCGGATTGACCTCCAGCACATAGACGGTGCCGTCCTTGATCGCATATTGCACGTTCATCAGCCCGCCGACATTGAGCGCGCGGGCGAGCGCCGCCGTCTGGCGCTCCAACTCGTCGACGAGGTCGGAAGGCAGGGCGTGCACCGGCAGCGAGCAGGCACTGTCGCCCGAATGGATGCCGGCCTCCTCGATATGTTCCAGGATGCCGGAGACGAAGGTCGACTTGCCGTCGCACAGGCAGTCGACATCGACCTCGATGGCGCCCGAGAGATAAGTGTCGAACAGCAGCGGGTTCTTGCCCAGGAGCGTGTTGATCTGGCCTGTTTTGTCGTTGGGGTATTTCTGCTTGATGTCCTCCGGCACCAGGCCGGGCACGGTGTCGAGCAGGTAGGTCTGCAGCATGCTTTCGTCGTGGATGATCTGCATGGCGCGGCCGCCGAGCACATAGGACGGGCGCACCACCAGCGGGAAGCCGAGCTCGCCGGCGACGAGGCGGGCCTGCTCGACCGAATAGGCGATGCCGTTCTTTGGCTGGCTGAGGCCGAGCTTGTGCAGCAGCTTCTGGAAACGGTCGCGGTCTTCGGCGAGATCGATCATGTCGGGCGAAGTGCCGAGGATCGGGATGCCGGCCTTCTCCAGCGCATCCGCCAGCTTCAGCGGCGTCTGGCCGCCGAACTGGACGATGACGCCGACCAACTCGCCCGACGCCTGTTCGGCGCGCAGGATCTCCAGCACGTCCTCCGGCGTCAGCGGCTCGAAATAGAGCCGGTCCGACGTGTCGTAGTCAGTCGAGACGGTCTCCGGATTGCAGTTGACCATGATCGCCTCGAACCCGGCATCGCGCAGCGCGAAGGCCGCGTGGCAGCAGCAATAGTCGAACTCGATGCCCTGGCCGATGCGGTTCGGGCCGCCGCCGAGGATGACAACCTTCTTGCGCGACGAGACCTGCGCCTCGTTGGCGAGCGCGCCGGCGAAAGGCGTCTCATAGGTCGAATACATGTAGGCGGTGGGCGAGGCGAACTCGGCGGCACAGGTGTCGATGCGCTTGTAAACCGGATGAACGTCGAGCTTTTCGCGTATCCTTTGTACATCTTCGACGTCTTTCCGGACCAGCGACGCGAGGCGGGCATCGGAGAAACCCATCGCCTTCAGCATGCGCAGATTGGCGGCGTCCTCGGGAATGCCGTGCTCGCGGATGCGGTCTTCCATGGCCAGGATGCCGGCGATCTGCTCGAGGAACCACGGGTCGATCTTGCACATGGCGTGGACGTCTTCGAGCGAGGTGCCCATGCGGATGGCCTGCGCCACCATGCGCAGCCGGTCGGGCGTCGGCGTGCCCAGCGCGGCGCGGATGGCGTTGCGGTCGTCGGCGTGGCTGGCTGCGCCGTGCGCGATGCCGGGGATCTCGATCTCGTCCAGACCGGTCAGGCCGGTTTCAAGCCCACGCAGCGCCTTCTGCAGCGATTCCTGAAAAGTGCGGCCGATGGCCATGACCTCGCCGACCGACTTCATCGCCGTGGTCAGCACCGGCTCGGCGCCGGGGAATTTCTCGAAGGCAAAGCGCGGGATTTTTGTGACGACGTAATCGATCGACGGCTCGAACGAGGCGGGCGTGGCGCCGCCGGTGATATCGTTCTCCAGCTCGTCCAGCGTGTAGCCGACGGCGAGCTTGGCCGCGATCTTGGCGATCGGAAAGCCGGTCGCCTTGGATGCCAGTGCCGACGAGCGGGAGACGCGCGGGTTCATCTCGATCACCACCAGGCGGCCGTCGGCCGGGTTGACGGCGAACTGAACGTTGGAACCGCCGGTCTCGACGCCGATCTCGCGCAGCACCGCGATCGAGGCGTTGCGCATCATCTGATATTCTTTGTCGGTCAAGGTCAGGGCAGGGGCGACGGTGATCGAATCGCCGGTGTGCACGCCCATCGGGTCGATGTTCTCGATCGAGCAGATGATGATGCAGTTGTCGGCCTTGTCGCGGACGACCTCCATCTCGTACTCCTTCCAGCCGAGCACGCTTTCCTCGATCAGCACTTCGGTGGTCGGCGAGGCGTCGAGGCCGGACTGGACGATCTCGTAGAATTCGGCGCGGTTGTAGGCGATGCCGCCGCCGGTGCCGCCCATGGTGAAGGACGGGCGGATGATGGCGGGAAGGCCGACATGGTCGAGCGCCTGTGCGGCGATCGCCATGCCGTGGCTGATGTAGCGCTGCTTGCGGTCGCCCTCGCCGAGGTTCCAGCGCGTTTCGAGCGCGTCGAGCGCGGCGTCGAGGTTTTCGGGCTTCTCGGCCTTCAGCGCGGCGCGTTCGGCCTCGTGCGTCTTGCGGTCGGCGTTCTTGACGTCGGTGGCGTTGGCCAGCATCGACTTCGGCGTTTCCAGGCCGATCTTCTTCATCGCCTCGCGAAACAAAGCGCGGTCCTCGGCCTTGTCTATTGCCGTGGCGTCGGCGCCGATCATCTCGACATTGTAGCGCTCGAGAACGCCCATGCGGCGCAGCGACAGTGCGGTGTTGAGCGCGGTCTGGCCGCCCATGGTCGGCAGCAGCGCGTCCGGCCGCTCCTTGGCGATGATCTTGGCCACCACTTCGGGCGTGATCGGCTCGATATAGGTGGCGTCGGCCAATTCCGGGTCGGTCATGATGGTGGCCGGGTTGGAATTGACCAGGATGACGCGAAAACCCTCTTGCTTGAGCGCCTTGCAGGCCTGGGTGCCGGAATAGTCGAACTCGCAGGCCTGACCGATGACGATGGGGCCGGCCCCGATGATCAGAATCGACTTGATGTCGGTGCGTCTTGGCATATCGAGGGTCCGTTCGGCAGGCGGCTTGCACGAAAAACCGGACGGGAAGACCCGGCCGGTTGTGCTCGCGATTCTGGTATCAGGCTAGGAGGGCCTTATAGGGAAGAGTTTTGCCTGATGTAACCCCCTAAAATGCGAGTAGGGCAGTAGGGCAGTGGTTCGAGCGCCTTTTAAACATATTGCCCTACTGCCCTACTGCCTTATTCCCCTTAGCCACTCATCCCCCAGCGCCAGGTCGTCGGTAATCTCGAAGCGTTCGGAAACGCCGACACGGATCAGGTTCAGGCTGCCCTCGCGGGTGTAGCGGAATTCGCCTGATGCATTCGAACCGGCGGGCCGACCGGCCTGGAAGCTGATGACGCGCGTGCCGCCATCGGGCCAGGTCACGGTCACCTCGGCCTTGTCGCCGGTGTGGACAACGCCCGCCTTGCAGCTGGTCATCGGCTGGCCGACATAGCGCGCGCAAGGAATCTCGTTGCGGGCACCCAGCGCCGGCGCGGGCCGCCCCGGCGGCTGCAGCCGCGCAACGGTTTGTGCGTTGGCCGGAGCCGCTGCATTGGCGGCGCGATTTTGGCTCGCTTTCGCCGCCGCGGCCGTCTGCATCTCCTCGATCGAAGGATTTCCGCTGGTAGCGAGCGCCAGGCGGTAAGCGTCCTCGATGGCGGCCCTGCCGATTGCCTCAGCGGCTGTCATTGTGGTTTCGGGATCGGTAGCGCCCAGGCGCGCTGTCAGGTCGGGCAGCGGCTGGTCTGCGGTTGCCGGGTTCGCGGCCTCGGCTGCAGAGGCGGTGCCTTCGCCGGTCGGATCAGTATCCGCATCCGAAACGGCCACCGGATTCTCAGGGTTCAGGTAGCGCGCAGGAGCCCATCCGGTCAGTTGCGGGTTGTCGATTTCTGCAACCTTGCACCAGCGGTGGCCATTGACGTCGTTGCAGCCGAGATTGTTCACGCTCGTACCATTCGGCAGCCGAGCCTTGATCTTGCCTATCGCCGACGCCGTGGCGCGGACGTTCAGGAGATCGCCTGGAGCGAGGTCGGTCACGATGGACACGACGGGCGCCTCCTCGGCCCTGGCCGGCAGCAGCGCCGTTAGCAGGAGAGGGGCAGTGAGCGCGTACAGTGTCGTTCGGAGCGTAACTGTGCGCCTCATTATGTTGGCCGTGGCGATAGATTCATTACCGAAGGCGCGGCCAGGTACGAAACGCCACCGCTGGCCAAGTCGATTTTATAAGCGACGACGTGGCGCTATGTAAGCCCGAAAATGCGGCTGCGACGTCAACGTGTTCAGTGTGCGGCATGAGCAAGCTCAGCGTGCGGCATGAACGCGTTTCCGCGTTCAGCCGGACATGAACGCGTTGCGTTCAGCCGGACATAAATCCGGTGCGCAGCGCGTAGGCCCATTCCGGCCGCCCCGCCTGTTCGGCTTGCCGCGCCGCCGCCTCGTGATCATAGTCGACGGCAATGGCCTCGAAACGGTCGGGGCGGCCCGGCTCACCCAGGTCGACGATGCCGTAGCGCGCATGTGGGGAGCCTTGCTCGGAGACATGCGCCGGCGGTGTCGAATCGCCATAAGCGGGACAGCCGATGCTGCCCGGATTGAAGACGACCGGGCCGCCTGGGATTCGGATCAGCTCGCTGCGGTGACTGTGACCGCACAGCACGATGCGGCAAGCCGGATCGAGCGCGGCCAGCCGTCGCTTGATGGCGGCCAGTGGTGCTCGCACCAGCCGGCCATCTTCTATCGTATCGGTCAGATATTTTTCGTCGTGGTCGGGCCGGGCATGGAAGGCGGTCACGTCAGGCGCGATCTCCAGCGTGAGAGGCAAGGCGAACAGCGCCTCGCGCTGCGCCGATGTCAGCCGCTCCTGCGCGTAGCGGTCGGACGGCCACATGGCTTCATCGGCGGCGTCGCGGGCGACGCGGCGGTCGTGATTGCCGCGCACCGTCGGCAAGGCGAGCGCTTCAAGCCGCTCCATGGTTTCGCGCGGCCAGAGCGGGCCGGAGACGCAATCGCCGAGATTGACGATGAGGTCAGCACTGCCGCGCTGGCTGAGATCGTCGAGCACGGCGTCCAGGGCGACGATGTTGCCGTGAATATCGGCGAGGACGGCAATGCGCATGGGAAGCTCCGTAGGGTCGACGAATGACTGGTCGGGAAGGGCGGGCCTGGCAGACTTTGGTTCCTCTCCCCTGTTACACCAGGGCTACCGCAGCTGGAAAGCCGAGGCTTTCGCTCTACGATGTACCCCACCCCTAACCCCTCCCCACAAGGGGGAGGGAGACTTCCGTTGGCGCTGATAGTCGTGTGTGTGTCTTCTGCTGGCGTGGCATTCAGCGGTGACGTTGGCGTGTCCGCCGCGCGGCGTTCCCTCCCCCTTGTGGGGAGGGTTAGGGTGGGGGGCCACCTTCGCAAGAATCCAAACGCGGTTGCCCTGCCTGTTACAGGGGCGAGTTAGTCGTCCGTGAAGAAAGCGATTTTCGCGTCAACCTTGAAAGTGATCTGCGTTGGAGCGCTTTGTCCCAACTGAGG
>NZ_JBVVQD010000013.1:0-110369 GCF_055811755.1 Mesorhizobium sp. WSM4840
AAAGCCGAGGCTTTCGCTCTACGATGCACCCCCACCCCTAACCCCTCCCCACGAGGGGGAGGGAGACTTCCGTTGGCGCCGACCTCGGCAGATTGCCTGCCCTTCAGCGCCAAATGGGAAATTAAAGGCGCGCGGCAGCGTTCCCTCCCCCTTGTGGGGAGGGTTAGGGTGGGGGTCCACCTTCGCAAGAATCCATATGCGATCGCCCTGCCTCAAGGCGGGAGATGTCCGGCAGGACAGAGGGCGGGAACGCTACGTTTGGTGTTTGAGGGTCTACGCCTCACTGTCGAACACCGGCGTGAACGCCCGAATCGTGCATGGCGTCGGGTTGGTGTGCCTTATCCGCACTCTGCCCTGCCCTTCCCAGCTGTCGTCGATCGGCACCTCGACATTGCCAGTGAACAGATTGGCCATGCCGTCGGGCGAGACGATCGAGGGGATACGAACCGGCTCCCACCGACCGCGCATCAACGACGTGATTTCCAGCCCGGTCGTGTCTGTTTCCAGCACGGAGAGGATGACCTTGGCGACCTTCTTTCGACGCCCGACGATCGATCCGTCCTTGCCGCCGACATCGAGCTCCAGCGTGTCGGCGCCGGCCTCATAGGGTAGCCCGACCTGCCATTTGGCCGCCGTTGCCCCGCCGGGCAAGGAAACCGCTCCGGCAGCCACGACAAGGCCCTTGTAGACCTTGCCATCCGCCAGGGCGTCGACGGTTTCGCCTTCGAGGTGACCCAGGCCTGTGACCATCCCCACGGCCGCGCCGCTGTAGGACAGGCCGCAATCGACTTCGAACGCGTCGGCGACCTCGCCATATTCGAATGGCACGGTCTTGATTTCGATAGTGCGCTTCGTCGCGCCACCGATGGTGCGCTTGACGATCAGCCACAGATCATCATTGCCGTCCTGCCCCGGCGTGACCACGGCGCTTTCAATCATGCCCCATGCCGAACCGGAGAACGAGCCGGCGATGCGATGCCGGTGCATGCCGCGGACTTCCTGGGAAGGCTGGTGCGTGTAGCCGCCAAGTTCCCCGTTATCGAGCGGGAACCACAGCAGCGGATCGGGATCGGTCTGGAACGCCAGTTCGACGACGCCCTTTTTCGGAATGTGCTCGGAAATCTGTCCGACATCATCTGACGTGAAGCGGCCGGTGGCGTTCTGGGTCAGTTCGGCGATCGATTTGCGGGAGCGCGTCACATAAAGGAACGACTGCCCGGCATCCACCGGACGGACCTTGGCGCAGCCGAATGTGCGGGACCGACGGTTTTTGAAGGACGACGGCGTCAACGCCTCGTCGATGCCCGAACCCGACAGCGCGCGGACCCCGCCAAGCGTTCCGATCAGCAAAGCCCCATCGGATTCCGCAATCCATGTGATATCGTTGGCCTGGCCGCCGCCGGCCTGGACGAATTCCAGCGCGTCGTCATCTTCCTCGCCGAGCGCGAAATTGTCGAAATCGCCGGTTGCGGATGCGTAGACGGAGAATTTTCGGCTGAAGGCCAGCCGCTCCTCGTACAGCGAACCGCTTTCGACGTACTTTCCGGGAACGAAAGTGCCGAGACGCCAGCGCGCGATCGGGCTGAGATTGGGAAGCGCATGCCCATACAGCCTGACTTTGACCACAGTCGTGCTGGTGCGGCTGGTGATACGCGCCCAGCGCCAGATGGCATCCGAGCCGAGCAGCCGAATGGCGCGGCCGACATCTGATGCCTGGAAACCGGTGCCGTCATTGATGCCGACGATCGAGGACGCGGTGAGATCGAATGGCGTCTGTGTATCGCCATCCTCATGCCATCCCATTTCCGCGATCGTAACATTGCTGTCGTCCTCCGAGCCGGTGATGTTCAGCCGATAGGACTGGTAGGCCGTTTCATTCTGGAATTCATAAAACCGCACCTCGCCGCGCGACCAACCGGTTTCCGCTGTCCGGCTGTCGAGCGAGATCCAGTTGGTGCCGTCAAAACCCTGGAAATCCCAGGCGACCGGTGCCCTTGTGCCGCCGATGGATTGCGCGCGAAGCCAGTAGCCGTCACAAACCTTGGTCCCGGCGAAGCCATAGGACACGAAGCCGGTGGTCGTGCCGAGCGAAAGGTTTGACCCATTGTTCCGGTCGAACACCTTGTAGGCGTCGGCGGCGCCGCTGCTGTCCGCAGCAGTGCCGCCTGGAGTGGTATTGCTGGTCATAAGAGGATGGACGGCGCCGGTCTCGGCGGGGGCCATCGTGGTCGCGGTTGTGTTGATGTTGTCATAGGGGCCGTCGAGAAAGACGAACTCGGCCAGCGTCCATGTGATGTGCGCCGTGCGGGTGAGAACCTGCGGCGGGTAGTCCGCGTGGCTGATCCACATCTGGTCGGCGGATTGGACGAATTGCAGGTCGAACAGATCGGCTTCGAGATAGGGTGTCGCCACTTCCACCGTGCCGACGCGGGCGCCATAGGCATAGACGCGGATGTAGAGGTCGCCGAACTCAAGCATATAGGCCTGGTCTGCCGAGAAGATGAACGGTATGCCGCGCGTCTTCTTCGACGAATCCCTGGCCTCGCCGACGAAATACGACCCGCCGCGCTTGCGGATGCCGCCATGCGGCAAGGTGACGAAGTTCTCGCATTTGGAAAGCGCTGCCCGATAGAGATCGAGCGACGCGCGGGCGTGTAGCCGCGGCGAGATCTCGCCACGAACGAATGTGTCCTGGACCGGATAGAGCGTCGTCATCAGCGCACAAACCCGCCGCGCTGGATCGCCCACGACGTCGTTGAAAACCTGCCGCCACGCTGGATGGCGTTGGACAGGAACGCCGCGTCGAGCGCCCGGTCATAGGCACCGCGGGCAATATCGATCATCCCGGCCTTGTGGGTCAGCGGATGCGCGATCTTGATGGCAAGGGCCGCGACCAGCACTTCCGTGAACAATGCGTCCCAGTCGTTCGGATCGGTCAGGTTGGCGATGTAGCGGATGAGGCGCGGGCTGGACTGGTCGGAATAGATCAATCCGGCTTCCTGGCGCCACGCGATCGGCACCCCATCCGGCTCGCCATTGTGGGTCAGCGGCAAAGGCCGCAGGCAGTCCACGGGCAATTCATAGGCAAAGTTCAGCGTGCCCGTGCCGCTGCCGGTATCGGACCCGGCGACGGCGGCCGCCAGGATTGCGAACACCCAGGCGTGTTTCGTCAGCTCCGCCTCGCGGGTCAGGTCGAAATGCAGATTGAGCAGGCGGGCCGGTTTGACGTCCTGGTCGAGGCTGTCGATCGGCGCCTCGTCGAGGACGCCAAGCGCCATGTTGGCGATGTCGAGCGGGGTGATGGCCATGGTTTTAGGCCTCCATCTGTGTGGATCGGGAAAAGAGGGCCTGGGCCCACAGCAAAAAGCCGCTTCGTAGCGGCTGGGATTTTTGGGGGATGATTGATGATGGGGTCGCGTTCCTTCGCGCCCCCTCTGTCCTGCCCTCTTTGCCAGCACTGGCATCTCCCCCACTTGGGGCAGGGCAATCGCATTTGGATTCTTGCGAAGGTGGACCCCCACCCTAACCCTCCCCACAAGGGGGAGGGAACGCTGCCGCGCGCCTTTACTTCCCCTTTGGCGCCGAAAGGCAGGCAATTTGCCGAGGTCAGCGCCACCGGAAGTCTCCCTCCCCCCTGTGGGGAGGGGTTAGGGGTGGGGGTACATCGTAGAGCGAAAAGCTTCGGCTTTCCACCTGCGGTAGCTCTGCACTTGGGGGAGATCGGCGGTTTTAGCGCTCCGCCAGTCCTGCAATGTTGAAGGTTGGCGAAAGCGGCGGTGACAGCCAATCTCCCCACTCGTGGGGGAGATGTCCGGCAGGACAGAGGGGGGCGCGAAGGAACACGACCGCAGGAAACTAGTGGCGTGCGCCCACGTCATAATCGCCGCGCAACGCGGCGATGAGTTGCGGCCTGAATTCCTGCGGCTTCAGCCGAGGCGTGCGCTTGTCGAGCCCCGCCGCCGCCCTGTTTCGGCCGGCTTGGCAGAGGCGCTTGCTTGCAACGTTCCGGCACCTCTCGTCATCGCCAAGCCCCTATCCCGGGCTTCCTGAAGACTTGTCGTGTAGTATGCGGTGTTTTCCGGACCGCTGAAGAAGTTTATGCGGTGAAGTTCGCCCTTTTTGCTTATGACAACGCCCGCTTTTCGAAGCACGTCCTGAACTGCCTTGTATGTCATTTTCATGGTTACCCCCTTGCCAAGACAAGGCAGCATCGTCCTTGTTTGTAACGGTTTGGTGACGGCGATTCATTAACGTGCAACAACAACAATGTAGCCAGATCCAAATCTCATATCAGTTTAATGCAGCACAGCGCATGAATTTGGGATTCGCCACATTGGCCGACCGAGCGTCCAAAAAGGGCGGGAGTTCTTTACCCGCCCCTTCCGTCCTCTCAGGCTTCGGTCGTCTTCAGCGCGATGAACGTCATGTTCTTGACGCTCGACGCCGTGCGGTCCCAGTTCGCCGCCAGCGCCAGTTCGGCATCGGTGGCGAATTCGCCGGCCGAGGAGGCGTCGAGGAAGCGTGTGCCGGGCACATGCGGGACAAAATGCCGGCGGCCGACCATTTCGGTGACGCCGCCGCCATGGCCCTGGCGCGGCTTGCGGTCGAACTCCAGCGGCCCGCCTTCGGTATTGACCGGCAGCTCGTTCCACAGGATCGCCTTGTCCTTGAACATGAACGCCGTGTAGACGCCAGTTGCGACCGGGATGTCGTCGTCGACGACGGCACGCAGCCCCATGTAATAGGGGATCAGCGGCCCGCCCTGCTCGGACGGCGGCACATAGTCGATGAGGTCGGCGAGCTTCAACGCCTTCATCTGCTTGGAGTGCATCCAGATCGTCTTGAACTTGTCGGCGCGGTCGCCCATCAGATAGGCAGCCTCGATGATGTCGGTGTCGACGATGGAGGCGCCGGTGATGCGGACGAGGTCGCCGGCATCATTGGCGACGTTGTCGGCCACCACGCCCTTCAGGATGCCGAGCAGCGTCAGCTTGTTGGCGCGCTGCCAGTAGTCGGTCTGGCGACGGACAATGATTTTCTGCGGGTCGTCGCCGGCCAGGATCGAGGTCAGGTCCGGAATACCCCACGCCTGGGCGCGGACATTGCGGGCGGCGACCTCGCGGCGCGCGCCGATCTTCTTCAATTCGATCGAGTCGGCCGGATCGTCATTGACCGGCTCGGACGGGTCGTTGCCGAGATCCTTCCAGCCGGGCATGTCGACCGAACGCCCGCCCATGGAGAGCTTCGAGGCGATGGCCGGGTCGGAAAACAGGATCCCGGCCTGGTAGATCTCGAGCGACTGGACGTGCTCCTCGAACGAGTATTGTGCATAGACGGACGGAACGATCGCGTCCGCGATACGGGTGTAGGCGTCTGCCATTTTTGTCTTCCTTCAGGTTTGCGGCCGGATGAGGGGCATTCGGATGTAGCTGCCCTGCCTCACAAGGGGTTGTTCGGTATCCAGAGATCGGGGTTTTCGCCGGCCTCGCGTGCCAGCCGCCGGGCGCGGGCGGGATCGCTTCTGACGAGGGCTGAGATATCGGTCAGGTTGCGTTCGCCGGCGGCGTTGCGCTTGAACGGATTGCCTCCGCTCAAAACCGCACCACCGTCGATCGTGTCTTCCCTGAACATCGCCTCGCCGACGGCGTGAAACGCCTTGGCGATCTGCGGATCGGTCAAGGCCCCGTCAGGCAGGAGGATGCCCTTTGCCTTGTAGGCATCGATCAGGCCGAGCTTTTTCATCGCCCGGTTGGCGACCTCCAATCTCCTACGAAAGCCGTCGCTGTCGGTCGGTCCCCAATCCCTGACCAGGTCGTCGTGAGTGGCCTCGACCGAACGGGCAAGGGCGATCTGCTGCACCTTGGCCTGCTCGGCCATGTAGCCGACGAAGCGGTCGTGATAGGCCTGCGCCACCTTCGGCGTGGCGCCGGCCTCGACCGCCCAGGCCTTGGACGCATTGGCGAGCTCGTCCGAATAGGCGAAGTCTTCGGGAAGCCCGTCGGGGCGCCTGTACTCGACCTTGTCGGGCGATGTCAGCGGACGCATCGCCTCAGGCAACCGGGCATGGAACCTGTCCCAGTCTTCCTCAGGCGCGTCCGCCGCGGGAATGCGCAGGCTTTCGCCCTGCTGCCGTTCCAGCTCCGCATAGGATGTGAAAACCCGATCGAGGCTTTCAGGCTTGGTCCAGCCCTTGGTTTCAGCGAGCTTGCGGTTGCCTTCGGAAAGACCGTCAAACCAACTTTCTGCAGCCGGCGGGACGGACCCATTGTCCCCGGCGGCCGGTGGCCGTGCAAGGTTGCCCGCCGGTGGCGAAGCCACCACGGACCCGGCGTCTGCCAGATCTGTCATGAGAAATATTCCTTTTGTTGTTTGGAAATGGAAAGACACCGGTTCAGCCCGGCTTTTTTGCTTTTGGATCTGAGGGATCGGCTGGGCGGGTCGAATCGTTGCGGCCGCAGCCTGATTCATTTCGACAGAGCCTGACTCCATCGACTTGTTTGACTATGATCTTTCCGAGTCGGAAGCACTCGCCGTCAAGACGAAAGAAACCATGTCGCATTTCGTGACAAGTGGTTGCCGCTGTTCCGCCGCAATGCGACCGCACTTGGCAAACACTTGGCAAAACCAGCCAGTGTATTAGTTCATAGGCTTCAACGGAGTATCAGACGATGACCATGTACAAAGCCATTGCCGCCCTGCTTGTGACTGCCGCGCTGGCAGGATGTGCCCAGACCGAAGGCCAGCAAAGAGCCACCACGGGGGCCCTGGTCGGCGGCGCTGGCGGCGCTCTCGTCGGTCAGGCCCTGGGCCGCGACACCAAGAGCACGGTTATCGGTGCAGCCAGCGGCGCCCTGCTGGGGGCGGTCGTCGGCAGCGCAACCACGCCGCAGCGGCGCGGCGAACAGCTTTGCCGCTATCAGGATCGCTACGGCCGCATCTACACCGCACCTTGCGACGACCGCTACTACCGCGGCAATTATTGAGAGATAGCGGACTGCAAACTACGGCAAGGCCGGCAGGACAGAGGGGGGCGCCGTAGAGCGCCAACCTCAATAAGTGACCGAGCATTGACAATGCCTCACACGCCACTGCCTCCGCGAAATCGCGCAAATGCCAAATCGATGCGGAAGGCGATGACCGGTGCTGAGCTGAAGCTCTGGAACGAGCTTCGCGCGCATCGGCTGATGGGGCTTGGCTTCCGCCGACAATTTCCGATTGCCGGTTACATTGTCGACTTCGCTTGCCCGGACAAGAAGCTCGTCATCGAAGTCGATGGTTCACAGCATGCCGACGCCAATGCAGGCGATGAGGCAAGAACAAAGCGTCTTGAACAAGACGGCTGGACCATCCTGCGCTTCTGGAACGACGACGTCATTCGCGACATCGACAATGTCTGCCAGCACATTGTGATCGAGGCAGGGCTCGCAGGTGCGATTTGATACGCCGGCGGGACAGCGCCCCCCTCTGTCCTGCCGGACATCTACCCCACAAGGGGGGAGATTGGCGGCTTCACCGACACCGCACTCCTTCTTAACCCCTACCTCCCCTCCAATCTTGCCGCCTGCTCCAGCGCCGCCAGCCGCTCAGCGTCCAGCGTCAGGAACCCCATGATGTGCTGCACCACTTCGGCGCGCGCATTGCTCAGTGCGCTGTGCAGTTCGAAGCCGTTCGGCGTCTTCGTCTTGGCCAGCCACTCGCCATAGGACGGGCGGCGGTAATAGCCGGTCGCCGCCGTCAGGTCGGCCAGCACCATCTCGCCGTCCTGGCCTGAAAACACCCTGAGATAGGCCTTGGTCAGCGCGTCCTGCGCCTTGGCCGGGCCGCCGGCCTGGCTCGAATGGGCGAAACGTTTGCCGCTCATGCGCCGCCGCTCTCGCCGCCCTGCGGCATCAGCCCGCTGAGACTGTCGACCAGGCCGCTGTCACGCGCCTGCACGGCGGCGGGCACGGCATCCCTGGCCACCTTGCCGGCGGCGGCGATCGCCGCCATGCCGGCCTGCGCGGCTTGAGCCTTGGCTCGGGCATCGCGGATATCAGCCACCTCGTCCTGGCGGCGAAAGATGCGCTGCGGGCTACGGCCGGCGCTCTGCACGATCTTGAGCGCCTCGTCGCCGTCGATATTGTCCATCACGCCGGGATCGAACTGCGCCATCTGCATGGCCGTGGTGACGACCTGGATGGTGTCGCGCGCCTCGGCCGAGCGGCGCAGCACGTCGAGCGGCCCGGTGAAGGTCGGCCGCACCGCCTTGCCGGCAAGGCTCGCCGGCGGCAGGAACCGGCTGTCTTCCTCATATAATCCTTTGTCCTCGAGGATACCGAGCTCGCGGTCGAGATTCGCGGCAAAGCCGGCCTGGATGATCGAGCCGGAGGGCCCGAGCAGCGCGCCCTTCTCCTCCTGCCGGATCAGCGCTTCCGTGGCCGTCATTTGCGGGTTCTGCACCAGCGTCTGGAACAGGTTTACGAACATCATGTCGCGGATCTCCTCGGCCCGGCTTTCCGCGTAGTCGAATGCATAGGTCGGGTTCTGGCCCACAGCGATCGGCGCAATCAGCGGCCGGCCATTGTCGTCGATCAGGCCCGGATAGTTCTCGCCGGGATTGAGCACCGGCACATAGTCGAGCCGTGCCTTCGACGCGGTCGCCGGATCGGTGATCTGCTGCAGCGCCCTGAGGCCCGAGCGGCGCACGGCGTTTTCCTCGCGCACGGTGGTCAGCGCCTCGATGGTCGGCGAGATGCCATAGGGGTCGCCCTCATAGCGGCGCCAGTTGAAGCACGACACCGGGAAGGAGCGGAAACCGCTCTCCCTGACGATGACCTCCTCGTCCTCGATGACGTGATAGGAAGCGAAGGCCGTGTCGAGATACTGATAGGATCCGCCCAACCGGTACATCTTGCGCTCGTCGCGCGGCTGGATGCACTGGATCAGCGAAATTTTGGTCTCGCATTTGGCCGGGTCGTCGACCAGCATCTTGATCCGCGCCGGCAGTTTCTCATAGCCGAGCAGCTGCGCGGCCTGGCGCGCCGTGCGCTCGTAGCGGCGGTGGAAAATGTCGACCTGACCCCAGCGGTTGCGGCAGAGATAGCCCTCGACCACCGGGATCGAGGCATAGCGGATCAGCGCGCCGCCAAAGCCCTCCTCGGCGTAGAGATAGGCCGGGCCGTAGCGCACGACATTGCGCAGGCAGGCCTGCGTCGCCGGCACGAAATTCGAATTGGCGGAATAGCGCAGCGCAAACAGGAAATCGCGAAGCGCCTCCGCCCACTCCTTCTCCTCGTCGGTCTCCTCGTCATTCATGGCCGCGGTCGACAGCCCGTGCCATTTTTCCGACTGCGGGATGATCAGGCTTTCCAGCCCGGCGGCCAGCCGGTTGGCGGCCGAGTTGATGGTGTTGGCGTAGACGCGGGCGCCGCGCCGCGCCTGCCGCTCGGCCTGCGTCGCCGCGCCGGATTGCCGGCGCCCGCTCCAGACGTCGGGCGCGTCGGGGTCGCAGAATTCCGACACCGCCTCCCAGACAGCCTCATACTGGCTGCGCTCTGTCTCGAGTTCCGCCTGTCGCGACAGGATATCGTGGGCGCGGGAATCGCTCGTCATGGCATTCTTTCTTCGGTGGTATCAGCCTGTTCGAAGCCCAGATATTGCCAAGGCCACGTCGAATTTTGTTCGCTTTTGCCATGTTCAACGGGGCGCGGCGGGGATTTAAGGAGATCGATTTGACAATGACGGAAAGCCTACCCGGCGCCCTGAAGAGGCGAAGCAAGCAGGTTGCAAAGCGGCTGCTCGGCTACGACTCTCGCAACTGGCTGCGCATCAGGCAGATCGAGGCGTTCACCGCGTTTCTTGAGGCGGACAGCCGCAAATCATCAGACGTGATCGAGATCTCGCCCGGCTGGAACCGCCATTGGAAGACGATGTGTTCCAACTATACCTCGGTCGATTTCCCCGACTTTGACATCTGCAAGGACCGCACCGACCGGCAATTTTCCGTCGTCATTGCCGACCAGGTGCTGGAACATGTGCAGCAGCCGCTCGCCGCGGCACAGAATATCTACGCCATGACCCGGCCAGGCGGCTGGGCGATGGTGGCGACGCCGTTCCTGTTCAGGGTGCATGCCAGGCCGCACGATTACAACCGCTGGACCGCCGCCGGCCTGAAGCAGGTGCTGGTCGAAGGCGGCTTCCCCCAAGCGGAAATCCAGGTGTTCAGCTGGGGCAACAAGGCCTGCGCAAAAGCCCATATCGGCGGCCCAGTGCGCGCCTACGGCCTATGGCGCGACCTCAGCAACGACGAGGAATACCCGCTGATGGTGTGGGCGTTCGCACGCAAGCCGGAGCGTAATCTCCCCCCTTGAGGGGGAGATGTCGCCAAAGGCGACAGAGGGGGTCGGCGCGACCGGACGCGGCCTCCTGCGGCAGATCAAAGTTGGCGCTTTACGCGAGACGACCCCCTCTGGCCTGCCGGCCATCTCCCCCTCAAGGGGGGAGATTACGCACCCACATCATACCCCCAGCAGCACGCGGCGGTGGCCGGTGAGTTCGCTCGGCGACAGGTCGGTCTTGACTGTGCTCAGCGTTCCCTGGCGCTGCTCGAGTTCAGCCCTGAGTGCGGCTTCGCGCGCCTGCACGTCCTTGTCGGCAATGGTCGGTGTCGGTGGCAGCGGCTTCAGCGCCGGCGGCTTTTGAAAAAGGCACATGGTTCCAGCTTTCTCTTGTCCAGTCGTAGAGCAAAAAATCTTCGCCGTTGCGGCCGTAACCCGGCAGGCGGCAGCGTTGCGTGGCGCCAAGCCGGGCGAGCCAGCGCAACGCCAATTCATTGGCAGCGAGCGCCCGCGCCTCGACCCGCCAGGCCCGGCGCGCGGCCACCTCCGGACCGAGCACGGCGTGAAAGAACTCGGTAATACCAGGCACGCAGCGCCTCATGCGGCGCGTGCCCCAGCTCCAGGCAATCCACAACCCGCCGCGCTGCTCGGCGGCGCCGAAGCCGGCCTCCGGATTGCCGTCGAGCTCGGCGACATAGGCAAACCCCTGCAGCGCCGTCAGCGCCAGCAGCGCCGGCGACCAGTCGTCGAACTGGCAGTCGATCTCGGCCCGGTCCTCGGGGCGAAGGTTGGCGGCGATGTAGCTGAGGTCGCGCAGGGTTGCGGGGATGATACGGACGGTCATGAGGCGATCATGGTATGTGGTTGCCTTCGAGTCACCGAAACGCCCCCAGCGGATCACTCTGCCCCGCCTTCCGCCTCGCCGTCTTGAACTCCGCCGGGTCGACCACGGCTTCCCTTAGCATCATCACGCCGTAGCGGGTCGCGGCCATCAGATCGTCGCGCAGTTTTACCACCTGGCCGTCCTTGCGGTGATAGAGCCGGAACTCCTCGAACCAGGGCAAAAGTGTCGAAAACACCTTGAAGCGGCCGCTCTGCATGCGGTCGAGCATCTCCATCAGCCCGGCCTCGACCGACACCGAACCGTCGGCGAACTGCGCATGGCTGGTCAGCATGTTGAGCCCATGCGCCGCGTATTGCCGGGCAAGTGCCACGCCCGCGCCTTCCAGCGTCTCGCGGCGGCCGTCGCGCGGCCATGCCCAGGGCAACCATTCGCCCCACGGTTTTAAGGTCAGCGCCTGCATGGCCGGCGTCTGCTGCGACGCGCGGCAGGCTTTGGCGACGTAGACGACATCGGTCTCGGTATCCCAGGCGAGCTCGACCGCTGCAGACGGATGGTCCCAGCCGAAATCCAGCGCGCCGAGCCGCGGCCAGTAGCGCGGCATCCGGAACGGCTCGCACGCGATCAACTCCTCCGCCACCGGGAAGATGCGGCCGGAGCCGAGCACCGGAATGCCCTTGGCCCGCGCCTCGCGCTCATGCTCCGGATAAGCGGCGATGATCGCGGCGCGCTGCTCAGGCGAATAGTGCCCGGCATCGTCGATGGTCATGAAGGTGACGTGTCGAGACATATTAGAGTTCCGTAATTAACTTGCCGCGGCGAGCGACTGCCATTGATAATACTGTCCATCAGTGCAAAGCTGCTGGCAACTTGGGGGAAATACATGATTCGTATAGTAATCGTCGTGGCCATTGCAGCCAGTGCGTCAGCATGCCAGTCGAACGTGCCTTATGACACGAGCAAGCAGACCTGCAGGATGTACATGCTCAGGGGATTCAAACACGAAGTTTGTACCCCGGACACACCAAATAAAGTATGCAATGTCTGGTACAATCAGATTACAGGTGATGAAAGGATATGGTGTCAACCGCTTACCCGGAAAGCAACCGATCCTAATGCCCGCGCCAGACAGCTTGCGGGCAGCAAATACCCTTGATTCGACTTCATCCGCTGGCTTTTGCCTTCCTATCCACCTCCCCCGCCGACAGGAACAACAACACCACCTCCGACATGCCGAGCAGCGGCGTGAAGGTGACGATGGTGATGCCGCCGGTCGCATTGGTGCGGGTCAGGCCTTCGGAATAGATGTCGAGCGGCGGTTCCTCGTCGAACCAGACGCCGTGCAGGGTTTCGCCCTGCCATTTTTCGCGGCCCTTCTCAAAACTCTTGAACGACAGTACCGATTCATCGGCCTGGACATCGCCGCCGCCGCCATGGCGCACCACGACGCTGTCCAGCCCATGCGGCGCGCCGCGCCCCATGATGGTGCTGAGAATGGCGTCGGCCGGGATCATGCCGGTGCCCCACGCCGCCGGCTGCTGCGGTGGGCCGATCAGGACGCGCTGCGGGTTGTCGCGCGTGCCCTCGGCGGTGACGCCGGCCGCCCATAGCCGCACCGCCGTGTCGAAAACCTTGCCTTGCCACCACTCAGGATAGCGGCCGGTGAGGTGCATTGCCCATTCCGCACCGCCGGCCCTTGTCTTGCCGAGCTGATTGCCGGCCATGAACAGCCGCTCGCGGTTGGCAGCACCGGCCGCATGGAACTCCGCCTGCCTGAGGTAGGGCCGATAGGCGGCAAGCTGGTTAGTGCGCCGCCTCCGGTCCAATTCCCTGAGCAGGTTCAGATACTCGGTCTTCGCCGCGGCCTGGCTTTTCGAGGCCGAGCTTTGCGAGGCTCGGCTTTTCGAGGTCAGGCTTTTGGAGGAATGGCCGGAGGACGGCTTCGAGGCCGCGGATGCGCTGCCTGATTTCGTCATCGCTCAATACATCCAGACTGTTGATGTTGACGTGCAAATCCTTGGGCAGCACCGACAGCACGATCTTCAGATACTGGTCGGGCTTTTCGGTACGGACCTCGGCGATGACGCCGGCTCCATGCGCCCGGAAATCGGCGCGGATGGCTTCCAAAAAACCATCGGCCAGCGTTTTCTTCGCCCGCCTCGGCCGGCCGGACGGCCGTTCCGTCACATCAGGCGGTTCGTCGCTGAAAGAATCCTCGGCCATGCCCTACCCCATCATCCCGCCGCCGGCTTCGCTATTTTCTTGGCCGGGCGCTTGGGTTTCCTTCGCGCCCGCTTGCCGGGCTTTGCACGCGTTGGCTTCCGCGGCCGGTTTGCCGCATCGCCCTTTGCCGCAGCCGCGCTGCCGGACTTGCCGGCGCCTGACGCGGCTTTGAGCGCCGCCCTGGCGATGCTCACCGCACCGGCGCTGACGCCCCCTTGCGGAAACCCAAAGCCGCCGGCCACGTCGACGTCCCGAACCATGCCGATCCGCACACCGGCGGCGACCGGCTCGACCCGGCCGTGGCGCGCATCGGGCGCGCCTTCGAATTCGCCAATGGCACTGACGACCTCGCGGCCGTCATCGTCGGTGATGATGGTGGCGTAACGCTTGGACATGGGGGTCTCTGGTGGTGGTGTGCGATGCGGGAGGATACTTTGACGAAAGTCAGTGCGTGAAACCGATGACCACACGCGTCGCGTTCCTTCGCGCCCCCCTCTGGCCTGCCGGCCATCTCCCCCACTTGGGGGGAGATTGGCAGCTTCACTCGCCGCGTTCTTCCTGCAAAGGCAGGCGATTGGCGAAACGATGCAACAGCCAATCTCCCCCCTTGTGGGGAGATGTCCGGCAGGCCAGAGGGGGGCGCTGTCCCGCCGACATTTGATATCGGCAACACAGGCACAAACGTTCGAGAAGGCTAAAAACAAAAAACCCGCCTCGGCGGGCGGGTCGTTGGCGCAAATCAGCACCATGACTATATTCCTAGCATAGCTGCCGTCACAAAGCAAGCGAAATCTCGCGAGCCGGCCTAAAATTCGGCCGCGCGCCGCGATATGGTGCAGCTGTCCGGATCGGAACCGGCGCTCGCGCGTTTGCAATTTTGCCAATGGGAGCAAAGCCATGAATGTCGCCAATCTGCAACTCGAAGGCCTGCTGATGGCCGTCGCATCGATCAACCAGGTGCTTGTCCGCAAGGGCGTGCTGACGGTCGAAGAGATAGACATCGCCTTGCGCAAGGCTGAAGCCAGCGAGACCAGCGAGGAGCGGTCCGAAGGCATGTCGGCGTCGAGCCGCGATGCCGTCAACTTTCCGATCCGGCTGCTGGAACTGGCCAATCAGTGTCAGCCGGAGGCGGACATGCCGTCGTTCTCGAAACTGGCGCGCATGGTCGGCCAGATGAAGGAACCCTACAACGACCAGATGTGACGATGCGATCGCCTCCCGTATCGGAACGCCGCTTGCCAGCCGAGGCGCCATCAGCTGCCCGATACAGGCTTCAAGGTCAGCACGCGGCCCGGCCCATGGACGGCGGCAAACAGCAGCCCGGCCAGGAACGTAAAATGATCGACGAAGAAGCCGAACTCGGCCTGGTTGCCGGCCCAGTGCGACGGGCCGTGGAAGGCAAAACCGAGGAAGATGACGTAAACGGCGGCTACGAGCGCGGCCGGTGTGAAAAAAGCGCCGGTCAGGAAGCACAGCACCAGCACCACTTCGAGCAGGGCCGCGCACCAGGCCAGAAACAACGGGAACGGAAATCCGGCGGCGGCGATGTAGCCCGCGGTGGCGCCCATGTCGATGAACTTGAAGGTCACCGCCATCAGGAAGACGGCCGCGAAGATCAGGCGGGCGATGAGTATGGCAGCGATCTGCCACGGCGATTGAACAGGTGATTGAGCGGTCTCCAACGACATGATGTCCTCCGGGGTTGCAACGGGTTTCGCCCCAAGGACGATACACCAGGCGCAAACCCGACATCAGGATTCAAATAGCTTTGACTCAAAGGGCGCAAGCTTCCAGGACTGGAGTCCTCGAGGTTCGCGCGGCGCCTCCCCTTCTCCCCTTGTGCCCCTTGTGGGAGAAGGGATCGCGGCGTCTATGCCTTACCCTACCTTCGCCTCCGGGTGGCTGATCGGATCCCGTACCGTCCCATACTGGCTGCCCCAGCGGTCGGTCATGTCGCAGCGTATGTCCCACAGCTCAGGAAAGAAGCGATGAAGGGCGCCGGCCTGCAGCAGTTCGACCGGCCGGCCCTTCAGCGATTTCGAGCCGAGCCCGATCGAACGGTGGATGAGGTAGAGATGATTGGCGCGGAATTTCTGGAACAGCTCGTCGAATTCGATCAGCGCCTCGGCGATGACATAGCTGTCGCCGTGATCGTACCTGATATCGTAGACATCCTCGACCGAGAGCCCGCGACCATCGAGATAGGACGCCTGGAAGGCGCGCCACAGGTCCGGCGGCATCCGCAGCAAGAGCTTGAAACCCGGCGATTCCTGGCCGCTGCCATTGCCGAGCTGCAGCCGAATCTCCTGGTATTCCTTGGGCGACATGGTTTCGAGCAGGTCGAGCTGCGCCGTCATCATGCGCATCAGCCGATGCACGCGCCCCATCAGCGTGACGATGCGATGGGTGTTCTGCTGCTCGAGGAAGTCGACGACATCGACCAGCGTGTAGGTGATGAGCTTCATCCACAGCTCTTCGACCTGGTGCACGATCTGGAACTGCAGCTCGTCGGCATTCACCATCTCGGCCAGCGGCTTCTGGCAGGCGAGAAGCTTGTCGCATCGGAGGTAGACGCCGTAGTCGCGCATCTCGGGTGTTTCGATGCGGGCGTAATAATCCGGCTTGTGCATGGCAGCTGCTCCTTTGCCCTGCCCGTCGGCTCAAGGCATCTGTTCGGTCCGAACCCGAAGGATAAGCGCTTTTGGCTTGAACATTGTTCCCTTCTGTTATTCAAATGGCAGGAAATGAAGGACGAAAATCCTTTCATGACGCGATTTTGGAGAACGTTTGATGCTGGATGCCCTTGATCGAAAGATCGTCGCGGCGCTGGAACGCGACGCGCGTATCTCCTTCACGGTGCTCGCCGACGAGGTCGGCTTAAGCAAGACGCCGTGCTGGAAGCGGGTCAAGGCCATGGAGGACGCCGGCATCATCCGTGGCTACTCGACCCGGATCGACCCGGCAAAACTCGGCTTCGGCATCGAAGCCTTCATCCAGGTGTCGATCGATTTCGAACTTTCCGAAGCCTTCGAGGCCGCAGTCCAGGCACATCCGCTGATCCGGCGCTGCCACGCCACGACAGGCGAGGCCGACTATCTCCTGCAGATCGTGACGATCGACATGATGGCGCTGGACAGGATGCTGCGCGTCGAGCTCAGCCGCCTGCCCGGCGTGCGCCGCACGATCACCTCGATGGCCATGCGCGAGATCAAGGGCGACATTTCTTTCGCCAATGCCGTTGGGCATACGCAAAAGCGATAGCGGGCCGACAGCGGAGGCCGCCTGCCTAACGAAATCCGTCCAGCGCTCTTTTTTCAGAGCTCGGTCAGATGGCAGCGCTTCGATCAGGGCCTCGTCATCAGCTCGCGCCCCAGCCGTTTCGGTGGCTCGGCCCGCAATACCACATTTGTCGTCACCGCGCCGTATCGGCCGATTGTGTCGACGATGCTTTCAAGGTCGGGCGGCGACGGGACGACGACCTTCAGGAGAAAGCAATCCTCGCCGGTCACCCGCAGCACTTCGATCACCTCAGGCAATTGCGCGAATTTCTTCAGGCAGGCCTGGATGTGCTCATGCGTGGTGCGCAGGCGGATGACGGCCATGGTGCCGAGCCCGAGCGCCGCCGGATCGATCACCGCTTTGTAGCCGGCGACGATGCCGCGCTCCTCCAGCCGCTTGACCCGCTCCGAGGTGGCAGGCTGGGACAGACCGACGCGCCGGCCGAGCTCCGAAATGCCGATCCGGCCGTCCTCCTGCAGGGCTTCGATGATCGCCACATCGGTGGGATCAAGTTTTGGACGATAAATGCCGTTCTGCATAAAAACCTTCAATCCATCGGAATTCGCCGCTCTTTTCCGATGATCTCTCATTCCACTGGCCAAGGAAAGACCTAGAATCCGGGCGAGTATTCCAGGAGAAACAAGGATTCCCATGACTGATTTCATCATCGTGCCGGGCATTGGCGGATCGGGCGAGGCCCATTGGCAGACCCGCTGGCAGCGGGTGAACCCGACCATGCGGCGGTTCGCACCGGTGAGCTGGGACCTGCCGGATTTCGACGACTGGGTCGCTGCCTTGGAAACTGCGGTGTCCGAGGCCAAAGCGCCGCCCGTACTCGTCGCTCATAGCCTCGGCTGTCTGCTGGTCGCGCACTGGCAGCGCATTTCGGGCCGCGACGTCAGCGGTGCATTCCTGGTCGCGGTTCCTGATCCGGCGGCGTCAGCCTTTCCCTCTGTCGCGCACCGCTTCGCCGGCACCCCGCAACAGCGGCTTCGTTTTCGCTCGCTGGTCGTTGCCAGCACCAACGATCCCTATGGCTCGCTGGACTCTGTCACGGCCAAAGCCGGCCAATGGGGCAGCGAACTGCATGTCGCCGGACCGCTCGGCCACATCAATGGCGACAGCGGCCTCGGCGAATGGACAACAGGAATGGAACTGCTGGGGGCCTTCGTGGAACAGACGGAACGAGACGGCCAAAGCCTGCTTCGCCAAGGTGAGCGATCCAGCGGACGCTCGCTTCCTAAGACCGCAGCCGGCCTAGGCGCGCAAGGTCCGGGCTAGCAGACGGTAGACGATGATTTGCGCAAGCCGGCGAAGCTGAAGCGCTCTGTCCGCTGAGTGCGGCGAGGCGCCTCGCTCTCTGCTGTAGGGCGTCAGCTTTCCACTTCGGGCAGTTCTCGTAGTCATGGTCGCGCCCGCCGCAATAAGCGCAGCATTTTGCAGGGATATCGGGGCGAAACATCGTCATGCACTGAAATGCACGTGGCGCCGGTCTGGTTGCGTGGAACCGTTACTTTTCGCTTACATTAGGGATTTGGGCGCTAAGTCAGAGGCTTTAAGGCGTGTAGCCCAGCGCGGCCAGGGCCGACAGCCCTGCAACCAGGCCAATTGCAATAACAATGCCGAAATGCCGTTCCAGGAATTTGCGCCCCTGCCAGTCGTATCGCATATCTGAAACTCCGCCGCGTAATCTGGGGCAGCGTGTTCAGGCGTCAAGGCCGGGTCCTTGACAGGCGGTAGTCAGGCAGCTGCCATTGTTCATATCGTGGTTCATTTCGGAACGTGGAACGACACCTCATGGCCGAGCACTCTTCATCGGTGGGAGAAAACCAGCCCGCTGCGGCATCTGACCCCCGCCTGGCCTTTGTTTATGCCGAGGCGGTGCGAGGTCTTCTGCATCAGCAGAACGTGGTGGAGAGCCTCAATACGCGAGCGGGCAATCTGATCTTTGCAACCGCGTTCGTAAGTTCTCTCCTCGGCGGCAGAGCCCTCCTGGATGGGCTGGGGCTGTGGGACTGGCTGGCGCTGGCGCTGCTTTTCCTGATCGGGCTGCTGGTCGTGATCATGTTGTGGCCCTACTACGCCTATACGTTCCGCTTCGATCCAGAGCAACTGCTCCAGGACTTTGTCGATAAAAACCCTTCCGGAACCATGGATGTGATGCACCGCGCGCTTGCGCTCCGCATCAAAACCGACATGGCCAGCAACTGGCGGATCATTCAGCGCCTGCGCATGTCGCTACAGCTTGCCCTGTTTCTATTGTTGCTGGAACTTCTGGCGTGGCTGTTGGCGATAACACGAGTCTAGGTCGTGAACCCATAATCAGGAAGTACCGAGGCTTGTGTTCAGCGGTTGCTTCGCCCCCTGCGGAACAGAAGCGCTGCCCAGGCTATAAAGGCCCGGCTACCGCCATCGCCGACGCTAGGTATGCGTGAACGAAATACGTATCGCCCAGCTCGCGTCGTATTGCTGGCCCGACAAAGGGGTCGTGCAGTTCATCGATTTGCCCCCAAGCGCACAACAAAGATACAGGCAGAAGAAGAAGCGCGAACGAAGGCCGCTTCGTCGCCAATATGAAACCAACAGCGGTGATAACTGCCGGAACTAACCATAGCTGAACGGTTGTGGGTTCCTTGTCGGCCACCTCCGCCAAGGCTGGTGATGAAAAGGATATAGAAACGCCGATGAGTAGGAGCCGATTTCTCAATGAGGATGGTGGAGCGATTTCGGCCATGCCACATTTACCGCCAGCACCGCGATGTTCGCAAGTGGGTTACCGATTGGCCGCTTCCATATCGCGCCGGGTTATGAGTCTACGATTTGAAGTAGCCACCTCACGGCCATCGATACAAAAACTCAGACCGTCTTTGTTCCACACGATTACCACTTGTTAGTAACGCCTAATACGACTACGACTAATGCGCAGATGCGGGGGCATACGAAATTCACCATGATCGACCTGCCACCGGGCTTCGAGCCCGCTGACTACGCTCGCCTCCCCATGGACCAGCAGGACCCCAGGATCGACGACAAGTGGGGTCCAGCTGGCTGCCTCGACCTCGGTGGCGGCCAGTACTACTTCTTTGCGTGGGCGTCGACATGAAGACGCTAGTCGTCGCGGCCATTCTCCTCGTCTGCATCCTCGTGCTGGATGACATGCGAGGATCGCGGACCAAGTGCTACACCCAGGGGAACCTCCGGATCGGAGGCGTCGTCCAGCCCTGGGTATGCGTCGGGCCGGATGGAGTGGCGTATGGGCCATGAATAGAGGGAGACAGACATGACCAAGGTCGTGCTCAAGCGCCTTCCGCGACAAGGCACTGACAGTGTGCTTACGTCGCAACGATTGGCCCGATAGAGCCCTACGCTCAGGGGCTATTAAGCCAGCAGGGTGAAGACTGCTTCGAGACAAGACACGCGAAAATCCCTCGCGCTAAAGCTGAGCTTCGATAGCCGACTTGTCTATAACAGACCATACTTGTACAATCTTTTTGTCCCGAAATTCATAGATGACGTTCTCGGCAAAGGAAACTCTCCTCCCTCTCACAGGGAGGCCGAGGAATGTTCCTTTCGGGGTACAATCGAAGTCAAGCCGGCTCGCTATATAAGGCGGATCGGAAATCAACATTCGGACGTTGAAATAAAGGTCCGGGATTTCAGCAAAGTCTGTCTCCAGCATTTCGCGATAACCTGACAAGCCGAGCCGCCGGCCGTTGTGGATCACCTCATTATCGACGAACTGTCCCAGCTTCTCCCAGTCCTGCTTGTTCAGGCAGGCAATGTAGTCTCGATAGACGCCGGAGAGGTCGGTTTTAATCATCGCGACTGACCCTATCTTCTAACGGGTCCTGCTGCAAAGGCGGTATTCTCGCGCTCACGCAGATGACGGCATGAAGCGGCTTCATGCGCAGATGAGAAAGTGTTAGACAGCGTCCACTTCCTCTATTCCCGCTTCGTCTAATGGTAGGACAGCGCCCTTTGAAGGCGTGAATCGTGGTTCGAGCCCATGAGCGGGAACCAGCAAAATCAAGCACTTAGCTGATTTTAACCTGGATACATCGAATATCGGACGAATAAACCCCCGCGTACGGCAGCGTACAACGAAAGAGCCCGCCACCGTGAGGCAGCGGGCTTTCCGATCAAACTTCGCGGAATAATGATGGACCTGAGACGTTGTCGATAGAGAACACCCTACCAAAGGAGGTTATCGATATGCGCCTTTTCATCCTTTTTTCGGTATTACTTTTGACTGCCTGCATGACAGCACCACGCGGCGAGGCTCCACCCGTACCGCCAACCGCGTCTACATCGAGCGGGAGCAGTAGTGGCAGTAGTGGCAGTACCGGCGGTACTGGCGGTGGCGGCTACTAAAGACGCGATCGACACTCAGTTTTGGAAATCGCAGAGAACGTTAATCGCGCCGAACTGACCGCCCCAGCAAAAAAGCCCGCCACCAACGGAGGTAGCGGGCCAATTATCGTTTCGGCTACGGAACGATAATTGGTTTGCTTTCTCACGCATCGCCCGGAAAATGTAGGAACGGAACTCTGCCCCCAACTCGGGCGAGAGGCGCAATGAACGCCCGCCGTTTGCGTCTTCGGTCTTGAACACCAGGATCATATCACCATTCGCCGGATCGAACGTCGGGATGAGTAGTTCCAGCCGCTCGGCGGTCTCCATGTAGTGCGCGATATTGTCTTTCATGACGCTTCGCCCTTCACGTCCGCAAGGCGCCTGATATCAGCGGCGATCGACGAGAAGGCCTCGGGATGCACGGCAGGTGCGGCGTCGATCGGCGCGGCCGAGGCTTTGCGCACGGCAGCAGACGGAGCGGCCAGAGCAAGGCCTGCCCCTGTCAGGTTAAGCAGGCGGCGGCGGTTGACATCGGGGCATACCTTCGGCGGCTGCCCGAACAAGGGTGTTCGGCATCGGATCTTCTCCAATTCGGTTGTGTGTAAGGCTCTAGCGCTTCCGCAAGAACGGGAATTCTGATATCAGAGTTTTATGCCAAAGCAAGAAACCGTGGTATCAAAGAAACGGCGCGGCCCGGCCCCAACTGGAAAGGGTGTGCCGATCATGGTCCGCCTTCAACCGGACATGCTGGCGGGCGTCGATCAATTTGTTGCCGAGCATGATGTTTCGCGACCTGAAGCCGTCCGATTGATCATCCGTGACTGGTTGATCAGACACCAGGTACTGAAAGCCGAGTGAAACCCTGGGCGACTTTCCGCGCAGCGCTCGAATCTGCCGGCGTCGAGTTCATCCCTGAGAACGGCGGCGGCGCTGGAGTGAGGCTCAAGGGCGGCGGCATAGACAGCGGAGGCTAACGGCGGCAAGCCCTTGCGGAAGCGACCCTTTTAGCGTTCAGTTGCGTGCGGGGGAAGAAGCATGCATAAACGATATCTTTTAGTGGCACTGGCTATTGCTGGATGTCAGTCCACACCGGCTTATGTAGTCTTCAAGCCTGGTGTTGATCTCAACTCAACCCAGACCGCGACCGATCAATGCAAAATCAACTCGTTCAGAGAGATCCCGCAGTCGCTGGCGACCGACATTAACCCCGGCTACAACAATCCCGGCACGATCCAATGCAACACATATGGCACTATGACGACCTGCAACCGGGTCGGAGCCATAAACATCCCCGCTTCAAGCACGACCTATGACGTGAATGCCGAACTGCGAGACCGCTACATTGTTCGCTGCCTGGAGGGCCAAGGATTTGGCGTCAAGCTTGCGAGGGCCTGCAGCACCAAATCCGAGGTAACGAAAGCTCTTGCGGATCGGGCGTCAGGTCAGTTCCCAACGTGCGCTGTTAGATAGGACTGCGCTCGTACTCAGTGAAAGACAGCCGAGGGGAGAAAACCGATGCCCGCTACGAAAGACCAGTGGAAGGCTTTCCGAGAAGAACTTAGCCAGCAGCTTAAAGATGAGCGCCGGTTCATCGCCAATGCCGAAGCAGGGAAAACCGGCATTTGGACCGTTCAGCCGGGCAAGGGAAAAGTCGACACCACGGCCGCTCATGTGGAGATATCGAGGCGGGCAGTCCTGGCCCTCGAGGGCGTGATTGCCAAGATCGATCAGGACCATCTGGCAGAATAACCATGACCTTCTGGATTAACCTGATCGGACTTTGCTCGACCGGCCTCGCTGCAGACTTTTGGCTGGTTGCGGCATCGATCCGTCCCCGACAATATCGACACGTTCATCGTAGAATTGCAGCGATCTGGACGGTGGAACGCCGCAGGCGGAATATCGGCCTGTGTGGGGCTTCGCTTGTCAGGCGATACGCGCCTGGTGCGATGACTTGATCTAGCAAGAAACGGGCGGGGCAGATTTCATGACACCAGAAAACTTCGCCGGCTGGCTGCTTCAGGGCGCCTTGCTTCTTTGTGTAATCGGCGGGTTTGCAGTGGTAATAATGGCCATCCGCACGGGTTGGGTTCTCCGGGCGATTGCTTGGGCCATGGTAGGTCTTGTGCTCATCGGCGCCACTATGATCCTAGCGCCGAAATGGACCGAGGTGGTGTTCGAATGGGGAGAGTTCAAAGCGAGAATAGCCGAGTTGGAAGAGGCAAATGCAACGCTCGTGGCTGACGTTTCTGGCTACCGGCAACAAATTGCAGACCTCAAGGACGGCAGCAACGAAAAGCAAATCGACTTCGTTGCACTGACCGGAAACATCCAAGAAGCGTTAGAGGCACAGGGGGTCTTTGTGGATCAGAAGAAGTTCGCCACGGCTGTCGAAAACGCCATTACATCTACGGGAGATTTCCGGCTCGACTATAGGAAAACTCCTGGCGTTGACGGGCGCCAAGAGCCGCGGCCCGACAGCCCTGGCGGATTCCAGCAGCTTGGCCCGAGTGGTCCCAAAGGGGAGAGCGGGAATCGCCTGACGCCCCTGCCCGCCGATTAAAGCCTCACTATATGCGGCCCTCTGAATGACACGTCGATCCATCGCCGAGGAGCTTGAAAGCGCCGCCGACCGCATCGCCGATATGTCGCGCGCGGAGCTCCGGGTCATCCTGCGTCGCGCTGCATTGATGCTTCGAAACGTCTCAGGCGTGCCGCTGGAGCCCTCAACGGAGGACGCTGTAAACTCCATCGCGGCTGAAATGAAAATTGGCCGGGCGGAACTCATCGAGATCGTGCTGCGCGATTGGCTGGAGACGAACGCTTATTTGCCAGTTCGAACGATTGACGAGGAAAGCGAAATAGACGGCAGCGCTTAGGACTTCCCTGAAATGAGCTATGCTGGCGGGTATGCCCAGTTGCCAGAACGCCGGAGTTTAGAATGCCAGTGTTTACCAAAGCAGCCGTTCGAGCGTGGCCGTCGGAGATCAAACTCACGGTTGGCATCTGGCTTGTGTGCTTGATCTACTCTCTCGGGCTGGGTCTCTGGTTGGCCATCATGGGAACTGGAGGATTATCCGAGATTGTGCTTGTCCCATTTGGAATCTGGTGGGTCTTCAACTTCTTTGTCTACTTGCAATTCTGGTGCTACCGAGCCTTGGGTATCGGCTTTTGGGCGATGTGGGCGCGGATGGTTGTCGAACCTGAATTCCGATACGCTGCTAAACGGCGGCTAGAAGAAGCCAGGCACGGCCGGCGCCCACGATCTTAACAACAACATGACGCAAAAGGAAAACGCCAATGTCGAGGCGCAGCTCGCAATTGCACGCGCCATGATGCGCGCCGGCCGGCATAATTAGGATCAAAACCCAATCGCTCTGAACGACCGAGCTCGACCCGAGCCCGGGTCGCATATATTGAGGTTAGGAATGCGAAACGCGACGTCTCGAACACCCGCCGCCGAGGAGCCTCGATGCGATTCCGCCTGACCTACGAAGGGGAGCTGAAGGCCGGCCAAAAAGACCCAGATGACAATCAGTGGGATCGCATGGCCGAGCATAAGCAGGCCATCCGCAAAGTCTTCCATCGTCAACTAAAACACCTCTGGGAACGAACAGGTTTCTTAGGGAGCATGAGGTTTTCCCGACCGACTACCACACCGGTCGCTCTGCGCCGAATGATGCGGAGCGACGATTGGGGTCAGACATCGAGCGCCTTTCGCTCTTGGAGGCTGTTGCAGGTCAATACCGTGAGAATGGATATCGCTTCGTACCGTTGGTCCGCGAGACCATGAGCCTTCTTTGTTCGCTCGACATTTTGTTTTTGCGCCGAGACATTCCGGGAAGCATCCTGACTGCCGGGGATTTAGACAACCGCATTAAGACTTTGATTGACGCGCTTAGAAAGCCGAAAGGTGCCAATGAATTGAGGGGCAATGAAATCCCTGCTGCAGGGGAAGACCCTTTCTTTTGCCTCTTGGAGGATGATAAGTCGGTATCGCAGTTCGCGGTCGAGTCTGATGCGCTTCTAGACCCACCGACCGGGGACAAGGAAGCAGATCGTCGTCAGGTCCGCATAGTCATCACTGTTGAGATTCGACCCTACCACGTGACGATGTTCAATCTGAGTTTTGCCTGATGGGCGGCGCCGCCTCTCTACTCTTCCCAGAAATCCTGCAGCGAGGCATGCCGTAAGTCATCCTCGCCGCGTAGGTGCTTGACGCGGGCCTTGATCCCCGGCTTAACCCATTGCGTTGCGGGCCGCTTTGGCATGTCGTTGGGCGGTGGCCCGGCGTGTTCCTGCACACGTTTCCAAAGCCGCTCCCGCATCTCTCGATTGACGCTCACGAACGCACTGCCGACATACTTCCGGGTCCCAGGCTCGGCCATCAGAGCGAAGGCCGGCTTACCCCGCTCGCGCTCGACACCAAGAAGCTCGAATTCGCTTTCGGTGAAGGATTTGGTCTTTAGCCAATTGGTAGTCGGGCCGCTGCGATATTTGCTGTCCCGACGCTTCGATACCATCCCTTCCAGGCCGGCCGCGTCAATTAGATGATAGATCGCGTTGGCTTCGCCTGGCATGGTCTCACTGAACTGGATGCGGCTATCAGACCCTATAAGGCCGGCCAGGATTTCCCGCCGATCGTCAAGTACCATGTCGCGCAAGTCGTGGCCATTGAGATGCAGCAGATCGAACGCGACGAAATAGAGGTCGTGCTGGCGCCCGGTGATTGCCTTGCGCAGCGCGGCAAAATCCGAAAGGCCAGCCTCATTCAAGACGACGACTTCGCCGTCGATGATGGCGTTCTGTACGTTGAGACCTTTGGCTGCCTCGACCAGATCGCGGTACTTCGATGTCCAGTCGAGTCCGCGGCGGGTGAAGATCCGCACACTGCCGGCGTCGATGATGATTTGGGAGCGGTAGCCGTCGAATTTTGCTTCATGCATCCAGTCATCGCCTTGGGGCGGCTTGGCGACCAAGGTAGGCATCATTGGCGGGAGAAACTTCAAATGCATGCATTGACTCGCAAAACCGCGATTTCAATTAGCATGCGCTTAATTAGTTCCAATTTTAACGAATCGTTGACCGCGCTGTCCCAGAATAGGACAGCGCGGTCAAACCCCAACCCGGGATTGCGCAGGCGGCTCCGGCAATCCAGCTCCCCCGCCTCACTGTCGGAGCCGCTTCCACACTCCTCTAGAATTACTAGCAACGGTTGAATCAACTGTTACCGCACTTGCTTTCCAGTGCGCTTTCCCTGTCGTTAAACTTTGATGGAACGGGGCTCTCGCCTTCACGGTTTGACGCTGAGACAGTCCATCTCAGCAGGAAGCATGGAAGCCCAAGAGAACATCCGCAACGCTGGGCCGCCCTCAAGCTGGTTCGCATGGCTATTGAACAGACCTGCCCCGCCGGTGTGCTGCCGAGCGAAGAAGCTGTCTTGCTGCTCTATGGTCCTGAGCCGATCCATGAGGGCGAAGCGCTTGCGAAGGCCATTATTGAGACGGTCAACCGGCTAACCCGATGAACGCCAACGGCACGCCTAGAGCCGAAGCCACCGATTTTAAGTTTTTGGAGCGCCGCATCGCCCTTTGAGAATTGCGATCTCGGTTTCGTGGTCGCCACCCGACATCGAGGAAACCGGCACGCCTATGAGAAAAACGCCCAATGCGTCCCCACTCACAGCCTTGTTTTGCTGATTTGATACGATAGCCAAACGCTCTCTGTCAGCCTTTGTGCAGGGGCCGGCATTCGGAACTCCTGCAATCTTATCAGGGGGCGTCGCGCACGCCACCAATCCAGTTAGCATTGAAATCGTCAAAGCGAATCGCTTCACAGTCCCCACCCCTTTTTGTAGCCCGGCGGCAACATCGCGTAGTGGAAGACCGCACGCAAGCTCGTTCGTCGACAGATTCGACAACAAGGTGCGAAAGGCGCATGATCCCAGCTGGTGTCGGGGGATACCTTCATGCATTGGCGTTTGCATTTCGCCGCCCTATCAGCGGTTCTTGTTTCGGTGACGCTGCGTTCGGCCGAAAGCCGCTCAGGCGACGCGATGTGATGATGGGCTTGGACAGGTCTCGTTACGATAATCGGTCCGACCAGTGGCGGAAGCGCAGCGGGCCAAAGCGGCATCGTCGGCGCTGGTTGTCGGGCGTGCCTATGCGGCTGGTTTTCGTGACCGTGGCCGCGGCTTCGGCTTTGGCAACGCAATTCGTCATGCAACACACAGGCTCGCTGTCTGAGATCAATCTACAGAATTTGACCAAGCCGGCTCCGGCCCCGATCTCTGGGGTGGCTTCGGTCATCGATGGCGACACAATTGAAATCCATGGGCAGCGCATCCGCTTCAATGGTATCGACGCGCCCGAGAGCCACCAATACTGCAACGACGCCAAGGGTTTCGAATATCCGTGCGGGCGCCGCTCTGCCGAAGCACTGGATGGCTTCCTGTCGGCGTCAAAGCCGGTCCAATGCACTTTCGTCACGTGGGATCGGTATGACCGCTATGTCGGCGACTGCGGACGCGCGGACGGCTCCCGTGTCGCCGCCTGGATGGTCGAGCATGGCCAAGCGCTCGATTGGCCGACATACAGCAATGGTGCGTATGCAGGGCAGCAAGCTAAGGCGAAGGCGTCGAAGGCCGGTCTTTGGGTAGGGACGTTTCAATTTCCGTGGGACTGGCGAGCACAGCATAGCGACGACCCGCTAGCGGCGCCGGTACCGCTTTTTGCGATCGGCAACGGCAACTCAGGCTGCAACATCAAAGGCAACATTTCAGCGGACGGCGAACACATCTATCACTTGCCTGGCCAGAAATTCTACGACGTCACGCGAATTTCTGAATCGAAAGGTGAGAGGTGGTTTTGCTCGGAAGCAGATGCTCGGTCTGCTGGTTGGAGACGATCGAAGCGATAATGAGATTTGAGGGTTGGGGCTGCGGTCAATGCGGCAGTCCGCGAAGGGGGAAATATGAAGCAAACAGCAATTGGGTTTATCGCGGCTCTATCCTTTTTGTCCGGCAGCAGCCCATCCCTGGTTTGGGAGAGCGTTCATTTGCTGGGAGCGACTTCAAGCAAAGGAAGTTCGTTCTCACGAATTGCGCAAAGCTGGTCCTGCCAACCGCGGCGGACCTGCCCTCAGATCAGCTCATGCGATGAAGCAAATTGGTATTTGAACAGCTGCTCCTGGGGCGGGAAGCTGGATCGGGACAGCGATGGCATTCCGTGTGAAAGCCTATGCTGAGCATCTTGTCGCGCCGGGTTGGCCTTGCCTAACGCTCTCCATTACTTCCCGCCCATGCGCTCGCTGGCCGAGCCTATGATCTCGTATCGCAGCTATCGGAGGCGGATCGGCTTACCGCAGTTCAATCAATTATCGTGAACGCCGATCCCTGCACGGGCGCCAGCAAGATGATCTACATGGGGGATTCTGTCGATTATGATGCTGGCATCTGGACGGTCCGCTGCAACGAGGGAGACTACCTGTTGGAGATCAAAAACTCTGGGGACCTCGAGACGAAGGTGCTCAAATGCTCGCTCGCTCAAGCGCTGGGCGTCCGTTGCTGGCAACCCTTCTAGCTCGGTGACTGCTATGCCGCAGAAATGGATAGTGCTACTTCTATACAGCGGGAGTTGCGCCGTGGCTCCCGCCAGTATGGCCAGCGAACCCACCGCGATTTCATGCAAATTTGAGCATTTGCCGCCGATGCTAATGATAATCCGCGGCGGCATGGGTGCGAAAGACAACTCCTTGCAAGTCGGCCAGACGTCCCCGGTTCCACTGAGTGTCGGTTCGAGCTTGATGCTCGCCGAAGTCGGGATTCAGGAGTTCACATTTTCGCTACGATTGCCCGCTTCGGTGTCAATATCAGCGCCCGGGAACGACACACTAACGTACTACGGCGAGTGCATTAGTTCGCTTCAGCCTTGACTTCGCCTGGCATCGCGCATGGGTCAAAAAGTTCGCGTCCCCGATAGTCCACCTTGCGCCAGAGTCTGTACACCGGAATGACTGGATTGGGGCCGGAAGCGACCTGACCGCTCTGAAGTCGACGGAGCGGGAAACCCGCCGTTCGTTCCGCTTCAACCGTTCGGCCGGATTCGACCCAAGTACTTGGTGCCAGCTGTAGGTCGGGCTAGCAGGCAATCTAGGAAACGAACATTCAGCCCGACGCCGCGCTCGGTAGCGGACTGACAGCCTGATGAAATTGTATCGATCACGTGCGTCGGGTCAAATGGCAGCCCGCGATATCGAACGGTCCTTCAACAGCCAGACACGCGGAGAGTGCATCAAATCATCCGTTTCCTCCCAAGCGGTCACTTAGCTTCTGGGCTGTTGTGTCGCTGACCCGAGCAACTCGTTCTCGGCGAAGTGATAGGATCGAGGATGGCAAAAAGCCCTTCGGATAGAGCTCAATGCGCGAGGGGCGTCGCCGGCGGTGCCTGCTCGCTGCAAAGGCATCCATATCGTGTTCTCGCGACAGCAAGAATTTTAGAAAGCTTAGGTCTCTCACACGGCAGGTTTGATAAATGCTCAGCAATACCAACTGCTCTGTAAGCCCTGCTTCTTTGACGCTTCGTCCGACATCCTCCCGATAATCGCTGATGCGTTTGATTGCGTTCTCGGCCAGATTGTTGTTCCACGACACACCGTCATGTTGCAGGAACGTGAACAGGCGGTCGCGATTATGGAGCAGACGTTCCTGCAGAGTTTTTGAGATATCGGATTCGTAGGTGTGCTCCGCAAGCGCATCGAAGAACGCCGCCACAGCCCTCCCGTGACGTCTTAGGTACGTGCGCTTGAGGCCATGCTCATCGACTGTGACGACGATTGATCGCAACAAGGCACCAAACGGCACCGTAATCGACTGAAGCTCCTGATCGAACGGATTGTCGAGGATTGCGCGATTCATGTCGCGCATCAAGTGGATAAGACAGCGCTGGTGCAGACAAGGGAGCCCGTCGTAGGCTGCATAAAAATCGGTAACTATCACGCCCTTGAAGTCTTTGAGCATCTTCCGCAGGAAATTTCCCTCGCGCGAGCGTCGGAAAATGTAGATGGTAGCGGATTCACTTGCGAACACCCAGACGTAACCACTACCGTCCTTTAATTTCACCTCGGTCTCGTCAATATGTAACACAGGCCCTGTGATCAATTGCGTGAGAAGCATATTGAAGGTCTTGCGATAACGACGGACGAGCAAATGCCGGAAGGTTAGGAACTCCCACCAATTCACCCGGATGCCGAAGATCTCATAGAATAGCGCACCGAGAGACTTGACCCCGAGTCGATGCGTGATGTGCTGATAAGCGAACCAGCTCATGAAGTTGTGAAAGTGTCGCGCAAGACGCTCGTAGCGCTCGGGGGTAAAGCATCGTTCACAATTTGTGCAATGATAAGCGACCGCTCTGAACTCAATCACCTTCCGGCGGATCGCTCCCGGTGTGATGACGAGATCGAAGGCGCGCTTGCGCCTCGTCTGCAATCCCTTCGGCCGTTGCTTCGGGTCAATGGATGTAATGTGCTTGCTTTTGCAGAAGGGACAGCGTGTTGCCGTGATTTCCATTCGGTGTGTCGCCCGCAAGTCGCGGTTTTGCCACTTTCGGCGCTGTGTCTTGCCGCCTCGTGTTCTCCGCACTGGTTTCGTTCGAATGAATACGTGGCGTTTCTGGTAGTCGAAATAGGCCCGCTTGTTGATGAACGCGAAATCGGCATGCGTAAACTGTGACCAAGTCACGGTACGCGCCAGATTATCGAGTTGCGCCACGGTCGCCACGCGCGGCAATATACCAGATTTACTCTCAGTGCCGCCGGTCAGCGGCTCACTCAGAAAAGCACTGACTTTGCGTAGCGCTTCGCAATCATCGAGATTGTACTCGATCAACTTGGTTTTCCACCACGCGTCGCCGGTCTTCTCCCATTTCTTGCGCCAGACGACGCTCTCAATGCCGGATGCGTCCGGCTCGGTCCAGCGACAGCCCAAGCAGCCCGCAACCTCCTTGAGACCGTTCGAATAAGTGGGAAAATAGAAATGCGGATAGATGACCGTGAGCACGTTCGTTAGTATAGCTAAAACAGCGTCAATGCTCCTTTTGCGTCGGGCTTGGCGCCGCATGCGCGCGATAAAGCTACTTTCGTAGTTGCCGTAACAGTAGATGCGCGGAGCGTCATAACGCCCAACGATAGTGAGAAACCGGGCGAATATTTCGGCTTCGCCTTTCCGGTCATCGGACCATAACGAGTGGCGTTCAACGCGTTCGCCATCGCAAATAACGAGCCCAATCAGATAAGTGAAGCCCTCTTCGGGAACACCCTCGATATCCAGGTAGATCCGCACGGACGCGGCCGGAAGTTTCGGTGCACCGAGCACATAGATCGTTTGGTCGCGAATGGCCAGTGCATGCAACGCGTGGTCGCGCAATCTGAGCGGGGCATCGGCCCGCTTGCCTCGGCGACGGGGCCGAAAGGTATGTGCTAGCTGGGTGAGCGTGAGTACGCCCTTACGAGCGTATCGCTTGATTGTCTTTTCGCCGACACCACGCAGGAGGCTCAGATTGTCTTCCCTGATGGCCTGATCACGGCAGCGGTCCCGGAACTCACAGATGTGGCAATGGTCATTCAACAGCAGCTTCGGCGGGCCTTCCGCCCGTTGCAAGCGTTCGGCGTCTCGGAGGAGGTTTTCTGCAGTCGTCAGCGTCGATCCGAAACGAATGCCCGTCTTCTTGCCGTCGCGCCCAATATAGACAGCCCCGCCACTAGGAAACGCCCCCTGAACCCGCGCCAGAAGAACGGCGCGCGCGGCAAGCTGTTGGCGATCGGAAGCGCGAACCCGTCCCGCCGCGCAAAACATCACCGGTTGATATTGGAAGTCTCCGAGCGTTGAGTGCCCATTGGTCTTGCGAAGTCCATCGAAGACGACTTCATGGCGATCATCGTCCAAACGAGCGCAAAGAATAAACGCAGCTCCTTTTCGAAGATTGGTGAAGCACAAATTGAGTTCAGTCGCGACCTCGGTTTCTTTATATTCGCGCCGGATCTTTTCAATTGCATTGCGCTGTGCGTCGGCGCGTTGCTCAATCAGCAACTTCTCATAGCCGCATTTGACGCCTTCCTCACCGCGCAATCGAAAATATGCCTTCAACCTGCAGTGCTGCAGCGCATTAATAACATCGTCGGTGATCTTGCAGGCCATCGCGTGACTCCTTGACCAGAGGTGCGTTAAGCGCGGACGTCATGCTGATCACATCATGAACAACCGACGACCTGTCGGTGCAGCGCCGACAAAGACTTGCTAGACCATCAACCGCGACGACATGGATGTGGTTGCGTCTTTCCGCAAGCACCTGATGGAAACTGCGAAGCTATGGCGCGGGTTACCTCAGGGGCATCGGCAGTGGGGCGGGACGCGTCGGCGCCACGATCGTTCTGACCGCCCTGTGGCCAGCTCACGGCGCCAAAATCCGGCCTGAGAATGCTCGTGGTTCTTGCACCGCCTGCAGCAATCGCCGCCAGAGCAACGTCGCCGGCGCCTATGTCCGCTTTTGAGAAAAGAATTGTTCGTCTGAGTGACAAAATTGCGGCGCATTGCCGACCGGCAGCCCTTAGGGCCTTTTGCGGACCGGCAGCTTCCGGCGGCCAATTTGTAAGAGCCGTGCCGGACGGTGTCGTTATCGACCTCACCGATGAGGGCCCTTAACCCTCCCCTTCCTGCGAGCCTGCCGCGTGTTCAACCACCCTCTTCCTGACCCTGATTTCAATGCGCCTGCGGGCGGCGTCGTCCCCGACATGCGTTCCGTCGGTGAGCGCGTCACCCAGAAGTATCAGTTGGCCGCCTGACATCGGCAGGACGTCGAGGCCCTCGAGTTCCGGGGACCCTAAAAGGACATCGGCGACCGACAGCGCACGGGCGAGGCCCAGCCCTGCATTGTCCGAAGGCTGCAGCTCGCTGATAGGTGCCCGTCGGTCGAGCACGGATTTCATGTCACGGTCCATGTTGGAGTAGTTCCGTGGCATGTTTTGCTCGTCGGTGTGGCCGATCACCTCGATGATGTCGACACCGTATTCCTCGGCGATGCGCCTGATGTTCGGTATCTCGTTCAGGAGCCTTTCCCTGAACTCGGAAGTGAGTTCCGCGCTTCCTATGGCGAACGAGTAACCGTCGACATCGCTCAAGGAGATGATCGGCGGCCATTCGTGCGGCTGCGAATTCCCTTCCTGGGCGAGGTGGGCATGCAGTGCTGACAATTCCCTGTCGAGAAGGGCGGCTTTCTCTTCGGCTGCTGCCGTCCGGGCGGCGGCCTCGATCAGCTTGTGCAATTCTTCCGCCTTGGTGATCGAATTCTCTTGTGCGGCGGCAGTCACCTCGGCCAGCTCGGCCGCCTTCTCGACAGGGATGTGTTCCTCGATCTTTGAGGCCGCCGTCTGCGCCGCGACAAGCTTCTTCCATTCCTCGTCGACAACCTGCCTGTCGGACGAGGTTATCTGCATAAGGATCGCGTTCTGGGCAACCAGATCGGTGTTGGCTTCCGCTAGTCTGGAAAACTCTTCCTTATGTGAGGCGATCTCCCTTTTCGCGATTTCAATCTTCGCCTGCTTGTCGGCGATGATCGATCCGGCGACGAGAAGCAGGCAGAAGACAAGCAGCAGCATCGTCTCCGCCATGGTCAGGCCGAGGATAAGTCCCCGCCCGTACCCCGTTTTCTCGTAATTGACGGCGGTGTCGCGGGTGTCGATCAAGACCGCCACCCCTTGAGCCTGTCGAGGATGCCTACAGGCCTTTCACCCGTCCCGGCCGGTCCAGGTGCGGCTTCGACCATGAGTTCGGGGGTTGTCGTTCCGGCCCCGCTCGCCGCCGTGTTTCCAACTTCGACGGACACATCGGATACGGTAAGTTCGAAGCCGTTCAGTCTGCCGACAGACATCGCGTGATCCGCGGTGCCATCTCTTTGGACTGCCGGAAGGCTTTCGAACCGGCTCTCTAGCTTCCGTTCAAGCCTACCCGCCAGGCTGGTGATCGCTTTTTCCCGCTCTTCAGTCTTGTCAAGAATCTTCACCATGGTCGCGCGTTGGGAATCCGACGCTTCGATAAACTTCCCGACCGCTTCCGCAAGTTCGCTGATCTTCGTTTCCTGCACCTTTACCAGGGCTTCTGTCTTCTCGGCATGCTTGCCGACGGAGGCAGCGAGCAGGTTCACGACGGGGACGATCTCTTCCCTCAGCACCGTGTCCGGGATGACGAGTTTCTCCAGTTTCCCGGCAACGCTGTCCGCCTGCGTCCCGAAGCGCACGACCGCGTCGCCAAACGAGGTGTTCGCCTTGTCGAGGAGCGTGGCAACAGATGACACCTTGTCGAGCACGCCCGTGAACCGATCCTCAATGTGGCCAAAGGAAATGTCGAGCGCGTCAGCAAGCCGCTCCGAAGTTTCCTTAACGGGCTTGATGGCCTCGGAAGACATCTTCTCGAACGACTGCCTCACCTGTTCGCCGTTCAGCTGGGCCTGCTTGACGATCTCGCCGTAACCCTCCGTCAGCATCTGATTGCAGATGCGGCGGAATTCGGAGAACTCGAGGGTGACGTTTTCCATTTCCGCCCTGACGCGCCTCGACATGCCCGCCAACTCGTGTCTGGCGGCACGCTCGACATCGGCGGGATCACGCCGCGCCTGGTTGTAGCAGATGCGCAGGGTAATGCCTGTGATCGTGGATGTGATTGCGACGCCGAAGTTCCGCACGACCTCGTTCATCTCGCCGTCGGCTGAGAACAAGTAGAGCGATACGCCGAGGCTCGTCAGCGTGAACAGGAAGCCCATGTAGTAGAGATTGTCGCCGACCTGTTCGTCATGGATCCTGAGGCGGCCGACGATGATCGACAGCCCGAGATATGCGAACATGACCATGATCGGCACGGTAATCGCCAGCCATATGCCCACGCCGGACATCTTGGTGAGCCAGATGTAAAGGCATCCCGCGAACGTCATCCCTGCGAATATGGCGACAGGCAGATAAGGAGAGTCGATAATCCTCTTTGCAATTGCGTATGTTGCCATCAAAGCCCCTCCAGCCTTTCCATTCCACCGAACCTGCCGTTGTTCGACTGGACCCATTCCGCCCAAAAGTTCCCGTGGTTCGGCCCGTCAAAAGACTTGTCCGGCCTGTTGACGTAAAGGATCGACATCTCAATGCCCTCAAGGTTCGTCCAATATTTCTCGTTTGCATCGCTTTCCCTGTAGGTCTCGTAAGAAACGCCCGAGGAATACTGGGAGTAGTCCTTCGTGTTCTCGATCATGTCGGAGGCGATGAAGAGGTGCTTGGGCGCGTCCGTTTCGGGATCCGTCGGCACCGTGTCGAACACAGCCAGCTTCACCTTCTGGATTCCAGCCATGATAGGCGACATCTCAGCCCCGGTGCCGTTCTCGATCTTGCCAAAAACCTTGTCCAGGGGCTCGCGGTAAGTCTCCTCCCAGAGCTTCTGGCGTTTCTTCGGGTTTTCGGTTTTCCAGTCGACGCTGCTGGCGTCACCCGGGTTGCATCCTGCATAAAGCTGCTCGACGTCCGAGGGAGTACCCGAAATGGTCCCGATCCATAGGTAGCCGCTCGGCTGGATCCCCTGGACGAGCTTCGTGAGTCGGCAAGCGTCACAGGTGGAAGCGGATCCGTCGTGTCGAACAGGACGGCGGTCATGCTTTTTGCTCCGGTCACGGGGCAGTGCGTTTTCTCATCGAGTGCGACGGCTGTGGCCGACTTGAAATAGAGCCAACCGAACGCCGCCAGCAATGCTGCGGTAGCTGCGCCCACCAATGTGATAGCAGCTATGCGTCCTGCGCCAATGCCGTTGCGCCTTCTCCTCGAACTACGCCGCCTGTTCATTGGCACCACTCTCCGGGAACAGGTTGTCGAGCTTCCTGAACTTGTTGATGTGTTCGTCGCACTCCTTGCCGATCTGCCGGATGTGGCCGTTCAGCTTCTCCCTCGCCTCCTCGAGCAGCTTGTCGAGGGATTCGGAACTGCGCTCGCCGTCTCGCTCGATGACGGGCTTTATCTTTTCCAGTTTGTAGGCCGTCTGGAAATGGCGCGGCGGTTTCGTGGTCCGGGCCCTGGTGTTCGCGTCATGGTACTTGGCCAGAAGCAGGTTGCAGGCGCGGTCGAGATGGTCCTGCTGGGTTCTGAACAGTTCGAGCAGGGAAGTGCGATGGGCGAGGATCGCTCCATATTCCCTCTTGCGTATTCCGAGCCCGTCGAGGATGCCCTTCACAGCGTCATTGAATCCGTCGCGGATCTTGATGAGTTCCCCGATGAGTTCGTCCTTGGTATCGATGTAGTCGTTACGGCGTTCGTCCGCCTCCCGTGCGGCCCTTCCGTATCCCGGATAAACGTCGTCCATAGTCAGCGCATCGCCGAACGCGATGACCGAGAAAAGGAAACCGAGGCAAAACAGGAGCCAGGATTTGATGTCTCCGAGAGCCAGCGGAGCCTCCGATAGCCGCTGCATCACGATCTGGCTGCCGCCTTCGAACAGCCCCTCGCTGATTTCCCGATAGTGGGCAAGTGCGAGGTTCACCACGACGGCGACTGCAAGATAGGCAATGAGCGAGAGAAGCCCCATCAATTTCCCGAAAAGGTTCCGGTGAACGATCCACTGCACCCCTTTCCGCGCCGCTAGGACGGCAAAGCCGATATTGACGGCCGAGAAGGCGACCGCCTCGGCAATGCCGCCGACAAATCCCGCGTCGCTGCCGCCCATGAGGAACATACCGTTCGCTATCGCCTCGATCGCAAACAAGAATGCAATCAGCATCCATTTGAAGAAATTGACACCAGGTCCCGGCAGCCAGGCGGGCCTCTTCAGGCGGTGTTTTGCTCTGAAGTCGATCAGGTAGTCTTCCGCCTCCTTGAGATAGCGCCTTTTCGCATGGAGTTCGTTGGCGGCCGTAACGGCTCGGCTGGTGAAGTTCGTGAGCCCTGTCGTGGCAGCTATATCGATTTCCTGGATGTACTCGTCGAAGTTCAGGCCGGCGATCCTGCTCTTGTACAGGCTCAACTGGTCGATAAGGATCTGGTGCGCGGCCTTGGCCTGGCTTTCGACCTTCTCGATGATCTCGAGCTCCACCTCATCCCTGCCCTTAGCTGCCGTCATGGGCTGGTTGTTGCCGCCGCGCTCCGCGCCCCTCTCGGCGAGATCCAGATCCCCCGCGACGCTGTCGACGTCTATGCTGGGAAAGATGTCGGCCGAGAGCTTGAGCCCGCTGCCGTCCGACATGATGCGGTTGCGTAGCTTATAGAGTTGGTCAAACTTTCTGATCGCTGCCATTTCGCCTGTTGCTCGTCTTGCCTTATCGATTCATGTCAGCCCTTTGTCAGGAGGCTCCTTACCTGCGCGCGGGCCGCCATCCCGCCGCCTTTGCTTCCTCGGGCGAGCAGAACCAGCGTTCCCCCTTCGATGCCGAAATCTTCGTCCGCCCGTAGTGCTCCTGCCCGGGCACGTGATAGATGCGCTCGCCCCTGGAACTGATGTTCCCCTCGATCGCGCAGCGGGACCCTTCGCCTCTTTCGGCAGCCGAAGCAATTCCTTGGGAGGCTGTGGCCGTGCTCTGACGCTGCCCGGCTCTCCAGTCCCACGGGAAGTCGAAACGTCCCTGCCAGATGCCGCGGCCCTCCTTGCGGGCGACATCCTGAAGGCTGGCGTAAACGCCTCCGCTGTAGCGTGGCCAGTCAAGTGCCCAGCCGCTTGCCACCATCCATTCCTGGACGGAAGCACCGTCGGCGCGGAAACAATTGCCGACGAAGCGTCCGTAACGGTCGCGTTCGACAAACTGGCAGGCCGTCGGTCGCGACGCAGAAAGGAAATCTGCGAGTGCTTTCGCGGAAATAGCGCCGCATCTGTAAGCACTGCCGTTCCTGTCTTCACATACCTGAGCGGATTCAGGAGCGTCGATACCGTTGAAGCGGATCCGCTCGTCGCGGATTTCTATGGTATCGCCATCAATTGCGGTCGCTCGGCCGACAATTTCATTGCTCCCTGCAGCGTCGCTCATCAAAGCTGCGAGCAAAGTAAATCCGATTGTACTAGCGACTAACCCGACCGCGAAACGCGCAATACGGAATTTAGAATATCCGTTTTCCATTTGCCCCCAAACCCCGCTAGTCTCTTTAGACCCGTCAAGAAAGGCATGCAAGAAAGTTGTCGCGGAAGTACTGAAGATCACAACACCTGATGAAACTCGCGAGCGAGGCCGGTAAGCATGAGGCGGTTCTGAGTTTTCTGCCAAGCCTAGCCGGCCGCATCTTAATGTCGGCTTCGCGTTCGCAACCGATCCCTCTCTAGGGCGTGCGAAGTCGGAAATAGGCGCAACCACGGCCAGCCTGATCGCCGGCAAGGTCTGCTTTTCAGGAAGCTGCGAAGCCGATCTCTGCGGCCGCTATAAGGCGCATTGCGAACTCCAGAGTGGTCGCCGGCATCTGCCCCGACGGCAAAGATGAAGCGCACGTCGTCGTCACCTTGGGACGGCAAACGCTGGCAGACCTAGCGACGATGGAGGGGCCAACCTCGGGGCATCACTGGCGTGTAGACCACCTCATCCGGGGTCATGCCCTTCTTCAAGCGAGCGTAGAACAATGCCTCGCTAATGCCTCTGGATTCAGCGACCGGCCACGCAAGCTGGCCATCCGCGAGGAAGGTCGACAGCTTGAGGGAAGGCCGCTGAGGGGGAGATTTTCGGGTCCGAGGCGGGGCTGGATGGGTCGCGGCCTTTTGGCCAGACCACCCCAGCTTGAGCCGGTGGCAGAACACGCCGAGGCTCACCCCGTTCGCCTCGGCCACCGCCCATGCCAGTTCACCATTGTCCATCCTCGCCGAAAAATGGGGAAAGGCAAAGGCAAAGGCATCGTCGTCGTTGTTCATGGTCCCACCCATTGCTAAGCCCGGCCCATCGAAGTCGATCCCGGTTCTTTGCCTCATATCATAATGCCGCCTGATGTAGGATCACCCAGCGATGCTCGATCTCTTGCCCATGACCTCTTCCGCGCACAGCCGATGATACGAGTGCCGTCGATGCGACCACAACACTGTTATGTAGTCGGCCGCAACGAGTCGCCAGGGTCCGAGCGGAGCAGCAGTTTATCCGCGTGCCGTATCGCACCGGTGATCGACTCGGCGGTGCGGATGTACGGGTCGAATTTGCGCTTATCCTGCCAGACGTGATGTTCCGTAGCTGATTGGGCCAACACTGGACTGCAAATGAGGAACACCGCGATCGCAAGGGCTACCGGATATCTGCGTTGCAAGGTCACCATTTCAAATCCGTCTCTATTCCCATTGCGCCGTGAAAAGATTGCAGTTGTCACACCCGCGAGAAGATATGTGAGTTTCATGATGCATCCGGTTCCGAGTCTGCCCCAATCGGAAAGAGGCTTATCATGCCCATGATGCGGGCGTTGTGCGCCGCAATCCGCGCTCCAGTCATAGCCGGATGCACATCACCCTCGAAACGAACACACCGCATACAGAGATGTGCCTCGGCCGCGCTCGGCACCGTGGTCACCCAGCCGCAATAGCGGCATGTATAAGGCTCGATTGGCATCCCCGGGCCATGCCTTGCCGTCTCGGGCTCAGCGCGCCGGCGGTCGGCCTCGTACCATTGTCTATCATGTCGGCCTCTCAAACCCCTTCTGCAATTTGGACAGGAAGCTTCAGATCGATCAGCCGAGCCTGCAGGAGCGAGAGCGTGAGTTGGTCTCTTGCATCGACCCATCGGCTATCGTCGTTGGCGACGTCACCCTCGCAGAATACCAGATGGGGCTCATCGCTCCCGCGCCCGAGCTTTGGGCCAAGGTCCAGCCTCTTCAGCAAGCGGTAGGCCCTGGCGCACGGGCCGGCCTCTCGATCGAAGCGGGTTTCCCAGAACCACCCTCCAACCGGATCGTCGTAGTCCTCCGGGCCGATCCCATGCTCCTCCCAGATGGCGTAGATTTCGGTCTCGGTCCGGTGCCCAAGGCCCTCGCTGGTGAAGAACTCGCGCCAGGTCGGCGGCGGCGGGCAGAAGGCCCAAGGGCCGATTGTGAGAAGGTAGCCCTGCTCCCCACCGTCATACCAGTACATGGTCTCGGCCACTTCCGCAGGTGGTGCGAGCAGAGGCAGCCCAGTCCTGCGAATGAAGGATTGCGCATCCTTTTCGAATGCAGCCGTGAGCAGGCCACCCGCCCCGATCAGAAAACCTCGCCTCGTCAGCATGAAAACACCCTCCATCGTTTCGCACGCATTCTGGAGGGACTGGCGACCTACTGTTGCCCGTTCAGGGCCACATCGTCGTGCCACCGTTGCCGGTCAAGGCTGGTTGGCGGGGCCGAAGCCCTCTCTGGATGCAGGGATCGGTGTAACAAAACGATTGCACTTCGGCAAGCTTTCTCCTCATGGTGGTATCTCTGGTGTTGAAAGTGAGCAGATCGCTGGGCCCCCACAATCGACCCCTCCACCCGGCCTTCGGCCTCGACCGGGCGGGACGGCCCTAGTGGAGGGACTTTTTCTGCATCATCACATTTCCGATTGCCGATGCGCCCTACGGCCATGCGCCGTCTGACTCCCGGCGGGTACCGCGATCCATCAACTCCCCATCATCGAGTGCAGGATGGCCTGCATGTGCTCTTCCAGGTCGAGTTCGCCCCGTGCCTCAACAGTCAACAAGTACTCGGCCTTGGCTCGGCGGTCGCCTCGGCCGGTCGCAGGATTGGAGCAGCTGGCCAGCAATGTTTCCTCTTCAATCCGGTCTGCCATCTCGCGATCGTGCCAGCTGCTGCCCGCTCGATGAACAACCCTATGAAGCGCCGCATAGGCGGTCTCATGGGTTGCGATCAGCGCCTGCAATTCGCGTGAGGTACCCTCACCTTCAGCAAGCGTCGGTTCAAGCACGGACGCAACGGCGGCGAACGCAAGAAGTGTACGGCGGGTGACTCCGGGCAATGCCTCATATCCTTGCCGATTGATGAGCGCAGGCACACCATAGCACCGGCGCAGCGGTTCGCAGAGATGCACTACAACGCGTCACATGTCTGCTGACAAAAACGGATCCGCTCTGCAGCTGCTCCTCGCGCCTGTGGCTGGCCGGTTGAGCCTCGTGAAAGCAATCGCCGGCTATTACAAGCTTATGCGTGTTTGACTGCGTAATATGGGATAGTCAAACTCTGGATAAGTGGAGTGTGGAGAGACATGAACGAGAGCGGCTTTCGAGAATGGCTTAGAACGAATTACAAGCCGAGCACGGTCAGTACGAAGCTATCCGAATGCCGGAATCTCGCGGCTGCCTACGGCGATTTGGATGAACACTACGATGCCGATCGACTGGACGGCGTCATGCGAGCTCTTGCTTACACTGCTCAGGATCGAGCAGCGGACCGGCCCAACCCCTCCAAATTGAGCATATCTTCGGATCTCTATCGCGACCTCAGCAACTATCGCACCGCCATCAACTACTACCGAAACTTTCGGGAGGGTGCCTCGCGACGGAGTGGCAGTCGACGTCTTGACATCGATGCCGTCAACAAAGCGATGGATGAATACGATGCGCTGGGTTTCGACGCGTTCATGGAGGCCTACAATTTTGGTTCGGCTATCAGCTACTGGGTTTTGCGAGACGGTAAGCGCTACCCATCAAAGGCCATTTTCGGTGTCGCCCATCAATTCATGCCCAATGGCGCGCCCCTTGACAACGAAGGGTGTAGTGGGACCGACGCACGTAAACATCTCGAGAGATTGGGATTCGAGATCCAAACTGACGACGGTCAGAGTACGTCGCCCGATCGCTCTCGCCGCTATTGGATCGAAAAGACCCTGGTCACTGGCCGGTTAGATCGTGAGCAGGGTGAGCACAGCCTCGGACGCGCCTTGTGGTCGCCCCAGCGCTCGAAGAGCGGCGGTGACATATATTCCAACATGCGTGCCGTGCAGCCCGGAGACGTCGTATTCCACCTTACCGACAATGAAGCCATAACTGGGGTCTCGATCGCATTGGACGCTGTCGACGACAGTTTTCAAGGTCTGGCTGGCACGGATTGGGAAGGTGCTGCGTACAGGGTTGCTTTGCGTGACTATGAGGCGCTTGTTCCCACGCTCGAGCGGTCAGCATTTCTTGCAACCGAACCTTTTGCGACCGAACTGTCGGAGCTCGCAAAAAGCGGAGCCAAGGGGCTCTTTTATAATGCGCACCGCGGGCTCAATCAGGGCGCTTACCTAACCGAAGCTACCCCAACACTTCTTTCGATCCTTAACCGTGCGTATCAGGCCTTCGCAGGGCAGTCTCTTCCTCATGTCGACGAGGACGTAGTCGTATCTTCGGCACCCGCTGCCACGGGGAATTCCTACACACTCGACGATGCGCTTGAAGAGCTCTTCTTAGATCGCGCCGAAGCCGAACAGATTATGCTGCTCTGGCAGGCGAAGCGGAACATTATCCTGCAAGGCCCGCCAGGCGTAGGTAAGTCCTTCGCGGCACAGCGTCTAGCCTTTGCTCTCATGGGCGCCACGGATCGCGATCGACTGGGGTTTGTTCAGTTCCATCAGTCATATTCGTACGAAGATTTTGTAGAGGGCTATCGCCCCACCGCAGACGGCTTTGAGCTTCGACCGGGTAAGTTTGTCGAGTTTTGTCGCCGAGCCGAAGCCGATCCCCAAAACAGTTATGTCTTCGTGATCGATGAGATCAACCGAGGTAACCTGAGCAAGATACTAGGCGAGCTTATGCTTCTCATCGAAGCTGATAAGCGGTCGCCTGATTGGGCAATGGCACTGGCTTCGGGCAAGGTGCCGTTTCACGTTCCAGGTAATGTTTATCTTCTCGGTTTGATGAACACTGCCGATCGATCTCTTGCGGTTGTAGACTACGCCCTGCGCCGTCGCTTCGCGTTTGTGGACCTTGTGCCGAAGTTAAGCTCGCCGAAGTTTCATTCGCAGCTGGATCAAGCTGGCGTGTCGCATGACGTCATCAACGCGCTGATCATGCGCGTTGGGGCACTCAACGACGAAATCGCATCAGACACCGCCAACCTCGGACGCGGATTTGAGATCGGGCACAGTTTCTTCTGCTCCAATCCCTGGAAGCTCGAAGATGGCTGGATTTGGTATGAGCGCGTTATCCGAACTGAGATCCTACACCTTCTGCGGGAATATTGGTTTGACGCCCCGGGCAAGGTTGCACATTGGGAAAGCGAGCTGCTTGCGCCGCTATGACATTGCCTGCTCCATCAATCCCAATCGAGAACATCTACTATCTGTTCTGCTACGCCTGGGATCGATTCGAAGAGGCGAAAGCAATCTCGGTTGAAGGCATCTCCAGTCCCGATTTGCCGAACTTGCTAGCAAAGGTTTTGTTGGTAGGCACTCGCAATCTTCTGAGGCGCGGCCTCGATCGCGGTTACGAGCCGCATGAGGAAGACATTGCTACCCTACGTGGTCAGATAGATCTTGGCGGAACGGTGCGGCTGTGGTCGCGTCGGGCGCGACGGCTCCATTGTCTATTTGATGAGCTCAGCCACGACGTTCTACACAACCAGATTCTTAAGGCTTCCCTTCGCCGGCTTGCCAAAGCACCGACTTTAGATCGCAATCTGGCGCGCGACTTACAGCAGGTTTCTCGTCACTTTGTAGATGTGACCGACATAAGGCTCGATCGCGGAGTTTTCTCGCGTGTGCAGCTCCATCGCAACATTTCGGGTTACGGCCTCATTTTGCGTGTAGCCGAGCTCGCTTTCGACTCGTTGCTGCCCGCTCCAGGTCGCTCAGGATACCAATTCCACGACGTCCTGCGCGATGAGCGAAAAATGGCCGCGGTGTTCGAAGCCTTCGTCCGCAACTTCTACCGCAACGAGCAGCGGAAGTATTCCGTTGAGCCTCTGCATATAAGATGGGATGCGGAGCTGATATCCGACGACGGCGCCGGCCAGCTCCCAAACATGCGTGTAGACGTGTTTCTTCGCTCGCCTCAGAGGCAATTGATCATCGATACCAAGTACTATTCCGACGCTCTTCAGACTTACCGAGGAGCTTCGACCTTCCACTCAAGCCACCTCTACCAACTATTCGCGTATCTTCGTAATGCGCAAGCTGCTGGCGAACATACTAGGTGTGATGGACTGCTGCTCTACCCCGAGGCTAGGAGCCGGCCTGACGCGGTATACCGGGTACATGGCCACGTTGTAAAAATCGCGACCGTGAACCTGGCCCAACCGTGGCAATTCATCGCCCGCCAGCTGCACGCACTTGTCCGGGAACCATCAATCGGCGGCTATGAGGGCGCGGAACCTGAACGAGGGGCCGGGCGCGCCTGATAGGGGCCTCACAAGCCACCCCCACCCCCGCCATCGACGAACCCCGGCGGGGCGGGTGCCGGCGACCGGCCGTCCCGGCGGCGATCTCGCACGCCGGCGTTCTAGGGTCAAACTCTACCAGCTGGTCGCCGCCAACGGCCGAAATGGATGGGAAGTTGCCATTCGGCTCAACAGCCAGAACGAGCACGTTGCGCCATCTGCGGACCTTCAGGGGCGCTCCATCAAAGTGACGCTTTCAGACGTGAAGCGGTCGTTGACTTGGCGGCTGGCGCTGCCTCGCAAATCCTTTGTGAATGACGACGAACGCCAAGGCCACCCACAGTCCGCTGGGATTCTGGTTTGAACAGCCCATTGCCTTTGTGGTTTGAGTCGCCCATCGAGCGCCAGCGGGTCCGAGACAAATGGGAGCCGTGCGCTATGCCTCATCTCTGCAGTGTTGATTTTTCATCGTTGACTTATCGTTGCACAACTCTGGGTCACTTTTACAGACTGAGCAGTCAACCACTACGTTACCAACGTGAGATCGCATTCGCCAGCTTTGAAAGAAAATTGAGCAAGGCTCTACGAACGGAAAGTCGCTAGACCTGACCTGATTTCCGGTTCAGCGTCCACGCAAGTAGTCGAGAGCTTGGTTCGCACCGGGAAGCGGCAGTCTAGATATTCACCGAGGGACAACGGAAGACTAATACCAATTAACATCAAGCAAATTCGTTTGAACATGAAGCTTAGGTTCTTTGCTTAAGCAACTCAGCTCTGACCGGATGTTAGGATAGCACGATGGACGCACTTTTTACATCGAAGCCCCTGTTGGAAATCATTCTCGGAACCTTGGGCATGATACTAGTAATCTTCGTGCACGGGATTGGAATCAGAATCATCAACCAGCGCTTCATCGGATCGTGGATACGAATAAGTGAGATCACGCCGCGGTGGAGAATCAACATAGTGCTAGCCTTCACAATAGGTTCTCTCGGCGCTCTCCACTTCTTGGAAACACTTTTCTGGGCAGTCCCTGTGTCTGCATCTGGGTTGATTCCGTCAATGCGTGACAGCTACTTTTTCGTGCTGGAAAGCTACACGACCCTGGGCGAAGGCAATGTCAGTCTGCCCGATCAATGGCGTCTGATCGGACCCATAATAGCCATGTCGGGGCTCTTTACGTTCGGTTGGACGGGCAGCGTCTTGGTCAACATAATGACGGAATTTGGCAAGGCCGACAGGAAGCGCGCTGAAGCGCGAAGCAACCGCCGATCCGGTGAATGACGACCTGCGTGACAGTCTCCAAGGTTCTCGCGCCCGGACCCCGTAGCCCGGACCCCGCAGAGTGTGGGGTCTCCAAGCGTAGAACGGCTAGTCCCAGCATCGCGCTGATGTACCCGCCCATCAGACACCCGTATCGGCCTTCACCCGGCCCGAGGCGACGGCGGCCTGGAGCGCCGCGAAGTCCAGCTCGTTCTGGTCGGCGTACGTCTCGGCGAACGAGGCCATCGCCCGGTCGAAGGCATCCGACTTGCCGAGGTACGCGCTGATCGCGATCCGGTCGCCCGAGCGTGCGTGGGCACGCGCGAGCGCCCAGCCACAGGCCTTCCCGTACGCGGCCAGGGCGGGCGGGCTCATCGCCTCGATCACCAGTGACATCTTCCAGTCCTTCAATTGGCGCACGTAGAAGTCTCGTTCCTGCCCGTCGAGCGGGGACTTGATGTGCTGCCAGCCGAGGAAGATATCGGTGGCGGCTTGCATCAGCTGCTGCCCTGCGACGACCCGCTCGCCGTGGGTTGCGTATTCGCTTTTGCCCACGAACCGCTCGAGTACCGACGGTTGCGCCTCCTTAACCTGTAGGAAGAGCGGATCTCGGTCGTCGGCGCCCAGGAAGAGGGCGATACGGTCGCGGGTGCCGACGCTCCCGACCCCGACCACCTTGCGAGCTTGGTCTACGTAGCGAAACTGCTCGAGCAGGACGCGCCGGTCGCTGGCCAGCGAGCGCCGGTAGGCACCGAACAGGTCTCGGATCTCATTCTCTATCTGGTCGCGGCTCTCGCCCGGGGGTATCAGCTCGACGGTCGGCACGATGAGCGGCGGGTCATTGATGATGCGGGGTTCGCCATCGACGAGGTGGGTCAGCTTCTCGTAGGAGTGCATGCTGTCGCGCGTGCGTGCCTTGGCGACGTCGGCCTCTGCCCGCTTAAGCTGTTTCACGTCGACCCCGGCCGAAAATTCGCGCAGCACCTGCTCCATCGGGAGGCTCGCGTACCAGACCTGAAGGTTGCGCATCGCGGCAAAGCCGTGCATCGCCTCCCGGTACGAGCGGATCGTGGCCAAGACGGCATGTGCTCGTTCCTTGTGCGAGAAGCTGTTGTCGCGGCCCGCGATCGCGAAGCTCGCCGCCAGGCGCTTCACGTCCCACTCCCACGGCCCCGGCGTTGTCTCGTCGAAGTCATTGACGTCAAAGACGAGGGTCCGCTCCGGCGAGCCGAACGCGCCGAAGTTCGAGAGGTGCGCATCGCCGCACAGCTGGGTGCGGATGCCTGAGTTGGGCGTCCGCGATAGATCCGTCGCCATGATCAGCGCGCCGCCACGATAGAAGGCGAACGCTGACGCGAGCATCCGACCGTACCGGGTTGGCACCAACTCGGGCAAGCGCGTGACAGCCTGCTCCTCGAGCAAGGCAACCGGATCCCGATCCTTTGAGATCTCGATCTCTGCATGGAGCGCCCGCGGTACCTCGACCCGCGCTGCCTTGCCGCGCGCCGCACGCTCGGCCGCGGTGAGGTGCGGGACGACCTTGGGCCGGCCTGCCTCGGCTCTGCTCATCGGCCCCCCTTTCTTTGTGGCGATGCCGTGCTCGAACTATCGCCCTTTGCCGTGCCGCCGTCAAAGGCTCCATCCGATCGCGCGCGCCCGCACGCCCAGCCGCCGGACGGGTGGCGTGCGTTGACGGAGCGTGAGGTGGCGAAGCGTCGGTCAGTCACCTTGCGACACGTGGAGGGCGAAGATCCATGGTGACAAGCCTCCCGCTCTCCGTTTCACGGTTGACCGCGTGCGGCTCCTTGCGTAGCGTTGTGCTATGCATACCTTAGGCCCGATCGTTCATCGAATTGCTGACGCTCACGTCCCCGACTGACGAGTAGAAGTCACTGTGATGAGTGCTCCTGACCAACATCTTATCCAAAGGTACGAGCAGTCGTTGGTCGACACGTTCGCGAACTTCGCCGATCCGAAGCAGGAGTGGCGCAGGCTATTCTCCGAGGTGCTGGGGACGTTTTTCCTCGTCCTCGTCGCCGCTGGCGGCGGGATGATGGGGCAGGCGTTTCCCAACACCATCGACCGTAGCTCGGCAGTGGTCGCGCCCGGGCTGATGGTGATGGCGATCATCCTGTTTATGGGCAAAGTCTCCGGCGCTCACTTGAATCCCGCCGTCAGCGTTGCCTTCTCGCTCCGCGGCGACTTCCCGTGGCGCCGTGTGCCCGGGTACATCATCGCGCAGCTGATCGGCGCCACCCTCGCGGCGCTGTTCCTGCACGCTGTGATCAACGTCTCGGCGACCTACGGGTCGAACCATCCGGCGGCAGGCTACTCGGCGGGCAGCGCGTTCCTGATGGAGGCGGTGCTGACGTTCGGGCTCGTCAGCGTCATTCTCGGCACGGCATCCGGAGCGCAGAACATCGGCGTTTTCGGGGCGATCGGGGTCGGGGCCTACATCGCGCTCGCGGGCCTCTGGGGAAGTCCGATCTCCGGTGCGTCGATGAACCCCGCGCGCACGTTCGGGCCGAATCTTGTCGGCATCGATTTCACGAGCTACTGGGTCTACGTGGCGGGTCCACTGGCCGGCGCGATGCTCGCGGTGGGAGCGGCATGGGTGCTGCGAGGGCCGGGTGGGGGCCGCGCAGGGTCAGGCGCCGCCCAGGGCAACCTCTACACCGAGATCGAGCACCCCGACAAGGCCTGAAGCGGTATCGGGTCCGTCACTATTTTCCGCAATTGTGGGGGCTTTCCGGTACTTTGGAAGCTCACTTTTGCCTTTCGCGAATGCGAAGGTTCGACCCTCTCCTGACCTTCCCATCTACCCAAGGGAATGTCAGGGTTGGGTCAGATCGCGTCATGCAACGCTCGCAACTGAATGACCGCAAAAGGGTCGAACTCGGTCGTTCAGAGTGATTTGGGGATGAGAGCGGCCGGCCATGAGAAGTTCCCGAAATGTGAACGAGGGTGTCGGTAGCGCGCGCCTGATAGGGGCCCCACAAGCCACCCCCCACCCCCGCCACCGACAAACCCGGCGGGGCGGGGCCCGGGGCGCCTACGATGGCAGATTGCCTGTGCGTTCTCATCGGCGCAGGTCGATAATTTTGAAATCCGCTTCCAAGCCGTCTCCTTCCGCCGAGATAGCGAATGGGCTCACCATTATCTTGGATCGATCATATAGGTCGACAAACAGCCGCTTTGCTGCCTCGAGGTCGGGAGCGGAAAGCTCCTCGTCGTTAACCTCAACCGCCCAGTCGCCATAGGGCGTGCACCAAGTTTGGCCAACCTGGATGCCGCCAAGCGTGGTGTCGACGAAATAGTGGCCGCAATCGTTTGTCCAAAGCTGCAGAGCCATTTCCGCCCCCAAAAATCAAGAAATTGTCGCATGGCTACCAGCGCGAACCAAGCGGTGTCCGAGAGCCGGGCTCAGCAACTTCGGCAGCCTCATCTTGTGGTGCCGTCCCGACTGGCTGGCTCGCAGTGGATTTCAAGTCGCGATTGATAATGTCCGTCACCTGAACCGCAGTCCACGTCCCTCCGCGCGCCGAAGCGATGCCGCGCGCATTGAGCGCCACCGCGATCTGCCTCAGGGATTTGACCCCGCTCGCTTGGATGTCGCGGATGATCGGAAGGATGTTGGCTGCGAAGGCGTCGGCCTGTGCCATCCGAACCTCCACCGATTTTTGCTGCGCTTCGGCAAGCCTCGGGCCGCCGAGTTGGACACCACGCTCTTTGGCAGCGGCAAGTGCGGCACGGGTGCGTTCGGAGATCATAGCTCTTTCACGCTCGGCGACAGCCGCGAAAAGATGCAGCACGAAGGGATCGACGTTGGGACCAAGCTCGGCGACGATGAACGGCACGCGTCTTGCCATCAAGCCAGCGATGAAGGCGACATCACGGGAAAGTCGGTCAAGCTTGGCGACGACAATTGAACAACATGCCTTTTTCGCCGCAGCAAGGGCCTTGGCAAGCTGCGGACGACGCGACAGGGCGTCGGCACCCTTACCGGTTTCAACTTCGAGGAACTCGGCCGTGATGTTGAACCCCTCGGCTTCGGCAAAACGGGCGATGGCCTGACGCTGCGCCTCAAGGCCTAGGCCGCTTCTGCTCTGGCCGTTGGTCGACACGCGAAGATAGGAAATGACGGGTTTCATGAGCGATCCTGAATTGTGTAAGGATTATATACGCTCGTTTATAATATTTACAACGTTATTGCCTACGGTTGACGGCAGGTAAGATCGAGGCCTCCGGCTCTCAGGCCGTGGAATGTTAATCCGAGGAGACCGCTGGCGGCGGAAATCGTGCCTCGCACCTGATTGCATTTGACGATCCGTGTATTCTCGGATGACAAAGAGCGAAAGCCAGAAGTTGGGGAAGCGGTGTTCAAAAAGATAATTGCAGCAATATTGCTCACATTGGCTTTTCTCGGTTACGCCTATTCGCTGGATATCCCTGCGAACGCGCACCTAGACTATACTGGGCGGTCGTGGGAGTGCGACAGAGGGTTCCGCCAGAGCGGCAACGGCTGCGTTCTCGTGACCATTCCTGCCAATGCCGCTCTTGACTACACCGGCCATTCTTGGACCTGCAATCGCGGCTACCACAGCAGGGACGATCCTGCGCAGCCGTTCAGGTCCCAGCCAATGCATCCATTGACTACACCGGCCATTCTTGGTCCTGCAATCGCGGCTATCAGCAGCAGGGACAGTCCTGCGGGGCCATAAGGCTGCCTCAAAATGCGGAACTTGATTACACCGGGCACTCTTGGAAATGCACGCGAAGTTTCCGCAGCAATGGCAGCGGATGCGAGCCATTCTCGATCCCTGAGAATGCGCAACTCGATTACACCGGCAATAACTTCTCGTGCGTCCAGAATTTCAAGCGTGTCGGCGAAAAGTGTGTGACCATGACACGGGCAGAAATTCAGTACCAGAACTACCTAATTATGCTCGCGGCACAGTGCGGTGGCAGCAAATCTGTGGACGTCGAGGGGACATGCGGCAGCGACAGCGTCAACGGTGAAATCGACGTTTGTCAGGGGTCGAAAGAGGCGTCCGGGGAGTTGGAGTTCGACAATGGCCTGACCACTCAATTCGAGGGCACATGGACGTCGGCCGACGAATTCGAGGGAACTGATGCCTTCGGGAATAGCTGCGACCTTGAGGTCGATTGAGTAACAGGACGGGGCTAAACGTCGAGACCTATACGAGGCCTTGGGGCCGGGCACGTCGACGGGCACCTTGGCGGGCCCGCTAGTTGACGCGCTTCGGCGCGAACCTTTTGACCCAGTCGTCCATAGATATCGACTTGTCAGAAGTCGTTGTCCGAGACGGCTTTCTGAGGGTGCCCTCAATCTCACTGCGGTCAACGATCAAGCCCAAAAGTTTCGCCTTGCCCATGATCGCGCTCACGCCAGCCGACGGCTGGCCCAGCTTCGTGGCCAACTGCAACATGTCGTCGAGTTCGAGGACGAGGCTATCGACCGTAACCTCCGAGCGCTTTGCAGCCTTGGCTTGCAACTCGGCCACGCGGGCTACCACCTGAACTTTCCTGATCAGGCGTGCCGCTGCAACTTCAGCCGCATTGCCGCGCGCTGTATAGCCAGCCTCGACATACGCGCGAGACTGGGCGAGGCCCTCGGCGAGGCCGAGGCAAAACCGCTCCTGCCGTATGTTCAATTTGGAGTTTGGCATGGCGGCGTCAAGATACTGCAGTCACCGGGCTAACGCCACCGGGATCGGGGTCTGTCGTGATATTGGCTGCATCGATTGACCCGCGCCACCCACATTGGCCTCATTCGTAACGCCGTGTGTCGCTGCGCTCGTCAGTTCATGACGCATATGACCAGAAATCTGGTTAGCCCCCTACGCGCGCGCGTGGGTCGATAATACGCAGATACATCATAAGCGTCATGTTTTGACCGTAGCGTACGACATGGATGCTTGTGCCTCGTTGGAACGATCTATTCTAAGTCCTTGAAAACCACGGCCATAAGTCTTTCGGAACCGTTCAAAGCCGCGCGCTTCGAGATTCTGTGCAAACTGCCGAGCCGACCCGGAAAATTCGCCAGATCGGTCGGCCCATGCTTTCCATGAGGTGAACAAGTCGGTCGAATTGGTCCATGCGTTGGGGTCTCGAATGCAGCATTCGTCGATCCAAGCGCTGATCGCATCCTCGGCGTCCAGATAGGCAGCGGTCGCGTCGGTCACCGCCTTGGGCGGTTGCAGGCCGATGCGTTGCCATTCGAGGCATCCGTCGATCAACCATTGCAGGATGCCCGGCCATTCGGCCTTGAGTTTGTCCCGGAGGTTGGGGTCGCGTTCCTTTGCCGGGATCGTCACCGTAAACGGGATCAAGTGGAACCGCCGACGAATCGCTTCGTCGACGGATCGCAATCCTGGCTTGTGGTTGCCAGCGATCACGAGCTTGAACTGAGGCAAAAACTCGAAGAAGTCCTGCCTCATGAAGCGCGCGGCGATTTTGTCGCCGCCGGTCAGAGCTTTGATCCTGCTTTCGGCCCAGCGCCTTCCTTCCTCGGTCTCTACGGCAGTCACGAGGCGGGCGCCACGGAGGCCAGCGAGTTCCGTCGGATGCCGTTCAGTATTTGACGCGGTGAACGTCTCGATGGGCGCGGCGCGGTGATACTCGGCGAGGATGCCGGACATTGTATCGATCGTCACGCTCTTGCCGTTGGCTCCCGTTCCGAACAGGAAGAACAGCGCATGGGCGGACGTATCGCCCGTCAAGGAATAGCCGAACATGCGCTGCATGAAGGCCACCAACTCGGGGGCGCCTGCCGTCACGCGATCGAGGAAGGCGAACCAGGCCGGGCAGTCGCCCGAAGGCGCTACGGCGGTTACCCTAGTCTGATAATCGGCCGGATCGTGCGGACGTATGCGCCCGGTCCTGAGGTTGATTACGCCGCCTGGCGTGTTGAGCAACCAAGGGTCGGCGTCCCACTGGTGGACGGTCGCGGCAAGCCTGCGATCGGCGCGGGCAAGCCGTTCGACGGCCGCTTCGGTCTGAGCGCTTGCAATGCGGTTCGCTTGCTTTTTTCCGTTGCATTCGGCGGCCGCGTCCCGACAAATCGTGCGGGCTAAGTGAAAAGCAAATAGGGTGTCATCCGACTGCCAGTGCATACCAGTCCAGCGCATCCACCTGCCCCACGCAGCGACGTAGCGCAGATCGCCGGCGTGGCGCTCGGCAAAGCGCAGGGCGAGATCTTCATCTGAAAAGACGGGCGCGCGAGCATCAGTTCCTACCTCATGTGACTTCGCCGATCCCGGCTGCTGCGGTTCCCAGATTTCCACGTGTTCTTCACGTTCAATCGGCATAATCGCAGCCTTGCTCAGCAAGCATGCGGATACAGACGCGCTTGCCTGACCTTGCCCAGTGTTCGGCGCAACGGCGCGCGGCCTTGATGCCTGTTCCGCTTGAGTCGTTATCGGCGAAGATCCGCAGATTTCGAACACGCGCGATGACGGGAAATGCAGCGATCGCACCGGCGCTACCCAACGCCCAGATCGGCCGATAACAGTCGTCGGGGTTGTTCGCGCCCTCGTTCCACAGCGCCAGCGCAGTTTCCACACCTTCGCAAATATTGAGCGTTTCGTGGACCTGCCACCATGGCGAAAGCATCACCGCTTTGTCGGCAGTCGGGCCAAGCATGAACTTGTTTCCCTTCCCGCGGCCCTTGATGCGGTGCATGGCGTCGGGCGGGGAGTCGCGGAAGGGATCGCCGGCAACGTCTGCCAGAATCGGCGTGAAGGCGCAGATCAGCGCTGGACCAAACACCGGCTTGCCTTCTGTTCGCGGATCAGGATGAAACCGCAGCGTGCGCAGCAAAATTTCGGGATCGGCGGGCAAGCGCAGCCCGCGTCCGGCAAGATATGCTTCCGCCCAGGTTCCGCGCGGATTTAGGCTCTCGCGAAAGATACGGCGGGCCTCGGCTTCGCGATCGGGCTTAGCTGAGAAATTGGATGCAAGAGTCCGGTTTGCCTGCATTTGCAGTTCCCAGTCGGGGAGCCCGAGCAACCGACGGACATGACCCCGGCAGGCCTCCCAAGCGTCGCCGGCGAAGCTGTGAACCACGAAGCTGTCGCCATCGAAGACGACGGAAAGGCTTCTGTCATTCGCGGAATGGCCAGGGCCAGGCGCAAGAATCTTGTTCGGGCCTGTGACGCTACCGCCGAGGGCTTTTGCCGCGAAATGGATGTTCATCAGCACGCCCCTTCAAAACGGAATTTCCGGGTCGAGATCGCGAACGATGGTGCTGCAAGTTTCGGGTTTGGGCGGCTCAGGCAGGTTAGCCGGATGCTTGCGCAGCCATGTGCGCAAAGCGGCCGTGACTGCCTTGTCAGCATGCGCGTTGCAGGGACCGCGAACCTGTCCGAGTTTTGCGCGGTCGCCGTCGCGTACCAGTTCAGCCGTGGCTACCCGCTTGCCGTCTTTTTGAACCGAGTAGATGAACGCCTTGCCGGACATCACGGCACCGGTGTATGTGCCAGCGCAGTGGTGCATTGCTGCGCCCTCGCGGTAGAGATCGGCACTGTTCGTGATTGGCACGATCTCAAAGCCGGCCACAGAGGTGGCAGGACACCAAGGCGCAGGGAATTCACATGCGTGGCCGTCAAATTTGGCGGTAGCGACGGCTTCGTGCCATCCTTCCGACAATGCAATGATGGTTTGCAGCGACTGCGCGGGGTCGAAGCGGCGTATCACGAATTTGCAATGCTGAGGCTTGTGGGAAGACGGCAAATGCAACGCTGCGCGCACATGATCCGGCAACGTCAGCGCTTCACTTTGATAGCTGGACTGCACGAAGTCTCCGAGATCGGAAACCAGCGATTGTACTTCGATCATACGCCCCCCCATCCGCACGGCGTTGCGGGCCGTCCACTCGACAAATGGCCCGCCAATACGACAAGCGATCTGGAGCGCTAGAAGCCATCGCCGCGCAGCCGCCGTCGTGGGAGGCATGTGCTGGAGAAGATCGGGCCGATCAGCGAAGAGCGAAGCCAGATTCAGAGCGTCGACAGCTGCGCCCGGTGCGATGTGTCGCATCTGAATCGGCAAATTGCAGAGTGCCGCGATGTCGCGCAGACGCCGGCCTTCGACGATCATGTTTACGATCTCGCGATAGAGGTCCCCCGGCATTCCGCTCGCCAAACGCACCGCCAAAACTGGGAACGTCTCGGCCAATTGTGCAAAACGGGGCTCCTGGGACGCGGCACAATAGATCGGCCAGCGAACCGAAAACGGAAAACGACGGGCCAATTTCAGCGCGCCCTTGTCGGCTGCTTCTTCGACCACCCGGCCGATATGCCAGTTCGCCAGACGCTGAGCGCCGCGAACTAGGCCCCAATAGTGCGCTTGGCTACCCTCTTTGAGGCGACCATCAATATGCAGGTCGGCCCGGGCGATCATTAGTTTGCAAAGATCGCGCGCTATGTCGTGTTCGGAACAGCGCCGCCAAACACCACTATTGCAGGGCAGCGTGTGCAGCGCCCGCGACCGGCCGTAGGTCTGATCTTCGCTGATCCTGTCGGGCCGCAGGACATACTGAAATGCCGGGTGCTGCACGCCAAAATAGTCGTCGGATTGCCAGCGGGGGTTTGGCCATTTAAGGCCATAGACGCCCTTGGCATCGACGAGGAGTTCGATCTGGCCCTGGGATGCGATCGTACTCATGCCGCCGCCCTCCCAATTTCCGCGAAGAGGCGAACGGGACGAGGGGCGACGCTGGTCGACGATATGCAGCGTTCGGCCACGATAGCGACGGCCGTAGCTATATCTTGAATTGTGAAGGGGCTCGGTGTTTCTCCCGGATTGATAAACGCGCCGACGTGATCAACTATCCGAGCCCCTCCGATCTCGTACCGGCGCGTTTTCTTGCTTGAGGTCATGGCGGATCACGCGACCTCTTTGACAGGCAAACTGTCGAGGAAGGCCTGAAGGTCAGCGGCCAAGATCACCGTGCGGCGGCCGGCCTTGCGCGCCTTGAGTCGCTTCCGCCTGATGTACTCATAGAGCTTGGTGCGCCCGATGCCGGACACGGCCACCGCCGTGTCTATGGTATAGGCATGACCTTGAAGCTGCGTGTTCACTCTTTCGCTCCGTGAATGCGTTGACGTTCACGGGAGGAAGGTCTCAGAAGCGGGGGGAAGTTGAAAAAATGGGGCAAACTGAAAATTTCGTTCAGTTTTGCCCCATTATCCGGCGCGACCGCTGCCGGCGTGCGTTTTTGAGCGCGCTCGCGATCGATGCTGCGGTGTAGTTTTTGACGCCGAGTTCGGTCAGCGCCTGCGTTGCGAAGCGGATATACGGACCGTAAGGCTCGCCACCTCCCGGAGGTACGGAATGGAGGGGGCGGCGCTGGAAGTGCCGCTCATATATCTCCGCAAGCGCAACCCCCGCGAGCCATTCCAACGCGCTACGCTCGTTGAGGTGAAGTTCCCTTACCCATTGTGCCGCCGCGCCTCGCGCCCATTTTGGCTCTGGCACGGACCTTAGGGCGGCCTCAGCCTGCCCAATGAAACCTTCAAGCCTTTTAGTCAGCGACGGTCCTTCCAACAGGGCTTCGATCACCGGCGACAAATCCCCGCATTCGAGCTTGGCAAGCGCCTGCTGGAACCGTTTCGCTGCGTTCAGGGCCGTCTTAACCCGGCGATCACGTTTTGCCTTTGCGCGCAAACCTTTGCTTGTCCGATACCATGTCCCTGCCCAAACGAGATCCCTGCGCAATTTCTCACGGTCCAGGTTGTCTGGCGTGTGCCTGGAACCAACAGCAGCCAGAATACGGGCGACAGCGTCATCATCCATTAGGCCGGCCTGCGCAGGCGCGTAATCCTCCCGCCGTCCTCCTGCGGCACTAGCGGCACCACTGCTGCCGCCGCGAGATCCTCGAGGCCGTCGACAATCCATCGGCCATAGTGCCTTTCGATCATCTGGACGGACGTGTCGTGCAGCGCCGCGACAAGCCTGATTGGAAGGTTCGCCCGGATACCGCGCACGATCGAACTATGCCGCAGGCTGTACATGATCACGCCCGGCATTCCGGTCTTCTCCCTGATAGCTTTCCATGCCTGGGCCGCATCTGACGAGGTCTGCCACGGCCCACGCCCGGCCCGCTCCCATTTGATGCCGCCAGCAGGCTGGCGATATTGCCAGCGCTCCAGAAGCGGCGCATCGGCTGCCCTGCCCGTCACGATCGGGCGCAGGGCGTCAATGACTGCCTGCTCGACGGGCACAGCGATGTTTCCGCTCTTGCGCTTGCCCTTGCGGCTGGACGGTACCATCAGCCGCGATTCCTTCATCTGGCAGTCTCTCACGCGCATGCGGGCAATCTGACTGAACCGGGCACCGGTGGCGTTCAGCACGAGTACCAGCCGGTAGAGATCGCCATCCCAGTCGAGATCGCCGTCGACCTGCCGAGCTGCAACCAGCAACCGTACCACCTGCCCATCGCTCAGGATCTGGTTCTCGCGGGCCACATCGGCGCCGTCGTCAACATCAACATCACTCTTGAGCCCGGCGTTGACGACCAGCGCCGGCGGCAGGTGCCTTCGCTGTTTGTGCAGGGCGGCCTTCAAATCGTTGACGAGGCGTTGCTTGGTCGTCTCGGCGAGGGACACCGGCAGCCCAGCCCGCCACGCGGACAGGTGTTTGTCGGTCAGGGCCGCCATCGCTACCCCCGCTAGCGGTGAGGCGGGAACCGCTTCCTGCTTGCCACGCTTGCCCTGCCCAAGGACGTATCGCGACAGGCGCCGGCTGGCGTCAGAGCGCACCGCACGGCCCTTTCTGCGGCTATCCCGAGCATCGCGCTCGGCAACGTAGCTTTCGACGGCGCCCCGAACGGTTAGAACCGGCCCGGCGGCGGCTGCCTTTGCCTCCTGACGGGCCTGTGCGACGATCTGGCGGGCAAGGGTCTCTGCCTGGGGAAAGGTCAGCAGGCCATCTGTCGGCTTGTCGTTGACGTCGTTCGCGGGGCCTACAGACGATTGCAGGTAATTTGCGCCTTCGCCCCAATTGCGCCAGCGGGCAAACCAGACACCGCCGCGCTTGCCCTTCCGGTACCAAACAGCCGCATCTGCATCGAGGCGCCGTGGATATTCACCAGCCGCCATTTTCGAGCGCGCGCTCGCCGTCGTGATCGGGGCTTCCTTGAGGGTCTTGGCCATCGTGTTTCCGCCGTGTTGTTTTGATAACACGTCGAATATACGTCGAATATACGTCCGTGTACAGTGGTGAACGCTAAGGGACTAAAGCCTTGCAAACTAAGGACTTTGGCGCATCTGCCTGAACGGTTGGGCCCTACAAAGCCAGCCCTTTGAAGGCGTGAATCGTGGTTCGAGTCCATGAGCGGGAACCAGCATCGCCGGCGCCGGGCAACCGATCGGACCGGGCGTGCCGTCCTTTTCCGAACTGGCAAGGTGGTCGGGCCGACCGAGGAGCCCTATAACCACCTGACGTGACGGAGGACGACATGGCCGACGACAAATCCAAGAGCAAGCAGGACCGCAAACCGGCCTCGGGCGAGGAGCCTTACGACGTTGCGGCTTTTGCGAAAAAATACGGCATACCGCCAAGCGAGGCCGCGACCATCATCAAGCGGTACGGGCCTTCGAGAAGGAAGCTCGATGCGCATATGGCGAGCCGCAACGCCTGATCCGCATCCAGCGGCGTCGACCCGGATCATCACCGCGGCCGGATCATAACTGCGGCCGGTGCTTGACCATGCCCTCGGTTCCCGTTCTGGGAACTCGCCCCTTGTTCCCGTTTTGGGAACTTGCTATATCAAGACGTGCAGATCGTCAGCAAAAAGACCCTTGTCGCCTTCTGGACCAGACACCCCCAGGCGAAGGGGCCGCTAACGGCCTGGTATCTGGCGGTCGACAAGGTCGAATGGAAGACCTCCGCTGACATCAAGAAACAGTTTGGGGCGAACGTGGACTTCGTCAGTGATATCAGTGCGATTTTCGACATCGCCGGCAACAAATACCGGGTCATCGTTCGTGTCAGCTACACGTACAAGCGGGTGCTGATCAAATTCGTCGGCACTCATGCCGAATACGATAAGATAGATGCGGAAACCGTGTAATGAAAAACATTCGCCCCCTCAAAACCGAAGCTGACTATGACTGGGCCATCGCTGAGATCACCCGATATTTCGACAACGAGCCCGAGATCGGTTCCCCCGACGGCGACCGTTTCGATGTGCTCGCCGATCTCATCGAAGCCTATGAGACCAGGCATTATCCGATCGAGGCGCCGGACCCTGTCACGGCCATTCGCGCTCATATGGAAATGGCCGGCCTGAAGCAAGTGGCCCTTGCCGAAGTCATCGGCTCGGCTTCACGAGCCTCGGAAATCTTGAACAGAAAGCGCTTGCTGACGATGGAAATGGTGCACCAGATCCACAAGAATTGGCACATTCCGGCGGAAGTGCTTATCCAGCCTTACCACCTTTCAGGTGATCAGAAGACCGAACGGCGCCGGCCGGTGCGCAGCATTTGAAGCGATGGCAAGACATTTCGTCCATTGCCAATTGGCGAAGACCTGCTTGCAATGCCTAAAGTCCTGACAGCTTGGAAAAACCCTGCCCTCAAGATCGGCCTGATCGACCTCGGAGCGCGGATTCATAGGTGTTGCGCTTAAATTAGCTTGAGCGCATATTTTGTCAGCCGGTGAACTACCCAACCGGTCAGGCTCGGCGCCAGTCCCCCCTCGATCCCTCGACGCCGAGCCGCTGGGGTCGGCCTGGAGGCGAACCATGCCCATGTATCTCTCACGATTCAGCTATACGCCCGAGACCTGGGCGCGCCTGATCGAAAACCCCGAGGATAGACGCGAGGCAGCCCGCACCTACATCGAGTCGGTCGGCGGAAAGCTGCACGGGTTCTGGTACGCCTTCGGAGAGCACGACGGTTGGAATCTGTGGGAGGCGCCAGACAACGTTTCGATGGCATCTGTCGCGCTTGCCATTGGTGCGGGAGGCGCGCTCAGCTCGTACGAGACCACCGTTCTCCTAAGCGTCGAAGAAACGATGCAAGCCCTCGGCAAGGCGAAGTCGGTCCGGTATCGCCCGCCGGGAAAGCCCTGACCAACTCGCGCGGTGTGAGCGCCGGAACTGTTTCCAGACTTTCTCGCGGCCGTTAATCATGTCGCCCAAAAGCATGCCCTCAGGCTTGATCCGAGGGTCCTGCAGCCTCGCATCCGGCCAGCGAATGCTACGCTCGCCGTCCAGCTGGCAAAGCCGCTCGCGCGCTCGCCCGCGTAACGATCGCTTGCAGCGGCTCCGGCTGGTGCAGCAGAAATCCCTGGCCGAAGGCAACGCCCATATCCCTGAGGATGTCGAGCGCATCCTGCTCTTCGATCTTCTCCGCCACCACGGAGCAGTCGAGGCTTCTGGCTATGCCCGATATGGCTGAGACGATCTCGCGGTCGAAACGGCTCTCCGCAATATGCTCGATGAAGGAACCGTCGATCTTGATCGTGTCGACGGGAAAGCGGCGGAGATATTCGAACGAGCTCATGCCCGCCCCGAAATCATCGAGGCTGACGCGGCAGCGCCGCTCGCGCGCCTTGCGGACGAACTCTTCGGCAGCAGTGAAATTGGTGACCGCGGCGGTTTCCGTGATCTCGAAGCCGATGCCGGAATGCGGCACCCCGGTCTCATCGATGACGGCGTCGACGAAATCCCAAAGCTGCGGATCGCTCAGCGTCTGTGCCGACAGGTTGAAGCCGAGCGTGAGCGCCCCTGACTTCAGCGCCGGACCATGCAGCGAGAGCGCCGTCCTGATGATCCAGCGATCGAGCCGCGAGGCAATGCCGAACCGCTCCGCCGCCGGGATGAACTCGCCCGGCGGGATCAGCCGCCCGTTGCGCCCGGCGAGCCGCGCCAGGACCTCGACATGGCGGTTCTCTTGCCAGGGTTGTCCGAGGCGATGGATTTCCTGGCCGAACAGTTTCAGCCTTCCGTCTTCCATGGCATCGACGGTGTCGGCCGCCAGCCGCGCCGCATTGAGGCCCCCGGATGTTGTCTCAGGGGAGAACACCGCGAAGCGATTGCGCCCGGCGGCCTTGGCCGCATAGCAGGCGTCGTCGGCGCAGGCGAGCGCGTCGGCCACTGCGGTATTCTCATCGGCGACAAAGGCGATGCCGATGCTGGCCGCGAGCTTGCGCGACGCCGCCGTCGAGCCGAGGTCGGCATCGCGAACCGCCGCGAGAACGGCGCCGGCGAGACGCTCGGCTTGCGCTGCGCCGCAGTCAGGCACCAGCAGCGCGAACTCGTCGCCGCCGAGGCGCGCGGCATGCACCGACGGCGGCAGACAGCCCAGAATGCGCTCGGCGACGCGCTTAAGTGCAAGGTCGCCGGCGGCGTGACCGGCGAAGTCGTTCAAGGCCTTGAAGTAGTCGAGGTCGACGTAGAACACCGCGAGCGGGCGCGCTGTTGCGATATGCTGGGCCAGCAGCCGGTCGAATGCGGCGCGGTTCAAAAGGCCGGTCAGGGCGTCATGGCGGGCCGCATGGGCAAGTTCCTGGTCGCGTTGCTTGGCCTCGGTGATGTCGCGCACCGTGCCCAGGATCTGGCCCGACGACTGGGCGTCGGCGATGAAGCGTATCAGCGATTCGACATGTCTGATGTCGCCGTCCCGCTTGATGATGCGGTATTGCACGGCGACGACCTTTTGGGTTTGCAGCGGCGCCAGGTGGGCCTGCTCGGCGTCGGCCCTGTCGTCCGGATGCAGATAGCTGTGCCAGAGGTCTTGCGACACCTCGTCGGTTTCGGCGACAAGCCCGAAGATTTCCCGCGTGCGCTCGTCCCAGTAGCTTTTGCGTGCGGCAAGATCGTGATGCCAGATGCCGGTGCCGCTGGCGGCCAATGCCAGGCGAAACCGGACATTGACCTGTTCGAGCTCTGCTTCCGCTTGCTTCTGCTTGCTGATGTCGGTCTGGACGCCCATCAGCCGGACCGGCCGGCCTTCGACATCGCGTTCGACCACCCCGCCGCGATCGAGAACCCATACCCAGTGACCGGATTTGTGTTTCAGCCTGAGCTCGGTCTCGATCGAATCGGTCAGGCCGGTAATGTGGCGTTCGCCGCTGGCCACCGCCCGCTCGCGATCGTCGGGATGCGTCAGCTGCAGCCAGAGATCGCTCGCCTCGACGAGCTCACCCTCACCATAGCCGAGCATTTGCGACCACATCGCCGAGTAAAAACAGTCGCCGCTCCTGAGATCCCAATCCCAGACGCCAAGATGCGCGCGTTCGAGCGCCAGCTCCCAAAACTCTCCGTTGCGATTCTTCTTGTCAGCCATGCCCTGGACTTCGCCTGCCCCGTCGCGGCCATTGTGCGGCAAAAGCAAAGAAGAAACCGTTACTGCGTAGCGGCTGGGGTGGACGGCCAATCTCCCCACTTGGCAGGGCAATCGCATATGGCTTCTTGCGAAGAGGACCCCACCCTAACCCCTCCCCACAAGGGGGAGGAGACTTCCGTTGGCGCTGACCTCGGCAAATTGCCTGCCTTCCGGCGCGCCAAAAGGAAAGTAAAGGCGCGCGGCAGCGTTCCCTCCCCCTTGTGGGGAGGGTTAGGGTGGGGGGTACGCGCCGGGCAAATGCCTCAAACTTCTGTCGGATCACGCCTTGGCCTTGAAGCGCGCCGCCTCTTCCGAACCGCTTGTGGCGTCGCCCGCACTATAGGAATGCGCGCCGGCACCGGCCAGCTTGCCGCCGTCGACGATCAGGTAGTCCTCGCGGATCGGCCGGCCTTCGAACCAGCACTCCAGGATTTCGCGCGTGCCGGCGGCATAGCGTGCCTGGGCCGAGAGCGACGATCCCGAGATATGCGGTGTCATGCCGTGATGTGGCATCGATCGCCACGGATGGTCCTTGGGAGCCGGCTGCGGGAACCAGACATCGCCGGCATAGCCTGCGAGCTGGCCGCTCTCCAGCGCCCGGGCGACGGCGTCGCGATTGCAGATCTTGCCGCGCGCCGTGTTCACCAGATAGGCGCCGCGTTTCATCCTGGCGATCATCGCCTCGTCGAACAGGTTTTCCGTCTCCGGATGCAGCGGGGCATTGATTGTCACCACGTCGCAGATGCCGACCATGGACGCGGCGTCTGGGTGGAAGGTGACGCCGAGGTCCTTCTCGACTGCCTCGGGCAGGCGGTGGCGGTCGGTGTAGTGCAGTGTGACGTCGAACGGCCGCAGCCGGCGCAGCACCGCGCTGCCGATACGGCCGGCGCCGACGGTTCCGATCTGCATGCCTTCGACATCATAGGAGCGCGCGACACAGTCGGCGATATTCCAGCCGCCCTTGATGACCCACTGGTAGGAGGGGATGTAGTTTCGCACCAGCGCCAGGATCATCATCACCACATGCTCGGACACGCTGATCGAGTTGCAGTAGGTCACCTCGGCGACGGTGATGCCGCGGTCCATCGCGGCCTGCAGATCGACATGATCGGACCCGATGCCGGCGGTGATCGCAAGCTTCAGTTGGTTTGCCTTGGCGATCCGTTCCTTGGTCAGATAGGCCGGCCAGAACGGCTGCGAGATGACGATTTCGGCGTCACCGAGCTCGCGTTCGAAAACGCTGTCGGGACCGTCCTTGTCCGAGGTCACGACCAGGCTGTGCCCGGCGCTTTCCAGATATGGCCGCAGGCCGAGTTCGCCCGACACGCTGCCGAGCAGAACGCCCGGTTCGAAGTCGATGGCCTTCGGCGTGGGAAGCGTCTGGCCGCCGGGATAGCGGTCGAGCTTTGGCAGCCCATCCCGTGCGTAATTTGACGGGTAACCGTCAACCGGATCGTCATAGAGGACGCAAACGACCTTTGCCATTTTTGGTTCTCCCTTCGTCTGACAACGAGGAAGACGCTCGATTGTTAAGGCTGCCCGCCAAAACCGAACGGGCGGCCACTCTGGTTTGTCGGAGGCCAGCAACTCCTGGCGCTTCCTCGGAAAGTTGCGCTATTGCGAACTAAATGGAGGAGCCGGACGTGGCTTCAAGGCCAGCGGGAGGAGACCGAACGGCCAGGCGGCAGTAGCGCCGCCCGGCCTGACCGCCTACTGGCTTGGGGCGACCGTCGGGTCGCACGACACGTTCGGGTTCATGTCGGCGAAAGTGCCGGTCGGGTTGCCCTTCCAGGCCCAGACATGCAGTTCGTAGAAAGCACCCAGGCCGTAGCGATTGGGCGCGCCGTTGAAGTTGAACAGATGCCCGTCCAGCGAGGCCGGGCCTTTCGAGGTGATATACTCGACCGCCACCAGCTTCAGCGTTCCATCGGCCATCGGTTCGTACATGACGGCTTCAGGGCGGGCGAGATCGATCTTGTCGTTCTTCAAGTATTCGGCGTTGACATAGTGGATGCCCATGGCGCCGCCGGTGATGCCGCTGGCGCAGGGAATGGGCGAATAGCCCTCGGCGACGGCGACCGAAACATCGAGAAAACGGCTGTCGGCGGCACGCACCTTGTCGGCCAGCGGATTGGCGCCAGGCAACGTACCGGCCTCCTGATGAGCCTGCGCGAATGCGGTGCAGACCGACAGGACGGCGCCGGCCATGAGAAGCTTATTGCAAAGATAGTTTGTCATATTCATTCCGTTCTTGTGATCAAAGCACAGAGCCTGGCCTGAATTTGGCCGGAAAAACCTGCGACTTCTTCTTGCTGGTTGGTTCGGAATTCGACGCATCGAATGCCGGCAAAGCTCGTCGTCCCGCAAAGCTCGTCATCCCTTCGGCAGATAGGAAATCGTGCCAGCCAGATCGGTGTCGTCGATCAACTGGAAACGGCTGTCACTGCCGCGCTGACGGGCCGACACGAAGGACGCGTAGGCAGGATCGTTGGTGAAGGCGCGAGCCGCCGCCTCGGATGGAAACGCCATTAAGGCAATCAGGGTCGTGTCGAGCGGCTTGCCTTCGAGCGTCTTCACATTGCCGCTGCGCGACAGGTATCTGCCGCCATGATTGTGAACGAGGTCGTGGACTGAAGCGGCGTAGGCCGGCATCCACTGCGGGTCCTTCACCTTGATGTCTGCAATGATGTAAGCGGTCATGGGTCATGTCTCCTGGTTAGGCGCACAGGGCTATCCCGTGCACCGGCCAAAGGGCTCGCATGACAAGGCCCGCGCCAGCCAGTCCGCGAACTGAACTGGGCTGATACAGTTTCTGTACTCGCCGCGCTGTCAGGGAAGGCCTATGGTCCGGGCCTAGTTGGAGGGAGAGACCGCAATCATGGCCCAGTCCGGATACAAACAGTTCTGCCCGCTGTCGATGGCCGCCGAGGTGCTGTGCACCCGCTGGACCATGGTGCTGCTTCGCGAACTGGTGGCGGGATCGACCCGCTTCAACGACTTGCGCCGCGGCGTCCCCAAAATGTCGCCGACCCTTCTGTCGCAACGGCTCAAGGAACTCGAGCTGGCGGGGATCGTCGAGCGCAAGGAGGTGCGCAGCGAGAAGGGCATCTTCGAATACCAGATGACGGAGGCGGGCAGAGATTTGCGTTCCGTCGTCGATGCGATGGGTTTCTGGGGGCAGAAATGGGTCGAGTCCCGGCTATCCCTGAAAAACCTCGATCCTTCGCTGCTGATGTGGGATATGCGGCGCAATCTGAACCCCTCCCCGCTGCCAGACGGGCGAACAGTGATACAATTTCTGTATCAGGAGCTACCGGCGTCCAAGCGCTCGTGGTGGCTGATCATCGAAAAGCACGGCGAGGTCGATCTGTGCTGGTACGATCCGGGGTTCGATGTCGACCTGTACGTCTCGACCGACCTGCACACGATGACCGAAATCTGGATGGGGCTGATCACGGTCGAGCGGGCCGGAGCGAAGCTCGCCTTGACAGGCAACCAGGACATCGCAAGGAAGATGCAGGCCTGGCTGGGGCTCAGCCCGTTTGCGATCGAACCGAAGCGAGCGGCCTGACGGCGGCGATTGCTCCCCGGTGACCGTGCGCTATCAGGCGGTCCATCGGGCAGGCGGCGCCTAATCGCCAATAAGCTAGTTCTTCCCTTGCGGGTAGATCGTCTCGCCGCGCTTCAGCATCTCGACGAACGCTGCGATCTTCTTCTTGCGGCCGGCTTCGGTCTTCATGTTATGGATGCGGAAGGCGAGCGCGAAACGGTTTTGCGCGCTGAGCGTTGCCAGCATCGCCTTGGCCTTGGGCTCGCCGTCTATTGCCGCCTGGAGATCGTCGGGGATTTTCATGTCCTTGCCGCTTCCATAGGCGCGCGCCCAGCGGCCGTCGGCCTTCGCCGCCTCGACTTGTTTGAGCCCATGCTCGGTCATCCGGCCCTCCTCGATCAGCCGGGCGACGTTGTCGACGTTGATCTGGCTCCATGTGCTCTTCCTGCCGCGCGGCGTGTAGCGCTGCAAATAGCTCTTGTCGTCGAGCCCCTTGCGCACGGCATCGATCCAGCCCCAGCACAGCACGACGTCGATAGCCTCCTTGGGCGTGATCGAAGGCAGCCCCGAACCGACCTTGTGGATCTTGATCCAGACTTCTGTCTCGGTGTCGTGGTGCTGGCCGAGCCAGGTGTAGAAGCTTTCGGCATCCCCGAATTCGCGCACCTTGGCAGGATCGACCTTAACCGGCGCCATCAGCGGGCCTGCCTTTTTGCGGTCGTCATCGGTTTCCTCCTTGTCGCGCTCAGCTCCGATCGAATGGAGCAACAGTGGCCTTGTTGCAAGGCTGGCGGGACAGCGAAGCTGCCAATCTCCCCCTTGTGGGGGAGATGTCCGGCAGGACAGAGGGGGGCGCGAAGGATCGCCATCGTCTCGTTACCTCATGACCAACCGAGAATTGACATGAGGTGCAGTTGCAAAGGGTTGAAGGCCGGCGGGACAGCGCCCCCCTCTGCCCTGCCGGGCATCTCCCCCACGAGGGGGGAGATTGGCAGCGTCGCTGTCCCGCGGCGCCCATGGCGGACCTTCGCATCGTGATGTAATAACCCGGCGACGGTCCCGCTCTAGACACGGCGGGCGTCAACTGGGGGATATTGCCATGCGAGCAATGATGTTCGGCCTGATGCTGCTGGCGCCAACCATGGCCCTGGCGGAACCGATCGAAACCCAGAAGGTCATCACCGCGCTGACCGGCGACTGGAATGGCGACGGCGCCGTCGATCTGGTGATGATCGTCGAGACCAAGCCCAGCGACCCGATGGACATGTACTTCTTCCTCAGGGACCGCGAGGCCAATTTTCTCAAACCTGCCGGCATCGTGCGTGAGCAGATCTACGGGGAGTGGAACGGTTACGACAGGCCGGGCTACGAGGCTTCCGACACCGAGCCGGAGCTGACCGCACTGCCCAACGGCTCGATCAAACTGTATCTGCCGGCAATGCCGGTCGGCAGCAAGCGGACCAACCAGACGCTGACGCTCACTTACCGCGACGGCGCCTTCATCGTCGCCGGCTTTGCCTATGACTATCACGACTACCTTGAGGACAATGTCGCAAGTGACTGCGACTACAATGTTTTGACCGGCAAGGGCAAAAGCAGCAAGATGCGGCCGGACGGCACCACCGAGCACGCGACGGTGTCTGTCGAAGGGAAAATCATCCCCTTCGCGGAGTGGAACCCCGGAACCGGCTTCAGCGCCTGCGGCGAGTGAGGCAGCGTCCCGTCGTGCATCGGATTTTCCGATGGCACTATCGATTTCTTCCGTTTCCACTTCGAGCCCAGGCCTGCGACTTACCCGCCGAAGTGGTCGTCTGTGGAAACGAAGGATGGCGGATATGACAAACAGCAAAGTTCTGGTCGTCGGCGGCAGCTCGGGAATGGGTCTGGCGCTGGCAAGGCGGTGTCTCGCGGCTGGCGCCAAGGTCGTCATCGCCGGGCGCAATGAGGACCGGCTGAAGTGCGCCCGCGAGGAGTTGGGCAACCCTGCCGCGCTGAACACCGTCGCGGTCGATATCGCCAGGGAGGACCAGGTCGCCGCTTTGTTCAGACGGATCGGCCGGCTCGACCATATCGTCAGCACCGCAGCCGATATCGAAGGCGCCTATGAGCTGTTGCCCGCGCTCGAGCTGAAGGCGGCCCAGAGGGTCGTTGAAAGCAAGTTCTACGGGCCGTTGCTCTTGGCCAAACATGGCGCGCCGATGCTCTCAGCCACGGGCTCCCTCACCTTCACGTCCGGCATTGCGGCCTACCGGCCGGCGGCGCGAGGCTCGGTCGTCGCCGCCGTCAACGCGGCGCTGGAGGGGCTCGTGCGGGCGCTCGCCATCGAACTGGCGCCCATCCGGGTCAACGCGGTGTCGCCTGGCTGGGTCGACACGCCGATCTGGAATTTCGTTGCCGGCGACAAGAAGGATGACACGCTGAGTGCGATGGCAGACCGGCTGCCGGTTGGGCGGGTCGGACAACCGGACGATATCGCCGACGCTATCTGCTTTTTGATAGGCAACGCTTTCACGACAGGGACGACACTGCATGTCGAGGGTGGGCACCGGCTGGTCTGATCGGCGCGAATTTGTCGCCCGCGGCCGCCAGCAGCAGTTTCAACGCTGGTGGCTGGACCCGCCTGCGGCGCCAGATCATGACGAGGCATGCCGTCCGGACCGCACCCGGCCAGGGCATTTCGATGATCTCGCCACGATCGAGCGCGTCGACCACCGCCAGACGAGGAACCAGACCAAGGCCAGCACCAGCCGACACCAGGCGCGCGATCGTGTCGATGCTGCCGACTTCGGCGGCAAGCTTTGGCGATGCAAGGCCTGCCTCGGCAAAAGCCTTGTCGAACAGGTGGCGATAGACGCATCCAGCTTCGGTGACCACGAAGCGCATGCTGCCGAGTGCCGCAAGGTCGCCTCTCATCGCTGCCTCCCCCGGTGGGACGACAAGGATCAATGGTTCCACCGAAATAGTCCGCCTGGCGAGGCGTTCGTCGAGGGCGCCCTTCTCGAAACCATCCCTGTCGAAGCAGAAGGCGACATCGATCTCGTCGTCTTCCAGCTTCCGCAGCAGATCGCCGCTGCCCGCGACCTTCAGCCGAAGATTGATGTCGGGATGTGAGGCCTGGAAATCCGGAAGCCATTGCGCAAGCTTCGCCGAGGCGATCGTCTCCAGCGCGCCGATCGTCATTGATCCGGCAGCGTGTCCGGCACTGGCGTCCACGGCAGCCCGTGCCTCTTCGGCCAGCATCAGAATCTCTTCGGCGTAGGGCTTCAGCGTGTCGCCTGCCAGCGTCAGTTGCAGGCCTTGCCTCGACCGCGTGAACAGGGCCGTGGCAAGCTCGGTTTCAAGCGTCTGGATCTGATCGCTCACGCTCGATTGCGCGAGGTGGATCTCCTCGGCCGCACGGGTGATGTTTCGACACCGCGCAACCGCGAGGAATGTCTTGAGCAGTCTTGGATGCATCAGGTGACCCGAATCGACTGCTTCACTGCAGCTGCGGCTTCTTGAGAAAGCTGTTGCGATCGGCCGACTTGACGCGCAGCCAGGTTTCGCGGCCGTCGCGCACAACCCGCAACGGGATCTCGGCGCCCGCCGGGTTCTGCCACAACTTGCGGTAGAAATCGGCGAGCCCGTCGACTTCGCCGTCGCGGACATCCGAGATGATGTCGCCCTGGCGCAGGCCGGCTTCGGCGGCCGGGCTGCCTTCGGCGACGCTCATCACCACAACCTCGCCATTGCTTTCGGCGGAGAAGGCTCCGAGCCATGGGCGCGGTGGCTTGGCAACCTGGCCGCGTGTCAGGAGATCGTCGAGAATGGGCGGCAGAAGGTCGATCGGCACCACCATGTTGATATCGGCGATCTCGCCGGCGCGGCTCATCTGCAGGCGCAGCGAACCGATGCCGAGCAGCCTGCCATCCTGCCCGATAAGTGCCGCACCTCCCCATGACGGATGGGCGGGCGCGGTGAAGATCGCTTCGTCCAGGAGATACTCCCAATAGCCGGCGAATTCCTGCTTGGTGACGATATGCGCGCTGACCGCCTGGCCGATGCCGTCGGCGAGCACCACCGGGTCGCCGGCCATCGCCCTGGCCGCGTCGCCAAAGGCCACCGCAGGCAGGCCGAGCGGCGCCAGCGCCTGCACCAGGCCGAAGCCCGATTCCTGGTCGTAGGCGAGCGCGTGCGCGGGAACCACGCGCCCGTTGTGGTCGGTCAGCCAGACTTCTTCCGCCTCGGTGATGAGATAGCCGATGGTGAGCACCAGCCCGTTATCGCGAATGACCACGCCGCTGCCTTCCCGGCTCGTGCCCAGCGCATTGGCGGTGAAGGCATCGTCCGGGATCGAGGCGCGCACCGCCACGATGGACCGCAAAATCGTATCGATGGTCATGCTCTCAATCCCGGTAAGCGATGCGTGGGCCGGCAAAGGCCCGATATGCCTATAGGTATGGCGCACGTGACGAGGCGCAAGGGCATCGGTGAGCCCTTCTCCCCTGGGAGAATCGGCATGCGGCCTCGACAATAGTTCAATATAAGTTGAACTTCCTGCTGCCCGAACTACCTATATCTATGTGTAGATGAACCTGCCCGACGAATCTCCCGCTTCCATGCGCAAGCTGACCCTCCCCGCTCACATCACAAGGCCTCCCGAGATGAACCAATACACACCGCCGAAAGTATGGACCTGGAACAAGGAAAATGGCGGCGCCTTCGCCCGCATCAACCGGCCGATCGCGGGCCCGACGCATGACAGGGAGTTGCCGGTCGGCAAGCATCCGCTGCAGCTTTACTCGCAGGCGACACCGAACGGCGTCAAGGTGACGATCATGCTGGAGGAGCTCTTGGCGCTCGGCCACAAAGGCGCCGAATATGACGCCTGGCTGATCAGGATCAACGACGGCGACCAGTTCGGCAGCGGCTTCGTCGAGGTCAACCCCAACTCCAAGATCCCGGCGCTGATGGACCGCAGCGGGCCAAAGCCGATCCGCGTCTTCGAATCCGGCTCGATCCTGGTGCATCTGGCCGAAAAATTCGGCGAATTCCTGCCGGCCGAGCAGCCGGCGCGCGCAGAAACCCTGTCGTGGCTGTTCTGGCAGATGGGCTCGGCGCCCTATCTCGGCGGCGGCTTCGGCCATTTCTATACCTATGCGCCGGAAAAGATCGAATATGCCATCGACCGCTTCGCCATGGAGACCAAGCGCCAGATGGACGTGCTCGACCGGCGCCTCGCTGAAAGCGAATATCTCGGCGGCGACGCCTACACGATTGCCGATATCGCCGTGTGGCCCTGGTATGGCGGGCTGGCCAAGGGCCGCATGTATAACGATGCCGGCGAGTTCCTGTCGGTCACGGAGTACAGACACGTGCAGCGCTGGGCCGACGCGATCGACGCGCGGCCGGCGGTGCAGCGCGGGCGCATGGTCAACCGCACCTTCGGCGAGCCCGCGATGCAACTGCACGAGCGCCACGACGCCAGCGACTTCGACACCAAGACGCAGGACAAGCTGGCGGCGGAGTGAGCTGAGCAGATGACGCGTGGCGCCGGAGGGTTCCGGCGTCCGGAGGGACGGTCACTTGCTGCGCTGCTGTTCAACTCGACCACTGTAACGGCATGGATCCTAGGGTCTCCGCCACGTCGCTTCGCTCCTGCTCCGCCCTAGGATGACGAAGGCATGGTGGCTTGAGGCCAATCGCTGATGGTGAAAATTGGCAATTGCGTCGCCGCGTAGCGGTGGCGGTTGATGCCAAGCGCAAACCTCTAGGATTGGCTGAAACGACACTCCCCGTTCGTCATCCTGGGGCGAAGCGAACGCGAAGCGGAGCGCAGACCTAGGATCCATGCCGTTACGGTGACCGAGAAGTGCAGCGATCCAGTGCTGGCCCCTACGGTCAGCCTGAATCTCAACAAACCTTAGCCTCAACCGAGCAGCATCGATAGAGGCAGGAAGCACTTGGGAGTTCAGGATTGCACAAGCCGCAGGCAGGCTTCCGCGCTGCCCAATCCAGGCATATGTATCCGCAAATATATACTGGTTGGCTAAAGTAACGGAACGTCCAATGCACATTCCCAGAACCGAACAAGTCCGCTTTCAAACGGCTTAGACCATGCTGTCTATCTTATAAACATTATGGTCTAGGCATGTTGATATTGGTGCTGGCCTGACCTGGATCTCGAAACCGCAGACCGTCTCAATGGTCCAGCACTCGCGGGTCGCGGATTACCTGTGTGTCTTTCGCCCGGTTCCATAGATCAGCCGGATGACCAACACAAAATATCCAACCTGCGAAACGATCAAGGTAAGAACCGTCCAGCCCAGCGCCTTCCAGATCGAACCCGTTGCCAAAAAAGTCGAGAGCGCCACGACGAGTGACGCGGTGGCCATCCCCACCAGGAACTGTGGAAAATTCATCGTTTTTCACGGCCGTCCCGGAGCTTCTAACAGCCGCGACGACCACCCTTGCCCATTTACCCCACACCAACGTTTTCACCCTTTCAATGGTTGCGCAAGTGGCAAATGGATCAGAAGTGTGTGCATGATTAATGCATCCTATGGTTGAGACGCTTCGTGGCTGATGCTGTCCATTCAAAAGAGCTGATCTGGTGAGGGAAGGCACGACGGAAATTTGTTGCGTGCCGGGCGCTCGGGGCGCAACGTAGGCGCTGCGGACTGCGATAAAACAAGAAGATCAGTCCAGGGAGAATGCATGGCGCTCAAGGTAATCGGCGCGGGGTTCGGACGCACGGGCACATGGTCGACCTTTGCCGCGCTGAACAGGCTCGGCCTTCCCTGCTATCACATGCAGGAAGTGATCCTCAACAAGGCCAACAAGGGCCACCTCGACTTCTGGCGCAAGGTAGCGAACAGCAAGCCCGGCACGCCGCTCGACTGGGACCGGGTGTTTGCCAACTACACGGCGACGGTCGACAATCCCGGCTGCTGCGTGTGGCGGGAGCTGCTGGCCGAATACCCTGACGCCAAGGTGCTGCTGACGCTTCACCCGAGCGCGGCGCCGAAGGCTGGTACGACAGCACGATCGACACGATCTACTTCACCGAGAATCTCTGGCAGTTCAAGATTTTGGAGTGGCTGACGCCGTTCGGCCGAAAATTCGGCGACATGTCGCGCAAGCTGATCTGGGGCCGCCTGCTGGCCGGCGTGATGGACGACCGCGAGCGGGCGATCGCACGCTACAACGCCTACACCGAGGAGGTGAAGGCAGCCGTGCCGCCGGAAAAGCTGCTGGTGTTCACGGTGACCGAAGGCTGGGGGCCGCTGTGCCGCTTTCTCGGCGTGGCGGAACCGCAGGAGCCGTTCCCGAACCTCAATGACCGCTCAAGCGTCAAGAAGGTGATCCGCGACGTCATCAAGGGATCCTACATCATTCTCGGGCTGTCGATCGCCGGAGTGGTGGCGGTGCTGGGCGGGGTTTTGTGGTGGCTGGGGTAGTGGCCAGGAGATCACGCCAGGCAATCGCTTCAGACAAACCGGGTGTTGGGATGACCACTGTCGATGTCGGCGCCGCCCCTCATTGCCCTGCCGGGCATTTCTCCCCGTATAGTGACGGGGAGAAGATGCCGGCAGGCAGATGAGGGGCAGCGCAAAGCGGAAGGGATTGCCCTGGGTAAAACCCACCAGCGCTGGCCAGCCGCGCTCAACTCATGGAGCCAGTTTCCGGCGCTTCTCTGGCCGCAACACTGCCGCTCAGGCCGACATGGCCAGCGGCCTTGCGCTCTTGTTGGGGATCTGGATGTCGATTTCCAGCGTCGACATCGTCTCGCCGCGATCCATCGAGACCTGGAGAAAATCCTGGTCGATTTGCACATGCTTGGCGATGACGGCCATGATCTCCTCGCGCAGCACCGAGACGAGATCGGGCTGGCTGCGGTTGCGGCGCTCATAGGCGAGCAGCACCTGCAGCCGCTCGCGCGCCACCGGCGCGCTGCCGCGCCGCTTGAAGAGGTCTAACAGGCTCATGCTGCCCTCCTTCCAAAAAGCCGGTCGAGAAAGCCCTTGCGCTCGAACGGCACGACGACCGGCAGGTCCTCGCCCTCGAGCCGTTTGGCCGCCTCGATATAGGCGCGGGCGGCGGAATTGGTGGGATCGCTGAGCGTCACCGGCGAACCGAGGTTGGAGGCCTTGAGCACGTCCTGGCTCTCGGGAATGATCCCCAGGAGCGGCGTCGACAGGATCTCCAGAACGTCGTCGATCGAGAGCATTTCGCCGCGTGCCGCGCGCGCCGCATCATAGCGCGTCACCAGCACGTGCTTGGCGATCTGCTCGCCCCGCTCGGCCTTGACGGTCCTGGCATCGAGCAGGCCGATGATGCGATCGGAATCGCGCACCGAGCTGACTTCCGGGTTGGTGACGATGACCGCCTCGTCGGCAAAGCGCATGGCGAGCTGCGCGCCGCGCTCGATGCCGGCCGGGCTGTCGCAGAAGACGTAGTCGAACACCGAGCGCAGCTTGTCGATCACCTCGCCGACGCCCTCCTCGGTCAGCGCATCCTTGTCGCGCGTCTGCGAGGCCGGCAGCAGGAACAGCGTCTCGACCCGCTTGTCGCGGATCAGCGCCTGCGAGAGCTTGGCCGTTCCCTGGATGACGTTGACCAGATCGAACACCACCCGCCGCTCGGCGCCCATGATCAGATCGAGATTCCTTAAGCCGACGTCGAAGTCGACCAGAGCCACCTTCTTGCCGGTTCTCGCGACCGCAGCGCCAAGGGCGGCCGTCGAGGTCGTCTTGCCGACGCCCCCCTTGCCGGAGGTGACCACCACTACCTTGCCCATCTATGCCTCCATTATTGTTGGTATTGTTAAGCGTCTGAATTATGCGATGCGCTTAAGTCTTTGTTTTTATTCAAAAACCGCTGCGTACTTTCGGGCGACTGCATTAGCTGAACGGCGCGATGCGCAGCGTGTCTTTTTCGAGAAATGCCTGGACGGCTTTTCCACGCAAGGACGGCTCCATCTCCTCGGCGGTGCAATACCAGCCGTCGACCGACAGCAGCTCGGCCTCGTTTTTGCGGCAGAAGATGCGCGCCGCCGAATGGCCGAGCACGCCGGCCGACGCCCGCCCGCGCAGCGTGCCGTAGACATGGATGGAGCCGGCGGCGACGATCTCGGAACCGGAGGCGACGGAGCCGAGCACGATGACGTCGCCATGCGCATGAAAGACCGACTGGCCCGAGCGGATCGGCGTCTTGACCATCAGTGTGGCCGGCGCGTCCGGCTGCCTGTCTTCTGGCTGCTTGCCCTGTTCCGCCTTGCCTTCTTCTGCCTTGCCCGCATCTTCTGGCCTGACCTTGGCGTCGGCCTGCATCAGCAGCCCGGCAGTGGCCTCCTTCGCGCCGATCAGCACCGGCGGCAGATTGGCCTCAAGCGCCGTGCTGCCGTCGAGCTCGATGGCATAAATGCGGATGCCTCGCAGGCCAAGCTCGGCGACCAGCGCTTCGATCTGACGGACCTCAGGCTTCAGCGTGTTGAGGTTAAGCACTACCGGCCGGCCGGCGAAATAGCCGGGAGAATTGCCGATCCAGCGATCGAGGCTCTCCAGCCACTCCGAAAGCGGCGCCTCCGGGGTGAGCGTGAAGGCGACAAAGGAGCGGGCGCGAAAACGAATGGATTTGGTCTCGACGGGGGCGGCGAAGGTCACGGACAGCGATTCCTTACTGATAGGTAAACGCTAGCCAGCCATGGTTAACGAAAGGTTAACGGAGGGGGTGTTCGCGACATTAGGAAGCCATTTACTGACAGGCTCGACGGTGTCAGCAGCCGAGCGGACAGCGCTGGAATTCCTGCCCTTCCTCGACACCTTGCTGGCTAAGTGCCCTTCGCTGCGTCCTCGATCAGTTCTGCAAGCAAGGCAGAGAACCGCTCGTCAGTCCTATCCCCTATGTTTCCCACGTCTCTCGCCACCATCCCGGGCGAAGAGACTGACACTTGCCCACTCAGCTGAACGTTGACCGTGAACGTTCTTCCGACTGGCTCCTTCTCCATTCCTCGCTTCCCATAGACTTTGAACCGAATGGATGGTGTTGACGCTTTGGCTTGGCGGCGTGGCGCGGTGTCCATGTCGACAGTCACCTCGCCCGCCACCTCAGCCTTGGCCGCTTCCAACGAGGCAACAACGACGTCGTTTAGCCAGGCCCTGGCTTGCGCGCCGAAGTCCACCACACCTCCCTCGGCCTTCTCATTGCGGACCTTCCCCTCTTGCTCACGGGCTTCCTTCCCGCGCTCAAGGGCTTCTTTGAATTTAGACATCATGATTTGCCTCCGATTATAAGCGCATGAGACCAGCCGTCACATCGCTATGCTCCTCCTAATGGGTAGAACGCGCACAGTCGGCGTCCGTTGCGTAAGCGGAGCCCGCGGGTTCGCCGCTGCGCACGGTAGGTGTCCTTCCGCCGGGGTGGCGGCGGTGATCGCGCGCTGTGGTGGTGGCGGGGTAGCGTGTCAGCAGCCAGCCGGACAGCGCTGGAAATTACCTGCCCTTTCCCACAAGATGCCTGAACATCCCCCGGGGCTCGATATGTGCAACCTCTACAACATCACCACCAGCCAGGAGGCGATCCGCCAGTGGACCCGCGCCTTGCGCGATAGTCTCGGCAATCTCGAGCCCTCCATCGACATCTACCCCAACCAGCCCGGCCCGGTGGTGCGCAATGCGCCGGACGGTGAGCGGGAACTGGCCAACCTGCTGTGGGGCATGCCGACGCCGATTGAGCGGGTGAAGGGCAAGGCCGACTATGGCACCACCAACATCCGTAACCCGCAATACGGCCACTGGCAGCAATATCTCGGCGTCGAGAACCGCTGCGTGGTGCCGCTCACCAGTTTTGCCGAGCCGAGTCCGACGCCCGGCGACAAGGATCCGGATACCGGTATCCAGAAAAACTACTGGTTCGCGCTGAACGAGGAGCGGCCGCTGTTCTTCTTCGCCGGCCTGTGGACGCGCTGGCAAGGCGTGCGCAAGGTCAAGGACGGCCCCGGCGAGTTCGAGCTCTACGGTTTTCTGACCACCAGGCCAAACGCGCTGATCGCGCCGATCCATGAGAAGGCCATGCCCGTCATCCTGACAACCCAGGAGGAAACCGAGACCTGGCTGACCGCGCCGTGGTCGGAGGCCAGGCACCTGCAGCGCACGGCACCCGACGACGCGCTGGTGATCGTCGACAAGCCGGCGACGCAGATAAAGTTTCCGCCGCAGGCGCCACAGGCGCCGGTACAGGGTTCGCTGTTCTAAAGCTTGAACTTCTGCAGCACCCAGATGTAGCCCTTCGGCGGATGGTCCTGGTCGATGAACTGGGTCTTCACCGTCGTGTTCGTCCGGCTGCACCGCTTGCACTTGAACCGGATGGTCTCCAGCGGCTTGTTCCAGCCCACCAACTTGGCCACGTCGTTCGCCCTGAAACGTCCGACATGGTAGCAGTGGCCGCACTCCACGATCAGCAGCATGTTGGCCTTCGCGGCACGTCCAACGCTGTCCATCGGCCCGGCCATGGCTCATTTCCGAGTCAAATAGTCCTCGGGAAGCGGAAGCAGGCCAAGATCCGGCACCCGGAAATCGAGCTCCTTCTCCGCTACGCTGCCCAACACCTCATGCAATTTGTCGACAAGCCCGCACAGCTGCCAAAACAGCTCGCCATGCGCTTTCAGATGCAGTTGCGACGAAAGCACCGTCCTGCGCAGGCTGAGAGCATCCCTGATGATCGCCTCCGCATGCCTCGCTGACAGCCTGTCAAACCGGCTTTTTCGTCTGCCCATCGCGGCTCTCCCCAGTTTGTGAGCAACCGGCCCCACCTACTGAAAATAGGAAGGCATTCCTCGCGGAGTCAATTCACCCTTGACATTTTTGTTCCCGTTTTGTTCAATTTGAACAGGAACTGTCGGAGGCATCGCCATGCACCACATCGTGACGCTGGACAGCCGCCAGGAGGCCGCCCTTCAGGCAGTCACCGACAATTTCATCGCCCAGCACAAGGGCGATGCGGTGAAGGCGCTCAAGAAAATGATCGTGCTGAATGGGCATCTGCAGGAGCGGCTTGATGCCCTGTCGTCACCACGCCGAGCGACGCGCTAAGCGCCCAGAGATGAGGGCAGCAGGACGCGTGTTCAATCGTGCCGTTCGAAGGTCGGCTTAGCGCCACTTCCGGTCGTTCATGACGAATCTCCGAACCGGACGTTCGCGCTAGGCCCGGAATCGACCCCATAGCTGCCGTTCCCGCGATACAAAGAGCTGTTGCAAGCTGGCATCAGCTGGAGCCGACGCTGAGCCGAGCCGTTGCGGAACTCGTCGCGGAACCATAATCTTGGGCACTGATGTGAGCCCGTGATACTGCGCGAGGTCCCGCAATGGCTTACGAGGCCGCCAAAAGACCGTTGTTCCGAAAACTCGACAACTATCTACTGCATGTGAGCGATCTTGACGAAGCCATATCCTTTTATCGGGATCGGCTCGGCCATGCCCTCATCTGGCGGGACGCGGAAGCTGCCGGCTTCGCGTTGCCTGAAGCAGATGCAGAACTAGTAGTTCATCTTCGTATTGGTCCAGAGACTGATATTCTGGTTGATGATGTGGACGCGGCATTTCGAGAATTTTTGGCAGCGGGCGGAACGACAGTGGAACCGCCGTTCGACATCGCGATCGGACGATGCGCCCGTGTATGTGACCCTTTCGGCAACGTGCTTGTAATATTGGATCAATCGAAGGGAACGTTCACGACGGACGCGGAGCAGAATGTTATCGGCGTAGAGCCCGCGGGTAATCCAACCTGAACGTCGACATTCCACCCGATCGCGACGTAGAACGCTCCGTTGCGGTACAATCCGAGCCGATGCGCCGGCCGGCTCGGTCGCGCCACGAGCGGACGCTTGGCGCGTATTACCCGAGCGTCTCGATTGGGGCCGACAGTGGAATGGCCGCTTCCTAGATGGTAGCGCTGAAAGCCGACCCTTTGTATTCAGCGTAGTGGGCCGACTGCAGGGACGACGAACGGAGCGACGGCCCCTACTTCACCGTGATGGCAATACCGCTGAGATCGGCGTTGACTTGCAGGCCTACCTGCTTGCCTGAGAGTTCGAGTTGGGCGCCCTTGTCATTGGTCATGACGATCACCTGGGCCCCTTTGCCGAACGCGCCGCCACCGCCCGCCGCACCGTAGACCCCCGTCACATCTTGGACGCGGCGAATGTGGCGCACGGTACCATGGAAATAGGTCTTAGAAGCCCCGAAGGCGAGGCCGCCCGAGATGCCGCCGACAGAGATGGGATAGCGGCGACCATGGAAGGTCAGCGTGCCCTCGCCTCCAGAGCCACCCACAAAGAAGGCAGCCTTGTAGACTGAGAAGCGGATCGTACCGCTGTCGGCATGCGCGGAGCCGGCAAAGCTGATTCCTGCTGCAGCGACAACCGCAGCCGCGACTGAACGAAATCTGAACGAAATCTTCATGATGCGAGTCTCCTCAAGATCGAGGCTTACCCAGCCAGGAGGGCACGTCAGCGTCATGCCAAAGTCACAGCTGAACAGTCTCGCCCGTCATTAGTTCCAAGCACGCGGCCTGAATCCGGCTGCGAGAAGGCGGCCACGAAACGAGGCGGATGGCAACATAGTCTCGGTGGCAGGGCCGGTGGCAGCCAACGCTCGGCTGACTCAGGATTGCCTGCACGAGATCTAGAGCCACGAAAGCGAGGTGATGCGCAAAGCTGTAAACATTTAACAACCCACAACCTTTGACCGCGTTGCTGAGATGTGCTCGGAGGCTCGTCGCGACGCCAAGTACAGCGCGGTCAAAGGAGATGTCTGCTTCCGAAAATGGTCCCGAAAGGTCCGATCAGGGTCAAAACAGGCCGTTCACGGATATCCGATTTCTCTGCATGCCGTGGCTTGAATAAAGACAGTCCTTAACCGAGGCATTTCTTCTCGATCTCGCGAATCCGCCACGCCTCACCGTCCCGCGCCTCGACATAGCACGGCCCGAGCGGCGCCTTCCCTCCGCCTTCCGGCAAGTCCAGCACGTAGTTTGCCTATGCCCGACAGGCGCGCGAGGCGCCTGCCTACTCGCACTGCCTGCGCGGGCCGCCGGAATAGGGTTGGTAGCTGTTGTCTTCCGGCCGATACGAGCGGTAGCGGCTGAAGCAATATTGCACGTGGTCGGGCGAAAGCTGGGCGGCGCCGGTTTCACCCGGCGGAACGTCGCCATCCATTGGCAACGTGTCGCTCGCCTCGACATAGCTGGCGCCATCGTAGGGAGCGGCGCGGTGATGCATTTAGAAAGTACAATAGTCCGCTTGGCCACGTCGCAAGCGAACGCTTCGTCACTGAAAGTTTGATGTCGCTTGCGCGAGGTGCATCAGGTACGGTTCTGAACAATTTGCGTACCGTGCTAAAATCCGCGGGCGACCGCCATGGGCGTCGCTACCTGCTTCCGGACTAAGGCTTGGTGGACGCACCATGTTCTCGAACACTGTCCGGAGCAGAGATGCGTGGCCGCCGACTTCGCAGGCTCAGGTTCCGGCAGGCATCCGGCGCCGCTGCCTGGCAAGCGACGGCACGCCCCCCTCAATGCCTCTTGAAATACTGCACCTCGCGTTCGTGCTTCTCGGCAGCCTCGCGGGTGTCAAACGTCCCGAGATTGCGGCGCTTGCCGGTCTTTTCGTCCTTCTTGCGCGAATAGAGGCGGTATTTTCCGTCTTTGAGTTTTCTGATCATCTGTCACTCCCCGAGCCGCTGCTTCCCCTTGAGATTGCGCGCGGCTTGTTCGATCGCCGCCCGGTCGTTGCCCAGCCTGTCGATCAGCTCCTGCGCCTGTTCGCCCGATATGCCGGTGCGCGCCGCCAGGGCCTCCACCGTCAAGATGTCGGAGCTCGCGACCTCGCGGGTTTCCGGCAGGGCATCGCCTGCCGTCAGCGGCAGGGCTGCCTCCCTGTCGATCTCGGCCTCGGCCCGGTGCCAGTGCCGCTCGGGATCGCCATGGATCCCACCTTCGCGTTCCCAGATCTGGTATGCGCGCTCACGAATCTTGTCTTCCTGGTCGTCGTTCATGTTGATTCCTCCTTTGGGTATCGGATGAACGCAACGCCAACCCGAACGATCCAAGAAATCTGCGTGATCGGGGTCGCACAAGGCGCCATGCACTGCGGCCGCCAGCCCGCCACCCGCCCCCGCCTACTCGCACTGCCTGCGCGGGCCGCCGGAGTAGGGCTGGTAGCTGTTGTCTTCCGGTCGATAGGAGCGGTAGCGGCTGAAGCAATAGTCCACGTGGTCGGGCGGAAGCTGGGCGGCGTCCCAATACGATGCGCCCTCATCCGACGGGACGTCGCCATCCATTGGCCAAGTGTCGGTCGCCTCGACATAGCCGGCGCCATCGTCGGGAGGCTGTGCGGCGTGGTCGGCCGCGCCGGCGTCGAGATAGGGCGAGATGCAGGGACGCTGCTCTCCGCTGTAGGATGTGTAGTGGTCGTCGCTTGGCCTGTAGGAGCGGTAGCGGCTTGCGCACCATTCCACATGGGCGGCGGGCACCGCCTGCTGCTCGTCCGTTGCCGGCTTGATGGCGCCGGTAACGGCGCCCGCCGAAGCTGCGGCATCGGCAGGTTTCGAGGTGCGGTCAACCGGGACCTTCGGGACCTCGCGGGCGGGAAGGCGCTCAAGACGCTGCGAAGCAGGGTCCACCTTCCGCGGCTCCCTGGGCCACAGTTCGGCAACGCTGGAGGTCGGGGCGGCCTGCCGCACCGGCTCGGCGGAAAGAATCCATACGGCGAACGCCAACCCGCTGGCGAAAACCGCCAGCGTCAGCACGAAGCCGCCAAGTACCGCCGATAAAGCTTTCACGCCGCGCTCCTTTGCCCCGTCATCTCTAAAATGCGAGGCATTGGATCCGGTTCCAACCCGGCGCGGCAGTTGGAGCTTCGCGCTCGAGGAAGGCCCCTCTCCGGCCGCTTCGCCGAGCCACCTGTCCGCCGCTTCACGGCAGGGCTATCGCAAATGGCCCCCTCACCCGGATTGCCAACCGAATTGCGAAGGGCAATTCGGGACAATCCGACCTCTCCCCAAGGGGAGAGGAGCGAGTGCTGACGCTTCTCTCTTCTCCCCGCCGGGGAGAAGGTGGCCGCCCACGGGTCTTGCCTGCGGCAAGCCCGAGGACAGGCTCCGCGGCCGGATGAGGGGACAGTTCTGATATGCGATGCCCTGCCCGCTTCGCGGGGCGAGGAACCAAGCTTTTAAACGTCGCCGACAAGCTCCGTATAGGTCCTCAGCTCGCCATCCTGCCCGCGAATCCGCCACGTCTCGCCGTCCTGCGCCTCGATATAGCACGGGCCGAGCGGCACTTTGCCGCCGCCGTCCGGCAGGTCCAGCACATAGACGGGATTGCAGATTCCCGACAGGCGCGCGCGCAAGGCGCTGACCAGCGCCTGTCCCTGGTGAATAGTGGTGCGCCGATGCGCCATGCCGCGTGCGAGGTCGCCGTGGTGCAGGTAATAGGGTTTGACGCCGAGACGGTACATCAGCTCCCGGCACAGCTCCTCCAGCACCTCGACCGTGTCGTTGACGCCTTTCAGCAGAACGCTCTGATTCAGCAGCACGAAGCCGCCTTGTCTTAAAGTCCGGCAGGCCGCTTCGGTGGCCGGCGTGATCTCCCGCGCGTGGTTGAAATGGGTGACGACCGTGACCATCAGACGGCCCTGCAGGGAGCGAACCAGCCCCGATGTGACGCGCGAGGGCAGCGCGACGGGCACACGCGTGTGGATGCGTAAGAGCCGCACATGCGCAACCGCCTCGATGCGGGCGCGGATTTCCGCCAGCGCCCTGTCCGGCAGCGACAGCGGGTCGCCGCCGGTCAGGATCACCTCGCGGATTTCGGGGTGTTCCTCGATATAGGCAAAGGCCGGCTCCAGCGCCTCGCGTGAAAAACCCCGGCCGATCGAGGTGAGGGATTCCTTGCGAAAGCAGAACCGGCAATAGACCGCGCATTGATAGGTCGGGAACAGCAGAACCCGGTCGGCGTGGCGATGCGTCAATCGCGGCACCGGGCTGAAGGCGTGGTCGGCGATCGGATCGTCGAGCTCGCCTTCCTGCTCAGCCAGTTCTTCGGGCGAAGGGATGACCTGAAGCCGGATCGGGTCGGTGGAGTCGCTCCAGTCGATCAGGTCGAGATAGGCTTTTGGGATGCGAACCTTGTGGCGCGTGGCCGCGGCTTGAGCCGCGGCGCGCTCGGCTGGCGACAGCGGCAGGGAATCCAGGTCGCGCACCTGCCGCACGCCCGCGCGAACATCGCCCTGCCACGTGGTGTCGTCGTCGCCGGCGCGCTCGTCATCGGCCGCCATGCCGGGGATGTCGAGGTGTGAGGTCATCGAAGGCTCCTTGAGTTCGGAGCTGGATACAGCATTGAAGCCGAGGTGCGAACCCTTGCCGGATGGCACGGGGGGGAGGGAGACTTCCGCTGGCGCTGACCCCGGCAAATTGCCTGTCTTTCGGCGCCAAAGGGAAAGTACAGGCGCGCGGCAGCGTTCCCTCCCCCTTGTGGGGAGGGTTAGGGTGGGGGTCCATCTTCGCAAGAATCCAAATGCGATTGCCCAGCCTACAAGGGGGGAGATTGGCAGCTTCGGCGCCGCGACCCTGCTGCACCCTACCCCATCAGCGCCCGCGTAATTTCCCGGCGCCGCCATCCGGCTTCATGATGATCTCGCGATGCGGATAGGGGATGTCTATGCCGTTTTCCCTAAAAGTGTCCCACAGCGCCAGCAGTACCCTGCCGCGCACGTTGGTCAGACCTTGCTGAGGGTCGTGGATCCAGAAGCGCAGGACGAAATTGAGCGAGGACTCGCCGAAGTCGGTGAGCCAGCAGACCGGCCGCCGGTCCGCTTCGACCCGGCCGACGCTCATGGCGGCCGCTATCGCCAGTTCGCTGACCTTATGTGGGTCGGCGTCGTAGGAGACCCCGAAATTGACGTCGAGCCGCACAAGGTTATCGCTGAACGACCAGTTGATGACCCTTTGGGTGATGAAGTCTTCGTTCGGGATCAGGAATTCGCGGCCGTCGCGCGTCACCACCGAGACGAACCGCGCCCGCAATTCGCGAACCCAGCCGAAAGTACCTTCGAGCGAAATGGTGTCGCCCGGCTTGATCGACTTGTCGAGCAGGATGATCATGCCGGAGACGAAATTTGAAACGACCTTTTGCAGTCCGAAAGCCAGGCCGACGCCGACGGCGCCGGAGAATATCGTCAGAGCCGTCAGGTCGAGACCGACGGAAGACAGGGCGATGGCACCCGCCACCAGCACAAGGCCGATCTTTGCGACCTTGCCGACGAGGACGCGGATCGAGGGTGTCAGCTCTTCGGAGATCCGGACGCGCTCATCGATATACTTGCCGACGACCACCGCAAGCCAAACCGTGGCGATCAGCAGCAGCGCCGCTTTCAGCACGATGAGCGCCGAAAGGCGAACCGCGCCCAACGGTATTGCCAGGCTGTCCAGGAAAGCCGCAGCGTCGTCATCGATGCCCAGGATGACAAGGGCAGCATAGATCCAGGTCAGCCAGGCGAGAGCCCGCGCAACGAGGCGGTTGCGGATGATGCGCGACAGCACCGACGCGAACAGCCACGCGAGGGATAACGAGAGCGCGATATAGATGAAATGGCTCCGGCTTGGCCAGGTGATGGCGCGCATGAGAATGAGCGCGGCAAGCAGGAAGACCGTGAACAGGATCCAGTCGGTGCGTCGCAACAGGGCAACCACGACCCTCAACAGTCCGGGATGCCCCTTGATCTGGCGTGCCTGATCCTCCACGAGCGGTTCGATGCGCTGCGCCGCGAGCTTCGCGACCAGGAAGAGCACGACGATGATGGCAGCCTGATAGAAAAACCACGGCGTCACGGCGTAGTCGAACCATCGGCTGGCCCAGGCCAGCGATTCATCGAGGGCGTTGCGAAAATCCATTCCCACACGACCGTTATGGACTGGCGAACAGCCATCCACAATGTCGCCGGCCTCGTGAAGGGTCAAGCCGGCGATCGAGACGCCTTCAGCGCCCCCGCTCTGCGCCTCAGCCCCGCAGTCCCGGCGCCTCTGGCCGGTGCGCTGGACATGTCAGCCGCCGCCACGGATGCCTTCTGGCGCCAGTTCCATCACCCGGTTTAAGCGCGCGGCCGGGAAGCGGCGGCCGGAAACATCCACCGATTGGAAACAGCCGCTGGAAACCGCTAACGCATAACATTAGCTTGCTCTTATATTAGGTTGGGCGTATGTATCTAAATGGCCGGTGATCTACCCCCCAACCGGTTAGGCTCGGCGCCAGTCCCGCCCCCCTCAGGCCAACGACGCCGAGCCGCTCGGCCCCTGTTGCTCTCGCGGCAGCTTAGCTCCGTAACCCAGGCGCCTCCTGCCCCGTCCTCTCGACATATTCCGTATAGCCGCCGCCATAGGTGTGGATGCCCTCTGGCGTGAGTTCCAGCACCCGGTTCGACAGCGCGGCGAGAAAGTGGCGGTCGTGCGAGGGCATGTTATTTAGGTTTCTCCGCACGGACAAAGGCCAGCAGAGGCGCGATGTCATGGTTGTCGGCTGCCTTGAGGGCTGCGATATAGGCCGCGCGACGCTCATTCATTTTTTGAAGATCCGAGCCGGCAGTCCAGTCAATAGGGCCGGTCCTGAAGATCTTGTCGAGCACGACATCCGCCATGATGCGCGCGTGACGCCCATTGCCATTCGGGAAAGGATGGACCCACACAAGGCGGTGATGCAGCCGCACCGCCGCCTCTAAGGGCTGATGGATTCCATGCTCCGCCCAGTAGCGCGCATCGTCTATCGCACCGCGCAGCTGTATTGCGATCTGGGCTGGATCGACGCCGATGTTCTTGCCTGTCTTCCTGAAGCTGCCGGCCCAACTCCAGACGTCGCCGAAGAGGCGGCGGTGAAGCTCGATCGCAAAGTCGTCGGTGAGAATGTCCCTGCGCCGCATCCGAGCCAGCCAGCGCAGCCCGGATGCGATATTTGCCTGCTCGAGTTCGTCCAACTCGCCTTGATTGGTGACGTGCCTGTGCTTCAACCCGCCAAGCTCGTTCGGATCGAGAGGAGTCGCGCCTTCGGGATAATCGAGCTTGACCGCCATGCCTGATATCATTTGTCCTGCCAGAAATCAGGCGGCATTTCGTAGATCAGCTCGCGCGTCAGGCGCGACACTTCCTGCTCGGTCCGGCTGTCGGATACGGCCTGGTCCTCAAGCGCCATGTGCCTGCTTGCCGCGCCGACGATCGCCCTCGCCTTTTTTCGGGCCTGTGCGATGATGACATTCTCGATGTCGTCGGGTGGCTCGAAAGCATAGACGAAGCGGCAGCCCATGGCTTCGGCGGTGGTCTGCATGGATTTCAGCGTGACGCCGCCGTCGAGCTCGGCTCGTTCCGCCTGCGCGATGCGCGCGCGCGAAACCCCCATCCGCCGCGCAAGCTCCGCGCCGGACATGCCGAGCGCCTTGCGCACCGTGCGCATCCAGCCCTCCGGAGGAACCTGGATAGCGCCGACCGGAATACGGTTCACCGTCGCCCGATATTGTTCGCGGACCGCTTGCTTGACACCCATTGTAAACTCATATGTTGACGAGAATGGTCAGTTAGTCAATATTTACGTATACAAATCCAAATAGAATGTCAATATTTACATTGACATGAACACTGGGGCGATATGTGCGCGCCCCTACCCCCGATATGTGCGCGCCCCTACCCCCGCAGCCCAGGCGCCTCCTGCCCCGTCCTCTCGACATACTCCGTATAGCCGCCGCCATAGGTGTGGATGCCCTCTGGCGTCAGTTCCAGCACCCGGTTCGACAGCGCGGCGAGAAAGTGGCGGTCGTGCGAGACGAACAGCATGGTGCCTTCATACTGCGAAAGCGCCGTGATCAGCATCTCCTTGGTGGCGATGTCGAGGTGGTTGGTCGGTTCGTCCAGCACCAGCAGATTGGGCGGGTCGAACAGCATCAGCGCCATCACCAGCCGCGCCTTCTCGCCGCCCGACAGCACCCGGCATTTCTTCTCGATCTCGTCGCCGGAAAAGCCGAAGCAGCCGGCCAGCGCCCTGAGCGGCGCCTGGCCTGCCTGCGGAAAGGCATCCTCCAGCGTCTGAAACACGGTGCGCTCGCCCTCCAGCACTCCCATGGCGTGTTGGGCGAAATAGCCCATCCTGACGCTCGGCCCGCGCGCCACCGTGCCATTGTCCGGCTCGGAAGCGCCGGCCACCAGCTTCAGCAGCGTCGACTTGCCGGCGCCGTTGATGCCCATCACGCACCAGCGCTCGCGGCGGCGCACCTGGAAATCCAGCCCCTCGTAGATCGAGCGGCTGCCATAGCCCTTGTGGACCTTCTTCAGCGTCACCACGTCCTCGCCGCAGCGCGGCGCCGGCTGGAAGTCGAACGACACTTTCTGGCGGCGCTTGGGCGGCTCGACGCGGTCGATCTTCTCCAGCTTCTTCACCCGGCTCTGCACCTGGGCTGCATGCGAAGCGCGCGCCTTGAAGCGCTCGATGAAAGCGATCTCCTTGGCCAGCATCGCCTGCTGGCGCTCGAACTGTGCCTGCTGCTGCCGGTCGGCGATCGCGCGCTGCTGCTGGTAGAATTCATAGTTGCCGGAGTAAGCGGTCAGCGAGCCGCCATCGATCTCGACCACCTTGTTGACGATGCGGTTCATGAACTCGCGGTCGTGCGAGGTCATCAGCAGCGCGCCGTCATAGTTCTTCAGGAACTGCTCCAGCCAGATCAGGCTTTCCAGGTCGAGATGGTTGCTCGGCTCGTCGAGCAGCATGGCGTCGGGCCGCATCAGCAGGATCCTGGCCAGCGCCACCCGCATCTTCCAGCCGCCGGAAAGTTTTCCGACGTCGCCGTCCATCATCTCCTGGCTGAAGCCGAGGCCGTCCAGCACCTCGCGGGCGCGGCCATCAAGCGCATAGCCGTCGAGCTCCTCGAACCGCGCCTGCAGGTCGCCGTAGCGGGCGATGATCGCCTCCATCTCATCGCCGCGATCAGGATCGCCCATGGCGGCTTCGAGTTCGCCCATCTCGGCCGCCACTTCGCTCACCGGCCCGGCGCCGTCCATCACTTCGGCAACCGCGCTGCGGCCCGCCATGTCGCCGACATCCTGGCTGAAATAGCCGATGGTGACGCCGCGATCGACCGAGACCTGGCCCTCGTCGGGCTGCTCCTCGTCGTTGATCATGCGAAACAGCGTCGTCCTGCCGGCGCCGTTAGGGCCGACCAGCCCGACCTTCTCGCCCTTCTGCAAGGAGGCGGAGGCCTCGATGAAGACGATCTGCCGGCCGTTCTGCTTGCTGATGCTTTCCAGTCGAATCATGCTTTTCACACGTGCCCAAGGGATTTTCCCCGCGCCAATACGCGATAGGCCGCGCCTGCGGAAGCCCGCAAAGCATGAGGTTGCGTGCCAAATTGTCCGAACCGGGCTGATATATATATTGTGTTTGGCTAATCCAGCGGAATGTCCACGCACATTCCGGAACCATCCGGTCTCGAACCGACAATTCTTCGGTTCGGGTCATGCGCTAGAGCCAGAACCAGCTCCATGGCCGAGCCACTCTCGGAGGGGTCATCTTCTGCGGCTTCCGCTCCGGGCCTATTGGCCGCCCAGAGGAGGTAGACAAAGTACCCAACCTGCAAAACGATCAAGGCAATGACCGTTCCGCCGGTCGCCTTCCAGATTGAACCCGTTGCCCAATAAGTCGAGATCGCCACGATGAACGACATGGTGAGCATGCCCACCAGGAACCGCAGAACATTCATGAACTTTCAAAGCCGTCCGGGAACTTGCAACAGCCGAGACGCCTTCCCCCAAAACACTCGTTACCCAATACCCGGAACCAGGATCCCATTATTTTAGGTGCGGCGCAAGTACCATGTCGAGCAGCGGCTGCCATGGTGCAACTTATGGTTTCCCTGGCTCCGTTCCGGAAGGTCCGCTGGACGCTCAGATTCGAGGTTCGAACTGAATAGCGGAACCTCGGATAGTGCCAGCAGTTTAGAAAGATGACCTCAAACACCGAAAGGAGGATGAGATGAAGACGCTTACCGCTATTTTGCTCGCCACCTCTATGATCGGCCTGAGCGCCGGCACGGCAAGCGCCACCTGCCATGAGACGACCGCATCGATTGAAGCTCAATCAGGCGTCGCAAAAGACGCAACGCGTGCGCCGCTCGAAACCGATGCGAATGCCGGCAACAGGGTAGAGGGCGGCCCGGCCAACAAGACCGGCAACACCATGCCGCTTGCCAACCAGGAAGCCGGTGGCGATAAAAACCTTGCCACCTCGCAGCAGGATGTCGAGGCGCAGCAGGAGGGTGAAAAGACAGCGGCGGCCAAGGCCGACCCCTGCAAGCCGGATTGACGCGGATTGAGGGACTGGCCGCAGACATGCCGCAGCACAAGGCGAAGCGCGGTGGTCATCCAATTCCACCTGTCACCACGTAGGCACCGGCGGCGCGTCCGTCTTCAAGACGCACGACAGCAGTGACGATCGAGCCGTACGCGCCGCGCCAGACACTGTGGATTCTCTCGTGCTCTTTGGCCGGTACCACTGCACGCCCGGTGAAGCGCGCGCTGGTCCGCCGCATGCGAATGGGCTCGCCGTTGACATGGACTTTCACGCTGGTCTCGATTCCCGTTCCGGCCACATCTAGCGTGACTGTTATCTCGTCTTGATCACCCGCACGGCGCGTCTCGGCGGCAAGGGTGAGCGGCGGCGCCTCGCCGGGCCGGCGGGCGGAAGGCCGGGCAAAAAAAACATCATCGGGAAGTTCCGGCGTGCGCGGCGGCCGGCTGCGGCGCTGGCCAAAGCGCTCGAAGTCGCCGGCCAGCCGAAGCAGCTTCGTATCTTCATAGGCCTTGCCGGCGAAGCTGAGGCCGACGGGCATGCCGATATCGGCCATCGTGCCCATCGGCACGGTGACGGTGGGAATACCGAGATGGCGCCAAACCAGATTGCCGTTGGCGACCCAGGTGCCGTTGCGCCAGGCCAGCGCTGCGGAGGCCTCGTTGACGTCCGCATCGGCCGGACCGACATCGGCGACGGCCGGGAACACCACCGCGTCGAGCCCTTGCGTGTCGAGCCAATCCTCGAAGTCGATGCGCCGCGTCGCCTCCAGGCCTTTCAGGCCGGCCTCCAACTCGGGAATGGCCAGGAAAGGCGTGACGCCGCGCTTGGCCCACTCGACATATTCCGCCACATCGAAGCTGTCCTTGTAGCGGTCCGGCAGCGTGCCCCGCGGCTGCGGAAAGATTTTTGCGCCGTCGACCGAGGACAGATCGGGGATCAGGGGATCGGCATTGCCGCGCAGAAAGTCGTCCCAGGCGAAGATGCACAGGTCCCATATCTCGCGCTCGGCGAATTCTTCCGGCACCAGCCGGCGATCGACCATGTTTTTTGTGCCCGGCCGGTCGCGCTCGTAATTGGAGACGACAGGGAAATCGACCTCGACCACATCAGCGCCGAGCCGCCGCAGATCCGCTGCCGCCTGCTCCCACAGCTCCAGCACCGAGGCACGGGTCTGGATCGGAACGTCAGCCTCCATATCGCGGCCGATATACATGCGGGGCACGCCGAGCCGCATGCCTTGCAGCGCCCCCTCCAGCTCGAGCCCGGTGTAGCGCGGCGGCCGCACGGCCGAGCTTTTTGGCAGCGCCACCCAGGGCTGCGCGCGCCAGAAATCGCCTCTTGTGTCGGGGTCGTCGGCGACAATCACGTCGAGCAGTTCGAGCATGTCGGCCACGCTGCGCGTATGCGGCACCACCACATCCATCGTCGGCACCAGCGGCCAGTTGCCGCGCACCGAAATAACGCCGCGCGACGGCGTGTAGGCGACCAGCGCATTGTTCGACGCCGGCGCCCGGCCGGACGACCATGTCTCCTCGCCGAGCCCGAAGGCGGCGAAACTGGCGGCGGTCGCGGTCCCGGAACCATTCGATGACCCCGACGCGAAGGCGGCGGTCAGGTATTCGGCATTGTAGGGGCTTTCCGCCCTTCCGTAGACGCCGCGCTGCATGCCGCCATTGGCCATCGGCGGCATGTTGGTCAGCCCGATCAGCACCGCGCCGCCGGCCCGCAGCCGCCCGATGGTGAAGGCGTCCTCGATGGCGACGAGATGCTCGAAGGCGGGCGAGCCGGCGGCGACCGTCAAGCCTGCTACCTTGTAGCTGTCCTTGGCGGTGTAGGGGATGCCGTCCAGCGGCCCGAGCGTCGCACCACTCCGGCGGCGCCGGTCGGACGCGGCGGCCTCCTCGAACATTTTCGGATTGAGCACGGGAACGGCGTTGAGAGCGATGCCATGCCGGTCGTAGTAGGCGATCCGCCGCAGGCAGGCGCCGACCAGCTCGACGCTGGTGACCGTGCCAGCCTCCAGCGCCCGCCGCAACTGTTCGATCGACGCCTCGACGATGTGGAGATTGGTCGTCATGTTCGGTCCCAACGCTTGGTCGAAGCGGTATTGGCCTCGAAAGCCGATGCCGTAAAGGGGTTTTGCGTAGGCGGCCGCGACAGCCGATCTCCCCCCTTGTGCCCCTTGTGGGGGAGATGTCCGGCAGGACAGAGGGGGGCGCTGTCCCGCCGACCTGTCAACCATTCGTAGCTACGCCCGCAGACTGGTTCCTGGTTAAGAACGAGTTAGAGCAAAGGCTGGCGATCCTTCGCGCCCCCCTCTGCCCTGCCGGGCATCTCCCCCACGAGGGGGGAGATTGGCAGCGTCGGCGGCGGCGCCAACTTTCAACGCTGGAGATTGGCGAAAGCCGAAGTGACAGCCGATCTCCCCCCTTGTGGGGGAGATGTCCGGCAGGACAGAGGGGGGCGCTGTCCCGCCGGCCTGTCAACCATTCGTAGCAACGCCCGCAGACTGGTTCCTGGTTGAGAATGAGTTAGAGCAAAGGCTGGCGATCCTTCGCGCCCCCCTCTGCCCTGCCGGGCATCTCCCCACGAGGGGGGAGATTGGCAGCGTCGGCGGCGGCGCTCCTTTCTGTAACGTCGAGCGTCGCGCGCCACCTTCGCACATCACTCCGGCGCGCCCGGGAACAGCGCCACCGCATCACCGCCAGCCGCCGGCCAGTCTCGGATGGTGCGGTCGTAGCCGCCGGTCAGCACTGTGCCGTCGGCGGCGAACGCCACGGCGTAGACCGGTCCGGACCGGCTGTCGAACAGCGCGGTCTCGCTGCCGGTTTCCATGTCCCACAGCCGTGCCGTGCCGTCGAGCGAGCCGGACAGCAGCCGCTTGTTGTCGGTCGACAGCGCCAGCGCATAGACCGTGCCCGAATGGCCCTCGAGGCGGCGGACTTCGCGGCCGGTGTCGAGATCCCAGAGCTTGATCGTATAGTCGCCGCTGCCGGTGATCAGATGATGCCCGTCGGCCATGAACACGATCCCATAGGGGCCGCGCTCATGCCCGTGCCAGCTGCGCAGCTGCTTGCCGGTGCCGATGTCCCATAGTTTTAGCGTGCCCTCGATACTGCCGCTGATCGCGCGTGTGCCGTCGGGCGAGACGGCGACCCCGCTGATCGACCAGTCGTGCCCCGGCATCACATGCAGCACCGAGCCTTTCTCGATATCCCAGACGATGACCCTGCCGGTGTCGTGCCCGCTGACGGCACGTTTACCGTCCGGGCTGATCGCCAGCTTGTTGACGCCGCCGTTCTGGCCTGACGAGAAGACGTGCAGCACCGCGCTATCGGCGAGCTGGCGCAGCACGATCTCGCCATCGTCGCCCGCCGTCAGCGCCCGCGCCCCATCGGGCAGGAAAAGCGCGGTACGCGCCATGTCCTTGTGGACGCCAAGGGTGCGGATCAGGCGCTTGCCGTCGATATCCCAGAGCTTGATCGTGCGGTCGGTGCTGGCGCTCATGATCGAGTGACCGTCGGGCGCCACCGCCAGCCAGACGACGGGCTCGCGGTGGCCATCGGGCTGCGTCGGCTGCGGCGGCGGAGCCTGCGGCAGCGGCGCGACGGTCTGCGGTGGCGCGGCCGGGGCAGGCTCCGGCGGTGAGACAGGCGGGGCCAGCGCGACCTCGGATGGCGAGGCAGGCACTGGCGGCTGTATCGCTTCCGGTTCCGGGGCCGGTGCGCTGGTGACGTCTTGGCCTTCCGGCGCGCTTGGCACAGTTTGCTCGGCGATCAGGCTTCTGCCGGCGTCCTGTGGCTGCCGCGACCAGGGGCCGAGCTGGTCGGCCACCAGAGCGAGCACGGCGAGGAACGGAACGACGGCAAAGAGCCGCCGCAGGCGTGGTCGTCCGCCGGGTTGCGTTTCGGCGCCCCTGCCGAACAGAGGCGTCTTCGGATCGTGCGTCGATCGGCCCGGCAACAGGCCGGCCCAGAACAACAGGGCTGCAAGAGCTGAGACAACACCCGCCGCGCCGAAAAAAGCCAGGCGCACCGACGCGAAGCCTTCGCCGGCGCCCTCGCCGCCCAGCGCAAAATACACGCGTGTGAAGCAGAGCATGCCGATCGCCAGCAGCAGCACCGCGAGCAGCCTGTCGGCAATCCTGTTCATCGGCCCCCCCTCGCGCCGCTGTTCGCTTCGCCCGCAATGATGCAGGTCGGCGCCGGGCTTGTCGATGCCCGGTTCAATTCCGAAGATTACCAGCGAAACAGCGAGCGCAAAACGCTCGCCTGCGCCAAAGCGCTCGATATGGCCTGGCGACACTCTCGGTCGCCGCAATGTTGCCCGGTCGCGCGCTAGAATCGCTCGGCAGGGCTCAAGACCGATCGAGGCCAAATGATGGATGAGTGGAAATTACCTTGGGACGGCGGCTGCCTGTGCGGCGGGATACGCTTTCGGATAAGTGCGCCGCCCTTGCTTACAATGGCCTGTCATTGCACCGGTTGTCAGAAGCTGAGCGCGAGCGCTTATTCCCTGACCATGGCCGTGCCAAGCAACGGCTTCACCGTTACGCAAGGCGAGCCGGTGGTCGGCGGCATGCATGGGCCGCACCGGCAACTCTATTGCCCGCATTGCAAGAACTGGATGTTCACGCAGCCGCACGGCCTGGACTTCTTCGTCAATGTCCGCGCAACCATGCTCGACGATCACCATTGGTACGTGACCTTCGTCGAGGTCTTCACTTCGGAAAGGCTGCCCTGGGCTACGACCGCCGCCAGCCACAGCTTCGCCACCCAACCCGACCTTGAGGGATACGCACCTTTGATTGAGGCCTTTGCGCGCGAAGGGGCGCGACCGGTGTGAGGAGTTGCTTGAAGGGATGAGATTGGCGAAAACGCCGGTCACGGCCAATCTCCCCCCTCGTGGGGGAGATGTCCGGCAGGACAGAGGGGGGCGCTGTCCCGCCGACTTTGCAAGCAACCGCAATTGTGCGCTCGTGTTAATTCCGCTGGTCACAGTATGAATTATGGTTGCGATCCTTCGCGCCCCCCTCTGCCCTGCCGGGCATCTCCCCCACAAGGGGGGAGATTGGCTCTCCGCCCTCACCGCAATTCCACCAACACCGGCGCATGGTCGCTGGCGCCGGTTTCGCCGCGGACGTCGCGGTCGATGCCTGCCTCGGCCAGCCGGCGCGCCAGTTTCTTCGAGAGCAATATATGGTCGAGCCGCAGGCCGGCGTCGCGCTGCCAGCGGTTGCGGCGATAATCCCAGAATGTGTAGAGCGTCTCCTTCGGGTGCTTCTTGCGCAGCGCATCGGTCCAGCCCTGGTCGAGCAGTGCTGCGAAGGCGGCGCGGCTTTCCGGCTGCACCAGCGCATTGTCGTCATAGGAGCGGGTCGGGTAGATGTCGCGCGGCTCGGGCACGATGTTGTAGTCGCCGGCCAGCACCACCGGCAGGCCGGTGTCGAACAGCTCCGCCGCATGCGCGTTCAGGCGCTCGTGCCACGCCAGCTTGTACTGGAATTTCGGACCGGGCTGCGGGTTGCCGTTCGGCGCATAGAGGCAGGCGACGACGATGCCGTTGACCGCCGCCTCGATGTAGCGGGCCTGGTTGTCGCTCTCGTCGCCGGGCAGCGCCTCGCGGGTCAGAACGGGTTCTGAACCCCGCGCGAGTATGGCGACGCCGTTCCAGGTCGGCTGCCCCACCCACACCGCGCCATAGCCCGCCGCGGCGAGTGCTGTGCGCGGAAACTGCGTCTGCCTTGCTTTCAGTTCCTGCAGGCAGACGATGTCGGGCTTGGCGACAGTCAGCCAGGCCAGCAGGTTTTGCAGCCGGCCGTTGATGTTGTTGATGTTGAAGGTGGCGATCTTCATCGGGCAGAAATCAGAGCCGGCCCGCCCACGCCTTCACCGCATCAGTCATCGTCTTCAGATGATCGGCAGTGGAGAAGCCGGAAATGCTCTTGCGCGGCTTCAAATCATGGTCGCCATCCTCCAGCCACCGCATTTCGATGGCGTCGGAAAGATCGTAGGTCGCGACCTCGTCCCTGGTCCCGAACTCGTCGCGTGTGCCCTGGAAGATCAATGTCGGCGTCCTGAGATCGGCGAGATGTTTTGTCCGAAGCTGCGTCGGTTTCCCCGGCGGATGGAAGGGATAGCCGAGGCAAAGCAGCCCTGAAATCTCACCCTTCGAAAACATCTCGTCGGCGATCATCGAGGCGACGCGGCCGCCCATCGACTTGCCGCCGATGATGAGCGGCCCCTTCACGCCCTTCGCCCTGAGGTCGGCGATCGCCTTGATGTATTCGGGATTCACCGTCTCGGCGCGCGGCGGCGGCTTGCGATGACCGTAGCGGCGGGCCGCCATGTAGTGGAATTCAAAGCGCGCAACGCGGAACCCGGCCTCGGCCAGCGCCTTTGCCGTGGCGGTCATCGAGGCCGAGTCCATCGGCGCACCGGCGCCGTGGGCTAGAAGGATGGTGGTGGGGGCGGTTTCGGGGCCGTCGAGGAGGAAGGTGGTCATCACAGGGTGCCTCGCAGATGAAGGCCGCGTTCCGTCCCACCCCCCTCTGGCCTGCCGGCCATCTCCCCCTCAAGGGGGGAGATTAGCAGCTTCGTCTCCCCGCCCACTTGCCAACGGTGGTGGTTGGCGAAACCGTGAGTGACAGCCCATCTCCCCCCTTGAGGGGGAGATGGCCGGCAGGCCAGAGGGGGGTGTTCAAGCGCGCCCATTGCGATCCTCTCTTCCGGCAGCAACTATCGCTGTCTAGCCACACCGCAAACCTGCGACTGCAGATATTCGACCTGAGCGGCCAGCAATCCGGGCCAGCCAGTCGCATCAATGTCACCTACCCATTTGCAAGCAACCTCACGCCCATGAACTTGTTCCAGCAAACAGAAATATGCTGTATCACGCCATGCGCCGCACAATTGTTCATTGCCGTCCATCACATCCAGTGCCGACGCCCAGGTGAACCATTTCCTGATCCATGCGCCGACCTTGCCGTCGATGTCGGTAACGCACTGGGCTACAAACGCATCGAGATCCACTTCATTCGCCACCCAGAACGTGCCGCGATGGTTGACGAAATCCCCGTCAATGGCATCGAATCCTACCCTGAGAAATGATCTGCTCGATTTGCGGGAACTTTGCGTCTTGAACTGAGCTGAACTCGGATCCTTGATCTCATACCAAGCATCAAAATCCTTCCACAGCCGGGAAAACTTCTTCCATTTGAAAACGGCTGCGATCGAACAGTCGTATTCGCCATATCGGCGGTCCGTATAGCAATCCAACTCGATGCCAAAATCGGTCAGGTTATCGATTGTCGAGACGACGAGCTTGGTGCTGTCTGGTTTGAACCAACCCTCGCCAAGGCGCGTATGTAGCTCGTCAGCAACCCGTACTCGAATGGTCTTTGCGTCGAGCATCTCAGGAAGCCGACATCCGCGCCAGTTGCAAATCGACGAACTGAATACCCTTGGCCGCCATGCGCGCCCATTCGGAGCTGGCGTCGAGCTCGAGATAGCGCGACCAGTTCCGCCGCGCCTCGGCGAGGTTGCCGGCGTCGAACTCCAGCCGGGCCAGGTTGAACACCGCGTCGGCATATTTGGCATCGAGCGCGATCGCCTTCTGCAGGTGCCGCCGTGCCGAGGCGTCGCGGCCCTCATCGCTCATCAGCCCGGCCAGATTGAACCACGCCTCGACAAAGCCGGGGTCACATTTGATGGCGCGGGCATAGTCGTGCGCCGCCTCGGCCGCGCGTCCAGCGCCGCGCAGGCAGTTGGCGCGGTTGAAGGCGGCGATGGCGTCGGTCGGGTCGATGGAAAGGCAGCGCTGGTAGAGTGCGGCCGCCTGCTCGTGGTGTTCAGCCTCTTCCGCCGCTTCGGCGTCGGCGAACAGTTCTTCCAGCGTGTCGTCATCCGGCGTTCCCAGATCGAACAGCAGCTGGCCGTCGAGTTCGCTCTGGCCGCCCTCGAGATAGATCGCATCGGCGCGCCCATGCTGCGAGCCGACATTGAGCGACTTGGCGGTCAGCGAGGCGACCGGGCCGGAGCGGTGCACCGAGCGCGCGATCGCCCCCCACGAGGCCCCGCCGGCAACCAGCCCGGCATATTTGCGGGCCAGGATCAGGTCGCGAAACGAATAGGGCTCGCAATCATGCTCGAAGGCATCGAAAAGCGACAACAGGTCGAGATCGGCGGCGGCAAGCCGCGACTGATCGAGAAGCGACTGCCGCGATAGGGCCGAGGCCTCTGGCGCCTTCATCAGCCCGAGCAGGCGCAAAAAACTGTTTTCGCTGATCAGCTTGCGGCCGGCCGCGCGCTCGGCCGCGACGCGGCGCTCGATCTCGGCCTCCCCCGCCTTGGTGAGATACAAGCGGCCGAACACGACATGGCTGGTGCGCCTGTTAACGCCGCGCCGCAACTGGCCCTGCCGGCGCTCGACTTCACGCGCGGCCAGCCTCAGCGGGAACGCCGCCAGCGCACCGATGGTGCCGAAGACGCTGCCGGCGAGAGCCGTCACGCCTTGCTCTTGCCGACGGCCTTGAGCAGGTTGGCCTTAAGCGGATTTTCCTTGGCCGCGCCGGCGCCGGCCTTGGCGGATTTCGCTGCAGGCTTGGCTGCCTCATCGGCCTTGCTCTTGCTCTTGGCCGGCGGCTTGGCCGACTGCGACAGGCTGGCCTTCAGCGCATCCATCAGATTGATCACATTGCCGCGCTCGGGGGCGGCGGCGATGATCGGCTTGTGACCCTTGAGCTTCTCGCGGATCATCGCCATCAGCGCGATCTCGTAGCGGTCCTCGTAGTTCTTCGGATCGAAGGTGGTTTCCTTCTGCTTGATCAGCGCTTCGGCGAGCTGCAGCATTTCGGGGTCGGGCTTGCCGGCCGGGATGTTGCCGAAATATTCAGCCGTGCCGCGCACTTCGTTCGGGTTCCTCAAGGTGCAGACGAACATGCCGCTCTCGCGCGCGCCGATCGTCACCACCCGTTCACGGCTGGACAGCACCAGCCGGGCGATCGCCAGCTTGCCGGACTTGCGCATGGCCTCGCGCAGCACCGCGAAAGTCTCTTCCGCCATCGCGCCATCGGGCGCCATATAATAGGGCGCGTCCTGATATATGACGTCTACCTCGCCCTCGTCGACAAAGGCCTCGATGTTCATCGTATGGTTGGATTCTATGCGCACCGCCTCGAGGTCGGCATCATCGATGATGATGTACTGCTTGTCCTCGTATTCGTAACCCTTGACCAGATCCGAGCGCTCGACCAACCCGAGTTCGGGATCGACCGGCTTCATGTTGATGCGGTTGTGGGTGTCCTTGTGCAGCTGGTTGAAGCTGATGCGCTCGCTGGCACTCGTCGCCGGATACAGCCGGACCGGGCAGCTGACGAGACTGAGCTTGAGGTAACCTTTCCAACTTGCCCTGGGCGCCATGAAACTCTCCTACGCGGCCGTGCACTGTCGAACTGTTCGCAGCGCTTCGTCCAAAGGACGAACGACGCTGCGCAAAACCTACATCGCCCTCACAATACCGGCAAATCCCTAGCGAAATCTTCCATGTCGGCCCAGGGATCGCCGGAGGTGGCCAGAAGGCCCGGCAGCGAAGAATAATTCAAATCTTCCGGAGCGTCGATGGATTCCAGATCGGACCAGCTCACCGGCGTCGAGGCCGGCAGGTTGGTGCGGGCGCGCAGCGAATAAGGTGCCGCCGAGGTGTGGCCGCGCGCATTGCGGTGATAATCGATGAAGATGCGCCGCTTGCGGTTGTCCTTGCCCATGGTGGTGGTGAAAATGTCGGGCGCCGTGGCGGCCAATGCCGAGGAAATGGCGCTGGTCGCCTGGTGCAGTTTCTTCCAGTTCTGTTTTTGCGTCACCGGCACTGATATGTGGATGCCCTTGCCGCCCGAGGTTTTCGCGAACGGCACCAGCCCCAAAGCCTCCAGCCCGGCGCGGATATGCACCGCCGCCTCGACAACCTCACGCCAGCTAATCCCCTCGCCCGGGTCGAGGTCGAAGACGATCAGGTCCGGTCTGTCGAGCCGCGTGCGATGGGTGCCCCAGGTGTGGAACTCGACGACGCCGAACTGCGCCAGCGCCAGATAGCCCTTGGCGTCCTCGACCGACAGATAGGATTTGGTCTCGCCCTCGGAATTGGTCGCCTCGAAGGTCGCAACCGATGACGGCATGCCGGTAAAAGCATGGCGCTGGAAGAAACAGTCCTGCGGCTTGCCGGTCGGGCAGCGCACCAGCGACACCGGGCGGCCGAGGATGTGCGGCAGCATGAAATCGCCGACCAGCGCGTAGTAGACGGCGATGTCGAGCTTGGTCGGTCCGGTCTTGCCGAACAGCCGCCGCGTCGGGTTGGTCACCCAGATCGTTGCGAGGTCGGCTTCGGCGATCAGCCGCTTGCGCTTGGCCGACACCGGCGTCGACAGGCCGACGTCGCGCAGTCCGCGGAACACCGCATGGCGCAGCGCATTATCGGCAGTCCGGTTGGCATAGTGGATATGGGCCGAAAGCAGCGGCCGCACCCAGTTCATCTCGCGCAAGATCTCGCGCGGAACCCCTTCGGGTGCAGACGCGCCGGCGCGCAAGGGCTCCAGCCGGGCCAGCAAGTCGGTGGCGGTAGCGGCATCGAAGCCGGTGCCGACCTTGCCGCGATAGTGCAGTTCGCCATCCTCGAATTCGCCGAGCCCGAGTGCGGCCAGTCCCTCGGCTGCATCGGAGGTGGTGTAGCCGGCGATGACGAAGTCGCCGGTCTTCAGCGCCTTGATCTTGGTCCAGGTCTTGGTGCGGCCGCTCTGGTAGATTGCCGTGGCGCGCTTGGAGACGACGCCTTCCAGCCCCATCTCGGAAGCCTGGTCGTAGAGCGCCTGGCCATCGCCTTGGACGTGGTCTGAGAACTGGATGGCGGAGTTGGCGCCCAGCCCGGACAGCAATTGCGACAGCAGCGCCTTGCGCCGGCCGAGCGGCGCTTTTCTCAGGTCCCAGCCGTCGAGATGCAACAGATCGAAGGCGTAGAAGTGGAGCTTGTTGCCGGCGCCTTGCGCCAGCGCATCCTGCAAAAGAGCGAAGCGGCTGATGCCCTTGGCGTCGAGCACGACGATCTCGCCGTCGATGACAGCCTCACGGCATGGCAGCCTGGCGAAGGCATGCGGCAGGTCGCCATAGCGCCTGGTCCAGTCGAGGCCGGCGCGTGTGATCAGCCGCACCTCGCCCTCAGCCAGATGCGCCATGGTGCGATAGCCGTCGAACTTGATTTCGTGCAGCCAGACTTCGCCCGTGCGGCTCGCGGGGGCATCGCCGCCCGGCGGCTTCGCCACGGTCGTCGCCAGTTGCGGCTCGATGCGGGTGGGCGGCGGCACCTTGATCGCACCCGGCAGCGCACCGGGTTTCAGCACCACCGGCTTGGCAGGTTTGGGGGCTGGCTTCGGGGTTGCCACCAGTTCCTCGATGCGGCGGCCGGATTTGACGCTTTCCGGCCGGGCTTCCAGTATGTCGAGCCTGGCGTCGGCGGCGAGGTCGCGCTCCTTGAACAGCAGCCAGTTCTTTTTGCCCTCATCCTCGCCGGGCTTCGGTTTCAGCCTGGTCAGCATCCAGCCGCCATTCAGCTTCTCGCCGGCGAGACGGAACTTGAAGGAACCGGTGCGCAGGCTCTTTTCGACATCGTCCATCGGTGCCCAGACGCCGGTGTCCCAGACGATCATCGGCCCGCCGCCATATTCGCCCTCGGGAATGACGCCTTCGAAGTCGATATATTCGAGCGGGTGGTCCTCGGTCTCGACCGCCAGCCGCTTGTCGGCGGGATTGAGCGACGGGCCGCGAGGCACCGCCCAGCTCTTCAGCACGTCGCCGACCTGCAGGCGAAGGTCGTAGTGGTCGGCAGTGGCATGGTGTTTGTGCACGACGAAGCGATTGCCTTTTCCGGCAACCAGATCGCCGACGGGTTCCGGCGTCTTGCTGAATTCGCGCTTGGCGCGATAGGCCTTGAGTTTCGGCGTCATGTCCGCATGCCAGGCGGGATGCGGCGGCTGCGCAAAAACAAGGACTTGACCCGCATCGCTTGAATCACTTTGTCAGCATGCGGCAGGCCGATGTCGTGCCTCACACAGCTCAATCGTCGGTGGCCGGCGTCAATTCGAGCTCGGCCGGCGACAGACCCTGCTGGAGCTGGCTCAGCCGGAATTCGTCGACCCAGTAGGCCTCGCCGTCGACGAGGACACGGGCTTTGTAGGCGCCGGCGGAAAAGCTCTGTGCGGTGATATAGACCTTGTGGCGGTCGAGCGCCTTGCGCACCGCGGCACGCTTGGAATTCTGGCTGGTGACGGAACTGGCCATGGACTCGCTCATACACACGCCGCCGCAGGAAAAGGCGGCTGGCATAAGGATGGCCGAGACCGGGTGTTCTGTCAATTTCCGGGCACTGGGCAACACCGGAAGGCGCTTAGCGGAAAAGCTCACATGATCGTGCGATCAGCCTCGACCGAGCGACTGTGGAAACCGAGCGAGCGCTCTATATGGTCCTGACGCAATAGTCCTGACGCTCACGAACCCTGACATTGTCCGGAGATCTCATCCATGACCTTGAGCACACGCAAGCTGGGCAGCCAAGGGCTGCAGGTATCGGTGATCGGCCTCGGCTGCATGGGCATGAGCCAGTCCTACGGCCCGGCCGACGAGGCGGAATCGATCGCCACCCTGCACCGCGCCATCGAGCTCGGCTGCACCTTCTTCGATACGGCGGAAGTCTATGGCCCGCACACCAATGAGGCACTGCTCGGCCGCGCCCTGAAGGGCCGGCGTGACGAGGTGACGATCGCCACCAAATTCGGCTTCCGTATCGAAAACGGCAAGCAGATCGGCACTGACCGCAACAGCCGGCCCGAGCATATCCGGGAGGCGGTGGACGGCTCGCTCGGCCGGCTCGCCACCGACCATATCGACCTGCTCTACCAGCACCGCGTCGACCCGGCGGTACCGATCGAGGATGTGGCGGGTGCTGTCAGCAAACTAATCACTGAAGGCAAGGTGCGCTTCTTCGGCCTGTCGGAGGCGGGTGCGGCCAACATCCGCCGGGCGCATGCCGTGCAACCGGTGTCGGCGGTGCAGAGCGAATATTCGTTGTGGGAACGCAATCTGGAGCCGGAGATCATCCCGCTGCTCAGCGAACTCGGCATCGGCCTGGTGCCGTTCGCGCCGCTTGGCCGCGGCTTTCTCACCGGCGACGTCAAGCGCGCCGAAGACTATCCGGAAGGCGACTTCCGGCGCGGCGACCCGCGCTACCAGGGCGCAAACTACGACGCCAATGTGCAGGCCGCCGGGATTGTTCGCGACATCGCGGCGGCCAAGGGCGTCAAGCCCGGCCAGATCGCGCTGGCCTGGCTGCTGCACAAGGGCAGCGATTTCGGGCTCGACATCGTGCCGATCCCCGGCACCAAGCGCAGAAAATACCTCGAGGAGAATGTCGCTGCCGCGGCGATCGAGCTCGACGCCGCCGCAATGCAGGCGCTCGACGACGCGCTGGCGCCGGGCAAGGTCGCGGGTGAGCGCTACAACGAACGCGTCATGGTGACGATCGACCGGTAGGTGGCATCTACGGCAGCTTCGCCAGTTCGGCAGCGTGGCGGATGGCAAGCAACGCGTCCCGGTTGGTCACCGGATAGCCTGCGATGAAGCGTTCGACCGAAAAGCCTGGAAATTCGGCTCTCAAGCGGGCCGCGGCGCGCGCCGCCTCGCCGGCATCGCCCATGGCCGCATGCGAAAGCGCCAGGAACATCAGCACGTCCGGCGATTCCGGCGAACTCCTGCGGAGCGCCGCGACAGCTTCCCGATGCCTGCCGGCGACGAACAGGATGCGGCCTTGCATGCCGAAATACCAGGGCGGGGCCAATGGATTGAGGCGCATGGCACGCTCGATGAGCGGGATCGCCTCGGCCGGATCGCCGGCGACAAGCGCTTTGCTGCCGGCCAGCAGCGGCAGTATGCCGGCGTGGTTGGAGCCGTATTCGAGAGCCCGCCGGTGCGCGCGCTCCGCTCCTTCGAGATCGCCAAGGCATGCCCTGACATTGCCAAGGCATGCGTGAGCGCAGCTGTCCGTCGGGTCGAGGCGCAAGGCGTTTTCGGCCGTGATCCGCCAGTTCTCGATCGACGTCAGCACGTCGTCGCCAAAGCCGTTGCAGGCCTCGATCGAATAGGCGTAAGCGAGTTCGGCCCAGCAGTTGGCGAAGGTAGGATCAAGCTCCAGCGCGCGTGAAAACAAGCGGATCGCCTCGACATTCCCGGCGCGGCTGAACGTAGTGTGCTGTTCGAGGGCAAGCAGATAAAAATCATAGGCCCGCAAGCTGGCCGGCGGCTTGCGGCGAACCGCATTGCGGCCGACCGTGGCCAGCGTTCCGTAACTGCCGGCGAACACATTGATGATGCTTTCGGTCAGGCTGTCCTGCAGCGCGAAAATGTCCTCGACCGGGCGGTCGTAGCGCTCGCTCCACAGGCTGACGCCGCTACGGGCATCGGCAAGCTCTATCGTCAAGCGAATCCTCTGGTCGTCCGCGCGCAACTGGCCCGACACAATATAGGTAGCGCCAAGCGCCTTGCCGTCCGCCTCGAAGTCGGCCCGCTTGCTGCCCAGCGATTTCATCGTGTGGAAGGCGATGACAGGCAAGCCCGCGTATCGTGCCAGGTCGATGGTGATGTCCGACGACAGACCGTCGGCAAAGCGGCGCCAACGCTCTTCCGAATTCAGGCATTCGATCGGAAATATGGCGAGCACCGGCGGAGCGTCCGACGGGGGTGACAGCCCGTCCGGCCGAGCGCCGGAAGCGCCGGCAAAATACGCCGCGAGCCCGATCTTGGTGCGCACGCCAAGTTTTTCGTAGATGGCCGCAAGGTGGGTGCGAACAGTGGTCGGGGCAATGAAAAGTGCATTGCCGATTTCGCGATAGGTCATGCCGGTTGCGAATTTTTCAGCGACCGCGCGCTCGCGACCCGACAAGGCATCGAGCGCCTGCGCTTTCGAAGCGTCGTTGAACGTCATGGTGGGACCCGTCCCCAGCGGAAGAATACCACAAATGCAGGAGGCCGAATACTGCATCTGCCCGATCCCGCCGCAGGCGCACAAATTGCAAGCTCGCTTGCGGCAACAAGCTGCTATCAGGGGAGGTTTCCATGCGTCCTGTTTCGATAATGCTGGCATGCACGATCTTGAGTCTTTCCGCCGTCCACTCGCCGTTGTTCGCAAGAGGATGCAGGCAGGTGCTGGAATCGGATGTGAAAATCACGAGCATGCGCGTCTATGCCGACGTTCTGGCCAACGCCGCCCGCAACGGCTGGGACTACACGCCTGAATCGATCGTCAGCGGCTCAAAGCGGCATTTCGAGGAGATGAAGCTCCAGTTGAACGACGCCGGCTATGAGATCGTGCCCGTCGGCGTCCGCCCTTATTGCAAACGGTGGGACAAGCTCGCCGCCCGCTAGCAACCAGCGATCCGCCCTTTGCGGCGCAAGCTTTGTCGAGACATCGATATGTCGAAGGTGCAGGCCAACTGTCTGCTTCTGCTTGCTGCTGCCTTTTGGGGCTTCGGTAATGTTGCGCAGAAGACTGTGCTGGATCATCTCGATCCGCTCAGCGCCGTGGGCATGCGCTGCCTGATCGCGGGGCTCATGGTCGCGCCGCTGACGATGCTCGAATGGGGAAGGAAATCCGGGCCCGGCTACTGGATGAGCCTCGCCAAAGTCAGCGTTCTGTTTTCAATTTCGATCATCATCCAGCAGGTCTCCTATCTCGACACCTCGGTTACCAATGCGAGCTTCCTGGTGAGCACCGCAACGGTGATGACACCGCTCGCCGCCTGGTTGCTGATTGGCGAGCGCCCGACTGCTGTTGGCGGGCTTGCGGCTGCCATGACAGTGGTCGGTGTCCTGCTGCTGTCCGGAGGCTTGACCACCAGCTTCAGCCAGGGCGATCTCGCTGCGATACTTTCGGCCGCGTGCTACGCGCTTTGGATGGTGGAGCTTGGTCGCCACATGCAGACCCACGGCGCGCCGGTCGCGGCGGCTGCCGCGCAATTTCTCGGCGCCGCCGTGCTCACCCTGCCGCTCGGCGCCCTCCAGGGTAATCTGTCGCTGGCCGCCATCAGCGATGCAGGCCCGGAACTCGCCGTGCTCGGCATCTTCTCGACCGGGGCCGCCTTCGGCATCCAGACGGTCGCTCAACGCTTCACATCCGCCAGCCATGCCGCGGTGATCGTCAGCGCGGAGAGCGTGTTCGGAGCGATTGGCGCTGCCATATTTTTGGGCGAGCGGCTGTCGCCGACCGCAGCAGTCGGTGCTGCGGTCGTATTTGGATCAATCACCTTGCTGTCGCTGACAACCGACAAATCCGAAATCAGCAAGCCGGCGGTGGTGGACTGAGAGATTATCCTCAAGACGGTCCGGCGAACCTCCTGCGAAGCGCCGAAGGATAAGCCAGGGACCCGACCGGACCGAATCCTGCCGTTCTTGCGCAAACCTCCGGCCTTGGCTAGCATCCGCGCGCCGGCGCCGAGCGGAGGAGAACGTCGCGGTGGACCGGCTGGAGCGCCGTTGCGTCCCCTTGGGCGCTCAAAGGACACTCCATTTCTAGATCGACGCATCAACCTGCCGGAGACACATTCCGGTTTTCGGGGTCGTGCGCTCATGTGGAGGAGACTAAATTGATCAACAGACGTGAATTCCTGCTGTCGTCCGTGGCGATCGGCACAATGGCTCTGGCCGCTCCGCAACCGGCTTTTGCCCAGGACAAGCTGACCATCCTGGGTTCGGTGCCGAGCCTCGGCTTTCCGTTCTTCGTTCACATGCTGAACCAGATCAAGGCGGAGGCGCAGGCGCAAGGCGTCAACCTGACCGAGAGCGACGGCCAGAATTCGGCGCCAAAGCAGACCGCCGATATCGAGGCGGCGCTTGTGCAGAAGGTCGACGCCATCGTCATCTCGCCGCTCGACGTCAACGCGCTGGCGCCGGCCATCGAGCAGGCGGTCCAGGCCGGCATCCCCGTCGTCACCATCGACCGCCGCGTCGACGGCGTCGAAGGCATTCTCGCCCATGTCGGCGCCGACAATGTCAAAGGCGGCGAGGCCGAGGCGCAGGCCATGGTGGCGGCGTTCCCGAACGGCGCCAAGATCTTCCATCTGCAGGGCCAGCCCGGCGCCGGCCCGGCGATCGATCGCAACAAGGGCGTGCACAACGTGCTCGATCCGCTGAAGGACAAGTACCAGATCGTCTTCGAGCAGACCGCCAATTTCGCCCGCGCCGAGGCGCTGTCCGTCACCGAGGCCGGCCTTGCCGCCAATGGCAAGCCCGACGCGATCATCTGCGCCAATGACGACATGGCGCTTGGCGCGGTAGAAGCCTGCGCGGCGCGCAACTTCACCGACGTCAAGATCTACGGCTTCGATGCGCTTCCCGAAGCGCTGGTCGCCGTGCGCGACGGCAAGCTGGCCGGCACCGTCGAACAGTTCCCCGGCGAGCAGTCGCGCACCGCGGTGCAGATCGCCGTCGCCTATGCCAAGGACAAGACCGAGCCGAAGGAAAAGCTCGTGCTGCTGACGCCGATCGTCATCGGCAAGGACAATCTCGACAAGGCGGAAAGGCTGAGCGAGACGAAGTAAGCGACGCCGAGGGCGCATAGCGGCAAAAGTAGCGTTCTGCCGCGCCCCCCCCTGTCCTGCCGGACATCTCCCCCTCAAGGGGGGAGATTGGCAGCTTCGACGCAGGCTCTCCTCTGCAACGTTGGTGATTGGCGAAACCAGTGATGAAGGCGCAATCTCCCCCCTTGTGGGGGAGATGTCCGGCAGGACAGAGGGGGGCGCTGTCCCGCCAACCTTGTGTAACAATCGGAACGATCGATCTCATCTTTCAGGAGGATTTTTTGTCTCCAGCAGAAGCGGCAACGACGTCGCCATCGCCCGCCCTCCTCGTCGTAGAAGGCGTGACCAAGCGCTTTGCCGGCGTGACCGCGCTCAGCGATGTCTCGCTCGAGGTTCGGCCCGGCGAAATCCTCGGCCTGCTCGGCGAGAACGGCGCCGGCAAGTCGACTCTGCTCAAGATCCTTTCCGGCGTGATGCCGCCCTCCAGCGGCCGCATCGTCTTCGACGGCGTCGAATTCAATCCCCACAACCCGCAGGACGCCAAGCGCCTCGGCATCGTCACCATCTACCAGGAACTGAGCCTGATCCCGACGCTCACCGTGGCGGAGAATATTTTTATCGGCCGCGCGCCGCTCGGGCCGCTCGGCCTGGTCAGCTGGCGGAAGATGGAGGAAGACTCGCGCGCGATCATCGCCCGCGTTGGTCTGGACCTCGACCCGACTACGCCGGTGTCGGCACTGTCTGTCGCCGAACAGCAGCTGGTCGAGATCGCCCGCGCGCTGTCGCTGAAGAGCCGCCTCATCATCATGGACGAGCCGACCTCGGCGCTGACCGAAACCGAAGTGCAGAAGCTGATGTCGATTATGGGCCGGCTGCGCAAGGATGGCGTCGCCATCATGTTCGTCACCCACAGGCTGGAAGAGGCCTCTGCCATCTGTGACCGCATGACGGTGCTGCGCGACGGCAGGCTGGCCGGCCATCTCGACCGCGACGGCGGGCCGATCAAGCTGCCGAAAATCATCGAGAAGATGGTCGGCCGCGCCGCGTCCGAGCTTTATGCCAGGCCGACGCTGCGCGACGTCGCCGGCGACGTCAGGCTCTCCGTGCGCGGCCTGCGCACGGTGCGCGATCCGCAAGCGCCGCACGCCATCGTGCTCGAAGGCGTCGATCTCGACCTCAAGGCGGGCGAGATCCTCGGCGTCGCCGGCCTCGTCGGCTCCGGCCGCACCGAGTTGGCCCGCGCCATCTTCGGAGCCGACCGCATTGCCGCCGGCACCATCGCGCTCGACGGCAAGCCGATCGCGCCTGAAACACCCGCCGACGCCATCGCGCTCGGCATCGGCCTGGTGCCGGAAGACCGCAAGCACCAGGCGATCTTCGCCGCGCTCGGCATCCTCACCAATTTTTCCATCGCCGCCCTCGGCCGCTACTCCAACGCCGCCGGCTTCATGGCCGAGCGCCGCGAGCGCGAAGCGCTGGCAAGCTACAGGAAGACGCTGTCTATCCGCATGGCCTCGCCCGAGCAGCCCATAGAGGGGCTGTCCGGCGGCAACCAGCAGAAGGTCATCCTTGCCCGCTGGCTGGCGCGCGACCCCAAGGTGCTGATTGTCGATGAACCGACACGCGGCGTCGATGTCGGCGCCAAGGCCGAGGTGCACCAGATCCTGGTGCAGCTCGCAGCGCGCGGCATCGCCATCATGATGATCTCGTCCGAACTGCCGGAGGTGCTTGCGGTGTCGGACAGGATCGTCACCATGCGGCGCGGACGCATCACCGGCGAGATGCCCGGCATCGAGGCGACCGAGGAAAAACTGATGGAACTGATGGCGCTCGATCAAACGCAGGAAGCGACGCAATGACCAGCACGACCGAACAGACCCAGCGCGGCGGCATCAATGTCGCGCGCCTGCTGATGAGCTTCGGCCCGCTGATGTTCCTGGCGCTGCTGATCGTTGTTTTCACCGTCCTGAAGCCGAGCTTCATCGACCCCATCAACATCTTCAACATCATGCGGCAGATCTCGATCACCGGGCTGATCGCGCTCGGCATGACCTTCGTCATCCTCACTGCCGGCATCGACCTGTCGGTCGGTTCGCTGCTGGCTTTCTGCGGCATGGTCGCGGCGGTGGTGGCCAAGGGCGGCACCGCCAACACGCTGTCGCTGTCGACGTCCGGCACGCAAGGCTTTGGCTGGTTCGCAGCCCTATTGGCTGCCGTCGTCATCGGCGCCCTGGCCGGCGGCGTCCAGGGCTTTGCCATCACCAGGCTGAAGGTGCCGCCCTTCGTCGTCACGCTTGGCGGCCTCACCGTCTTTCGCGGCCTGACGCTGACGATCTCCAACGGCGGCCCGATCTCCGGCTTCGACGCCTCGATGCGCTGGTTCGGCACCGGGCTGATCGGCCCGGTCCCGGTGCCGGCGATCATTTTCGCGGCGGCGGCAATCCTCTGCCACATCGTGCTGCGCTACACGCGCTACGGCCGCGCCGTCTACGCCGTCGGCGGCAATGCCGAGGCGGCGCGGCTGTCGGGCCTGCGCGTCGACCGTATCCTGATCTCGGTCTATGTCATCGTCGGCTTCTTCGCCGGCCTCGCCGCCTTCGTATTGTCGGCCAGGCTCAATTCCTCGGAAGCCGTCGCCGGCATCGGCTACGAACTGACGGTGATCTCGGCGGTCGTCATCGGTGGCACCTCGCTGTTCGGCGGCATTGGCTCGGTCGGCGGCACGGTGGTGGGTGCGGCACTGATCGGCGTGCTGCAGAATGGGCTGCAGTTCAACAACGTCTCGTCCTACACCCAGAGCATCGTCATCGGCCTGATCCTCATCCTCGCCGTGGCCTTCGACCGCTGGCTGAAATCGCGGGTGAGACGATGATCCGAGGCGCGAAGGATGCGATGCAATAAACTGCCGGGGAGGTAGTAGCGATGACTCAAATCAGGGCCATGACCGAACGGGACGTGCCGTCGGTGTCGCGGCTCCTTGGAGAGTCCTGGCGCCGGACCTACTCGCCAATCATCGGTGCCGAGACCACGGCACGCATCTCGGACGACTACCACGCGCCGCAGAAGATCGCGGCGGAACTGGCAGACGACAACAAGATGTCTTTCGTTGCGGAACGGCCGGACGGCTCTATCGCCGGCTACGTGATGGCCGAGATGGATGAAACCGGCAACGTCATGCTCGACCGGCTCCACATCGACAACAGCGAGTTCGGCACAGGGCTGGCCGCCGATATGCTGCACGCCGTCCTTGCCGCTCATTCGGGAATTCCCAGCATCGCGCTTGAAGTGATCGAGGGGAACGACCGGGCGCTGGCCTTTTATCGCAAGCACGGGTTCGAAGTGGTCGAGCGCAGGCCTTCGTCCCACGGCGCGGAAGGCCATGCGTCGTTTATCATGCGCAGGCCCTTGCCACGAGCTTAGGCGCGCGTGTTCCTGCGCTCGGCGCGCTTCGTCTTCCACTCAGGCCGGAGCATTAGTCGGCTGCGAACGCACCGCTCGCGACCGTCCCATTCGTCTGCGGTGCAAGAAGATCGTTGCGGCGGGCGAACGCCATGAAGGTCGCGCGCCGTCTACTCCTTGCCGGCTCCCAATCGCTGAGCCGACAGGAACATCAACGTATAGGCCGCCTTGCGACGGTCCCAGCCGGCCGACTCGACCGCGTCCAGCAATCCGTCGACAAGCGGCGCCAGCGCCGTCTTGCACTCCGTTTCATAGTTGAAATCGGTCTTGGAAAGGGTCGGCGCCGTGATCTTTCCAAAACTGTTCATCATGTCCATGGCAACACCTGTATATGATCCGCCAAGGCCGTGGGCCCCCGGCTATAGGCGGGGCCCGCCGGGTTTGAGAAAAAACCGGGGGGGGGGTTTGCAAAACCGCCCCCCCCCGCCAAGCCCGCGGGGGGCCCGCGTTTTTTTGGGGGTAGGGCCCCCAACCC
>NZ_JBVVQD010000013.1:110379-182543 GCF_055811755.1 Mesorhizobium sp. WSM4840
TTTTTTATTTGTTTTTTTCATGGGGCGGGCCCTTTTATATAAAAAAAATTTAAAATATTCCCTTTCCAAACATTTTTATTCCCCCCCCCCCCCCCCCCCCCCCCCCCGCGGGGGGGCCACGGCCGTTTGTCCTCAGAAGCCTGGCGTCAGTAGTCCATGCCGGCACCGGCAGGCATCGCCGGCGTGGCACCTTCTTTCTTCGGCTTCTCGGCCACCATCGCCTCGGTGGTCACCAGCAGGCCGGCCACCGACGCCGCGTCCTGGAGAGCGGCGCGCACCACCTTGGCCGGGTCGATCACGCCCTGCCCGTAGAGGTCGCCGAACTCGTTGGTCTGGGCGTTCCAGCCATAGCCGAATTCGGTCTTCTCTCGCAGCTTGCCGACGATGATCGAACCCTCGGCGCCGGCATTCTCGGCGATCTGGCGCACCGGCTGTTCGATGGCCCGACGCACGATCTCGACGCCGGTCTTCTGGTCGGGATTGTCGACGGCGACATTGTCGAGCGCCTTCGCCGCCCTGAGCAGCGCCACGCCGCCGCCGGGCAGGATACCCTCCTCGACCGCCGCGCGGGTGGCGTGCATGGCATCGTCGACGCGGTCCTTGCGCTCCCTGACCTCGACCTCGGTCGAGCCACCGACGCGGATGACGGCGACGCCGCCGGCGAGCTTGGCCAGCCGCTCCTGCAGCTTCTCACGGTCGTAGTCGGAGGTGGTCTCCTCGATCTGCGCCTTGATCTGGCTGATGCGCGCCTGGATTTCATCCTTGCGGCCGGCACCGTCGACGATGGTGGTGTTCTCCTTCTCGATCAGCACCTTCTTGGCGCGGCCGAGCATCTCCAATGTGACGTTTTCGAGCTTGATGCCGAGATCCTCGCTGATTGCCGTGCCGCCGGTCAGGATGGCAATGTCTTCCAGCATGGCCTTGCGGCGGTCACCAAAACCCGGCGCCTTGACGGCGGCAACCTTCAGGCCACCGCGCAGCTTGTTGACGACCAGCGTCGCCAGCGCCTCGCCTTCGACATCCTCGGCGATGATCAGCAGCGGCTTGCTCGATTGCACTGCGGCTTCGAGCACCGGAAGCATGGCCTGCAGGTTGGACAGCTTCTTCTCGTGGATCAGCACATAGGGCTCTTCGAGCTCGACACGCATCTTGTCCTGGTTGGTGATGAAATAGGGGCTGAGATAGCCGCGATCGAATTGCATGCCCTCGACCACTTCCAGCTCGGTCTCGGCGGTCTTGGCCTCCTCGACGGTGATGACGCCCTCATTGCCGACCTTTTCCATCGCTTCGGCGAGGAAGCGGCCGATCTCGGCATCGCCATTGGCCGAGATGGCGCCGACCTGGGCGATCTCGTCGTTCCGGGTCACCTTGCGGGCATTGGCCTTGAGTTCAGCGACGATGGCGTCGACCGCCTTGTCGATGCCGCGCTTCAGGTCCATCGGATTCATGCCGGCGGCAACCGCCTTGGCGCCTTCCTGGACGATCGACTGAGCCAGAACGGTCGCGGTCGTTGTGCCGTCGCCGGCGACGTCGCTTGTCTTCGACGCCACCTCGCGCACCATCTGCGCGCCCATGTTCTCGAACTTGTCCTCAAGCTCGATTTCCTTGGCGACGGTAACGCCGTCCTTGGTAATGCGCGGGGCGCCGAATGACTTGTCGAGGATGACATTGCGGCCCTTGGGACCGAGTGTGACCTTCACTGCGTCGGCGAGGATATTGACGCCGCGCAACATCTTCTCGCGGGCTTCGGTATGGAATTTCACATCCTTGGCAGCCATTGGATAACTCCTTCAAATAGGCAGCTTTTCGTTGACTGATTGCTTGTCCAGGCCCCGCTCAGGCGGCCTTCTGCATCTTGTCGGTCGATTCGATCACGCCCAGCACGTCGCTTTCCTTCATGATGAGCAGGTCCTCGCCGTTGAGCTTGATCTCGGTGCCCGACCATTTGCCGAACAGGATACGGTCGCCGACCTTGACGTCGAGCGGCTGCAGCTGGCCGCTATCGTCACGCGCCCCAGGCCCGGCGGCGATTACCTCGCCTTCCTGCGGCTTTTCCTTGGCGGTGTCGGGAATGATGATGCCGCCCGCGGTCTTCTCGTCGACCTCGATGCGGCGGACCAGGATACGGTCATGCAGTGGACGGAACGCCATGTCGTTCTCCTCATAGGACAAACAGATTTTCTTGGACCTCCCTTCGCAGCCGACCGGTACAACGGCCGATGCGACGGTGCGCGACCCCTGCTCAGGCATCACGCGCATATCGAATTAGTCTGCCGATTCAGGCTTTCAAGAGGACGTCGAAAAAATTTTAGCACTCGCCGTGGTCGAGTGCCAACGCACCGTAATAGCGCACTGTAATTATGGCGCTATTCCAGGATTGAAACGACGGATGCGGCTTGAAACCGCGCCGCAACCCTCCAACGTCGTCGTCGACCGCGGCACCGCCTGCCGGCCGGCCGGAACCGATGAGGAAGCGGACGCGTTTTTGCACGCGGAGGATGGCGATGGAACGCGATGCCCCAACGATTTCGATTGCACCGGAAGATCCCGCTCTCGGCCGGCTGCTCGATCCGGCGCGGCATTTCGATCGTCCACAGGACGTGCTGGCCGACGCGACGCTGGACGTCGGTGAAAAGCGCGCGATCCTGTCGTCATGGGCCTCCGATGCCTGCGCGGTCGAATCCATGCCGGCGCTGCGCAAGCCGCCCGGCGCCAAAGCTCCAATCGCCTTTGAAGAGATCATGGACGCTCTGCAGGCACTCGATGGCGCAGGTCCATCTCAAGGCGCCGGCGCCAGCCGAAGCCGCCACGGCGGGCCCCACCGCGTCGGCGCCTGATTTACGACAGAAAGGAGACGTGCATGGTCAGCAACGAGTTCCAGCTCCAGATGCAGGGTTTTGGCCTGACGACGGCGGAGATCCATTATCGTCTTCCCGACTATCGGGACCTGCTGCAGCTCTTCATCTGGCAGGAATACGACATCGCTCCGGATTTCCCGACGCTGAAGCATTTCCTCGAATATTGGGAACGTGAGATCGAAGGCCCGCTGCATTCCGTGCGTGTCGCCCATCACCGTCTGATCCAGCCCTCCGAATGGCGGGCGGTGGACGGTGTTATTACGCTGCAGTGAGACGTCGTTGCGTTGCAGTGAGGCAGGGGGGTACGCGCCGCTCCGGGCCACGGCCGTTCAGGTGGATTTACGTCCCTTGACAAGCAGTCCGGCCGTGCGAGCCGCCTTGACGAAGGCCGTGCGAGCCTCGCGGGCGGTGCGCCAGCCGTCGAGCGCGTCGCGGCAGGCGCGATAGGCTGCGCGCCAGTTCCGGCCGCGCGCCCGGTCCGGCCACTGCTGCATGCATTCGATGGCTTCCCAACTGCTTGCGACCTTGCGCTCTCCGACGGATTGGAGCTTCAGCGTGATCGGCTCGGAAAATGGGACGTCGTTCATCACTTCCTCCTTCTTTCTGTTTTTTAGAGCAAGTAACATCCTCGAATAAGCAGCAAGGCAGCCGATGTCCGATCGGCGCCGGTGGACGAGATGGTTCGTGTGCCTGCACGCTTCAAGACCTCCCCGCCTCAAACCCCTGGCCCCCGCCCTCGACTGCAACGGCCGGCTATATGTCGTCGTCAGGCGGTTCGAGAAGCCCGATCAGCGTCGCCACCCTTGCCGACGGCAGAGGGCGGCCCTCGTTGACCAGCGCCTCATCGGCACCGACCCAGGCAAAGGCCTCGCGCAACTCTTCGATCGTCGCGCCGGTCGAGGCGATGTCGGCGATGACGGCGTCGTCCACCGGGCCCAGCACCGAAATGATGTCGTCGCGTGTCATGGTCATGATATCCTCCATGCGGCGTGCCGGCGCGACCCTCAAATGACGGTTGAAACCGGCATTGCCAGTACAATCTGGCAACAAAAAAATCTGGCTGCGGGACAGAATCTGGGTCTTGATTTCGGCCTGACAATAACCAAATCCAAATTGCCGGTTGCCGAACGGGACCGGCAGAACCCAGGGAGCGCCAAGCTCTTTGGCGTCCCTCGTACTATGTTGCTCCATGGAGGATGTAGCTATGAGAACCGCATTCGACTTTTCCCCGCTCTATCGGTCGAGCATCGGTTTCGACCGTATCTTCACCCTGCTGGAAAACGCGCCTCAGGCAGTCGAAACCTGGCCGCCTTATGACATCGAGCGAAGCGACGAGAACACCTATCGTGTGAGGATCGCCGTCGCCGGCTTTTCCGAGAACGATCTCGACATTAGCCACGAGCCGAACCTTCTAATCGTCTCGGGCGAGCGCAAGGAACAGGACGAGGTGGAATATCTCCATCGCGGCCTTCCGGTGCGACCGTTCACACGGCGCTTCGAGCTTGCCGATCACATGACGGTCACCGGCGCCTCGCTCAACAACGGCCTGCTGACGATCGACCTCGTGCGCGAAGTGCCCGAGGAGATGAAGCCGCGTCGCATCGCGATCGCCAAGGACGACGACGCGCGGAAGGCCGGGCAGGTCGAGAAGCCGAAGCAGGCCGCCTGAGCGAAGGCGATCTCTGGCGTTCGCCTTTGGCGCAACCAGTCGAGAAAGGAGAACAGCAATGGCTATTCGTGATCTCATACCCTGGGGCCGGGAGAACAGTCCGGTTCCCAGCTTCTATCGTGACGAGGAGCGCGACCCGTTCATGGCGTTGCATCGCGAGATGAACCGCCTGATCGACGACGCGTTCCGCGGCTTCGAAACGCGCATGCCTTCGCTCAGCGGATTTTCGTCGGCGCGCGGCAGCTGGCCGAGCGTCGAAATCGCCGACGGCGAGAAGGAGATCCGCGTGACCGCGGAAATTCCTGGCATGGACGAAAAGGACGTCGAGGTGATGCTCGATGACGGTGTGCTGACGCTGCGCGGCGAGAAGCGCTCCGAGACCGAGGACAAGGACAGGCAGTTCTCCGAGCGGTTCTACGGCCGCTTCGAGCGCCGCATCCCGCTCGGCTACGAGGTCGAGGAGGACAAGGTGAACGCCGCCTTCCATAACGGCGTGCTCACCGTGACGCTGCCCAAGACGGAGCGCGCACAGTCGAAAGCCAAGCGCATCGCCATCAGTGGCGGTGCCGCCAGCCCCGGCAAGAGCAAGCACTGACGACATCGGCAGCCGGACGCGCAAGCGCCCGGCTGCGCAGGCCCGCGCTCTCCGCCAAAGGGGCGTGGGCTTCATTTGTTTGGCCGATGCGCCTGACGGCGCGAAGGCCGCATATTGAGTATCTACGGAGCATTTAGTAGCAGCGTCGCTACCGTGGCGTTCCTGGCCCCCAGGCTACGGAAGCCCGTCATCCGAAAGGGTGGCGGGCTTTCGTATCAATTGTCGAACTTTATCGGCCTGTCGGAGCCGAGCGAAAAGTCCTCGCCATCCGCTTCTTGTCGCCTGTCACGGGCGGAGCCGGCCATCCGTCTCAGATCTCCTCGCGCTCGCGTTCCGGCGTGGCGACCAGCACGGCCGCGGCGGTGTTGGCGGCGGCGAGGGCAGCCTCGACCTGATGCCCACGGGCAAGGCCTGCCGCGAACGCGCCGACGAACTCGTCGCCGGCGCCATGGGTGCTGACGACCTTCACCGGGATGGCCGCCAGCAAGAACGCCTGGCCGTCGCGGTCGCAATAGGCAACGCCCTCCCCGCCGGCCGTGACGATCGCGGCCGGATAGAAATCGGCCAGCATGCGTGCCGCCTCGGCAGCCCCCTCGAGCGTGTCGACGACCGGAATGCCGGCCAGGAATTCCGCCTCGATGGCGTTGACGATGACGATATCGGTAAGTGCGATCAGTTCGCCGGACAGTTTTCGGGCGGGTGCGGCGTTGAGCACGACGCGCCCGCCATGCGCCTTCACCGCCCGCGCCGCGGCAATGTTGGCGGCTTCCGGCACCTCGTTCTGCAGCAGCAGAACCGACGTTTGCGCAATCACATCAGTAGCTTCCGCGACGTCTTTCTTGCCCAAGGTGAGATTGCTGCCTGACACGATCACCGCGCCATAATCGCCGCCGTCGTCGAAAATCGCCACGCTCATGCCGGAGCCGGCGCCAGCCGCGACCCGCACGAAGCGGCTGTCGACGCCGCAGCGGTAGAGATTGTCGAGAAGCACGCGGCCGAAATCGTCATCGCCGACGGCGCCGATCATCGCCGAGCCCACGCCGGCTCGCGCCACCGACACTGCCTGGTTGCCGCCCTTGCCGCCGCATTTCGGCTGCCAGGCATGGCCGGTCACCGTTTCGCCCTTGCGCGGGCGGTCAGGCGCTTCGACCATGATGTCGTAATGCAGGCTGCCGAACACGGTGACCAGCGGAGCCGTCATGTACCCCAATCTTTCATGAGCCCTTGTCCCGACGTTTCGACGTCACCGCCGACATGGTGCGGCCGAGATTGCGCTCCGCCGCCTGATAGTCGCGCTGCGCCACCGCGACGAACAGCGAATCGAGAATGTTGAGCTGGGCGATGCGCGCCGCAGCGTTCTCGCCCATCAGCGGCGAGCCCTGCGCTGTCGAGCACAGCACGATGTCTGCAACGGCGGCCAGCGGCGAGTTGTCGTAGTTGGTGATCGCCAGCGTCCGCGCCCCGCTCTTGCGGGCGAGATGGATGGCATCGATGACGGCGCTGGTATTGCCCGAATGCGAGAAGCCGACGGCGATGTCGTCGGCGCCGAGCAGCGAGGCCGACATCAGCATCATGTGCGAATCGTCGTAGACCGATGCGCGGATGCCGATGCGCAGGAATTTGTGCGACACGTCGCGCGCGATCTGCGCCGAACCGCCGACGCCATAGAAATCCCGGTTCTTGGCGCGGTAGAGAAGATCGGCGGCGCGGTCGAAATCGTCCATGTCGAGGATCGCCAGCGTTTCCTCCAACGCCTGGATGGAGGTGCGGAACACTTTTTGGACGATCTCGGCCGAACTGTCGTCGGCCGACAGCTCCTGGTGCATTTCTGCGGTCGGCAGGCGGCTATACTCATAGACCGCGGTGCGGAAGTCGCGGTAGCCGGAAAAACCCAGCTTCTTGGCGATCTTGACCACCATCGCCTCCGACACGCCGGCCTCTTCGGCGATCTGCTTGAGCGGAATGGTCTCGTCGAAGCCGCGCCGTCCGAAGACGGTTTCCACCACCTTCGCCTCGAGCGGCGTCAAATGCGGCATCATCATGCGGATCCGCGGTCCTACTGCTTTCAGATCCAGGCTGGTCAAGGTCATCCACGTCCCCTCGTCACGCGATCGATAAGCATCGCGGCAAGGATTATAAGACCAGTTGCCAGGAGCTGATAGAAGGACTGGACATTCATCAGCGTCAGGCCGTTGCGCATGGTGCCGAGAATGACGGCGCCCAGGATGGTGCCGACCACGCTGCCCTTGCCGCCCATCAGCGAGGCGCCGCCGATGGCCGCCGCGGCAATCGCATCGAGCTCCCAGAGATTGCCGAGAATGGGCTCGGCGGCACCCAGCCGGCCGATCAGGATCTGCGCGGCAAGGGCCGCCAGCAGACCCGAAATCATGTAGGCGGCTATCTTGGTGCGGGCGATCGGCACGCCTGCTATGTAGGCGGCCTCCTCATTGCCGCCGACGGCGAGCAGATATTCGCCGAACGGCGTCTTCTTGAGGATGATCCATGCGATCAGCGCGACCACGGCCACGATGATGACCGCCAACGGCAATCCGAACAGCGAGCCGTTGAAGATGGTGCGGAAGCCGGCAGGCAGGCCGAGCACCGGATTGCCGCCGGTATAGATCAGCGCCAGCGCCCGGTAGGTGCTGAGCGTTCCCAGCGTGACGATGAAAGGCTGCAGTCCGACATAGGCGACCAGCACGCCGTTGAGCAGCCCGCAGACGAGGCCGATGGCGAAGCCGGCGGCGATGGCCAGCGGAAACGGCACGCCGGCAACCAGCATCGAGGCCGAGATGACGGCCGAAAGGGCCGCCGTCGGCCCGACCGACAGATCGATGCCGCCCGAGATGATCACCAGCGTCATGCCCAAGGCCAGGCAGGCATTGATGCTCGACTGCTGCAGGATGTTGATCAGGTTGCGCTCGGCAAAGAAGCCCGGGACCAGCGCACCGAAGACGGCGAGGATCACGACCAGGCCGATCAGCGTCCCGGCGTCGCGCACGGAAAACCGGTGCAGGAATTCAGCCCTTGGGCGCGCTGCTGTGTGTTCGGTTATATCAGTCATCCGCTGGTCCTGTCCGTTATGCACCGGCCCGATGGCCTTGCGCCTTGCCGGCCTGAGTCTCCGATTGGGGTATGGCGTGCGCCGCGATCGCCTGTTCGTTGAGATCGGACCGGTCGATTGCGGCGGCGACCGTGCCGTCGCGCATGACCAGCACGCGGTCGGCGAGCCGGATCACCTCGGGAAGCTCGGACGACACGACGACGACCGAATGGCCTTCGGCGGCGAGCTCCTCGATCAAATGATAGATCTCCGCCTTGGCGCCGACATCGATGCCGCGCGTCGGCTCGTCGAACAAAAGGATGCGCGTTCCCGCCGCCAGCCAGCGGCCGATGATCGCCTTCTGCTGGTTGCCGCCGCTGAACAGCCGGATCGGCCGGTCGAGCAGGAATGGCCTGAGATTGACCCGCTTCATCTTCTCGGCCGCGACCCGCTTCAGCCTGGTGTGATCGATGACGCCGCGCGGTGCGAACACGCCCATCGACGCCAGCGCCATATTGCTGGAGATCGACCGTAACGGCACGATGCCTTCGCGCTTGCGCTCCTCCGGCACCAGGCCGATGCCGGCGGCGATAGCGTCGCGCGGATTGGAAAGTTTGATCGCCTTGCCGTCGATGTCGACCGTGCCTGATGAGGCGCGGTCGGCGCCGGCCAGCAGCCGCAGCAGTTCGGTGCGGCCCGAGCCGACCAGGCCGGCAATGCCCAGCACCTCGCCGCGATGCAGGTCGAACGAGACGTCATGGACCTTGGATGCCGAGGCGAGGCCACGCACGCTCAGCCTTACTTCGCTGGAAGCGTGCGAGCGGTGCTGTTCCTGGGCAAGCTCGCGGCCGACCATCATCGAAACGACGGCTTTTTCCGACATCTGCGCGAGATCGACGGATCCGACCACGACACCGTCGCGCATGATTGTGGCGCGTTGGCAGATGCCGAACACCTCGTCCAGCTTGTGCGAGACATAGACAACCGCGACACCGTCGCGCGCCAGTCCGGCAATGACTTCGGCCAGGCGCTCGAACTCGCTCGGCGTCAGGCTCGATGTCGGCTCGTCCATCGCCACGATGCGCGCCCGATCGAGCAGCGCCCGGGCGATCTCGACGATCTGCCGCTGCGCGACCTTCAGGCTGCCGAGCGGTCCACCCGGATCGATGGTCGGATCGAGGGCGGCAAGGGCTTCCGCAGCGCGGCGTTCCTGCTCGCGCCGTGCGACGAAGATGCCGCCGCGCGTCAGCGGATGACCAAGGAACATGTTCTGGGCGACGCTGAGGTGCGGCACCTGCTGCAATTCCTGATGGATCATGGCAACGCCCGCGGCGCGCGCGGCGACCGGATTGTTCAGCATCAGCGGCCTGCCGTCGATCAGCACGCTTCCGGCTGTCGGCCGGTAGACACCAGACAGGATGCGCAGCAGCGTCGATTTGCCGGCGCCGTTCTCACCGAGCAGGCCATGGATTTCGCCGACGCCGACCGAAAAGGACACATCGCTCAGCGCCCGCACGGCCGGAAACACCTTGGAAATGCCCTCGAATTGCAGCCGAGGTGACATTGGTTCGTTCTCCAAGCGATCTCTCAAAGACCCCTCACCCAGCCTCCGCTTCGCTCGGCTGACCTCTCCCCGAGGGGAGAGGAGATCGCCAGCGTCGGCGCCCTGCTCTTCTCCCCAGCGGGGAGAAGGTGGCCGCGAAGCGGCCGGATGAGGGGGGGTGCAACAGCCCCGGTTGTTGCCCCGTCTTAGTTGCCCGCCGCCGCGTCCTCGAGCAGCGCCTTGCGCACGGCGTCGCCGGCGCCGGAATAGCGGTCGGCATTGTCCTTGGTGATCAGCGCCTGCGGCGTGGCGACGACGCGCGGCAGCTTCTGCCCGGCCACCAGTCGCAGCGCCGATTCCAGCGCCACCTCGCCGGTCAGCACCGGGAAACTATCGACGGTGCCGGTCAGCTCGCCGGCGCGGATCGAGGTATACGCGTCGGAGATGCCGTCGGTGCCGAAGACGGCGACCTTGTCCTGCAAGCCGGCGGCCTTGACCGCCTCGACGATGCCCAGCGCCATACCGTCATTGTTGGCATAGAAGCCGATCAGGTCGGGGTGCTGCTGCAGGATGTTGGTGGCCGCGTCGTAGGATGTCTGGCGATCCCAGTTGCCGGGCACGCTGGCGACGACCTCGAACTTCCCGGCCTCGGTGATCGTGGTTTTGAAGCCATCCGTGCGCTGGACGGCGGCATAGACGCCGGCCTGGCCTTCGACGATGGCGACCTTGCCGCCATCCGGCCGGTTCTTGATGAACCATTTGGCGACGCGCACGCCATTGTCGCGCTGGACATTGCCGACATAGTGCTCAGCCTGCGGGATGACCGCGTCATTGACGTTGACCACCGGCACGTTGGCGGACTTGGCCTGTTCCATGATCGGCTGCAGGTTGGAGTCGGTCTGCGGCGAGACGAGAAGCACGTTGTAGCCTTGTGTGACCAGGCCTTCGGCGATGGTGAGCTGGCCGAGCTGGTCGCCCTCGCTCTGCGCCGCCTGGTAGACGACCGGAACGGCGACGCGGTCGCCGAACGACTTGTAGCCCTCACCCAGCGAGCGCCAGTATTCGTTGGTCAGCGTCTTGGAGACGGCGCCCGCCTTGGTGCCCTCGGGCAGCTTGGGGAAAGCACCGAACTTGGCCTCGAGCTGCGACCAGTCGATGCGATCCTGCTCGGTGTCGGAGTTGAGCGGCGCGAGGTCCGCGGAAAATGCCGAACCGATGGACAGCGCCATCAGGCCAGCGGCAGCGGTGGCAAGCAGAAATTTCATGGTCTTTCCTCCCTTGTTGAAAAACGGCGACGGCGCCGGCGTCAGCTGTCCGGCCCGAGCATGGCTTCCTGAATGATGGCTTGCGATGCGATCGCGTCCTGACGATCGACGGCGGTGGACAGGCGGTTGTCCTTTTCCAGCCGATCGACAACGCGCAGCATGCGTTTGACTGTGGCGATGTTGACTTCGCATTCGTGGACCGGATCGAGCCCGGTCATGTCGGGAAACGTGTCGAAGTAGATGGCGCCGGCGTAGCCGTCGCGGAGGATCTGCCTGAGCAGCTCGATCGTCTGCAGCGTGTGCACCGCGCCGACCATCAGGCCGTCGTCGCGCTTGCCGTAGCCGTCGTTGAGATGGACGCCCAAGAGCTTGCTGTGGCGCGCGACCAGTGCTGCGGCAAAGGCCGGCTGCTCGTCGGCGTAGAGCACATGGGCGAAATCAAGCGTCACGCCGAGATTGGGCAGTCCGATCTCGCGGATCGCCAGCAATGTCGTCGCCGCGTCGGGCATCAGGCTGTAGGAGCGCGGCTCGTTGGGCTTGTATTCCAGGCTGATCTGGCAGTCGGGATCATGCGCCGCCACTTCACGAATACCGTCTATCTCGTGTTGCCACAGCGTCGCGTAGTCGGCCTGGAAGGCATAGTCAAAGCCATCCTGGCCGAGCCACAGCGTCATCAGATTGGCGCCGGCCTCACGCACGGCGTCAATGCCGGCCTTGGTTAGGTCGATGGCTTCGCGGCGAACTGCGGGATCTGGATTGGTGAAGGCGCCGAGCTTGAAAGCCGGGTTGGAGTAGTAGCGCATGGCGAAGCCATTGATCGAAAGCCCGACATCGCCGAGTTTTCGCGCCATTTCCGCAGGTTTTTCATCGACATGGTCGGGAAAGTTGAGGTCAAGGTCGGTCAGCCCCGCAACCTTCGCCGCACGCGCCGCCATCTGCAGCATGGACGGCTTGTCGACAAGATCAGGCCATTCGGCCTGTGGTCGCGAGGCAAAGGAATTCAGGCGTGTGGCGAAACGACTGGTTGTCATGGATGACCCTTTTGGTGGACATAACTTCACATGTTTTAATTTACTTGTAAAGTATAGAGCACTGTTTAATTCAATCGTGGGGGCCGGGGGCCTGGGAAGAGACGAACTGCTGGCGCGCGATTTGACCCGCATCCACGGATGCCTTGAGCGCAATTGTTACCGCTTTCGCGAAAGCGGTAACAATTTATGATGACGGTGGCGACGAAATTGTGTTATTACCCTTTTCGCGAAAACGGTAACAACTCATATGCAGCAGATTCCCCATACATACCAGACGCTCTATTCCGAGCTGGCGCAGCGGTCGCTGGATGCCTCGTTCTCGACGGAATTCAACGTCGGCGGCCGCTTTGTCACAGCCGAGGTGAAAGGCCGCCGTTACTGGTATCTCGACCTGCCGAACCCTGACGGCGGCAAAACACGCACATATGTCGGCCCCGTCGACGATCCCGAAATCACCAGGAGGGTCGAAAACTTCAAGGACCTGAAAGCCGACATCAAAGAGCGGCGAAAACTGGTTTCGACACTCATTCGCGAGGCCTACCTGCCACGGCCGGAAAGGAAGACCGGCGACATTGTCCAGGCGCTCGCCGAAGCCGGTTTCTTCAGGCTTCGTGGCGTCCTGGTCGGTACCGTCGCCTATCAATGCTATCCAGCCGTCCTTGGCGTTCGCCTGCCCAGTACGTCGATGGTCACGGGAGATGCCGATTTTGCGCAGTTTCATTCGATCTCGACGGCCGTCGATGACAAGATGCCACCCGTGCTCGATACGTTGAGGAAAGTCGACCCGACTTTCCGGGAGATTCCGCACCAGGCTGACGGCCGCTTCACCACGCAATATTCTTCCCGCTCCGGATACAAGGTCGAATTCCTGACTCCGAACACCGGTTCGGCCGACTACGAGGGTCGTCCAACATCCATGCCCGCGCTTGGTGGCGCGTCGGCGCAGCCCCTGCGGTTTCTCGATTTCCTGATATACGAGCCGATCCGGGCCGTTCTCCTTCACGGTGCCGGCGTGCCGGTGAACGTGCCGTCGCCCGAACGGTACGCCATCCACAAACTCATCGTCGCCAGCCGCCGTCGGACGGACAGCGACGGCACCGCCAAGAGCCGCAAGGACAAGATGCAGGCTGCAACCATCATGGAAGCCATGATCGAACAACGGCAGTCGGAAGACCTGGCCGATGCTTTCATGGAGGCTTACGACCGCGGCCCGGCCTGGAAGGATGCCATACGCAGGAGTCTATCCCAGGTTGAGAAGGGCGCGCGCGAAACCGTCCTGCCGGCGCTGGCCCGCGCTATTCGAAAACTGGAAAGAGACCCTTCGGAATTCGACCTTGAAGACGTGGCGACCGCGCCGAAACGATAGCGCCTCGCGAATAGTAAGGTTCCGGGCAGTAGGCGCCGACCATCAAGTAAATTTACACAGAGCAGTATCGCGGGTAAAATTGCTTGCAAGCGATCGGCGTCCCAAATGAAGGGCCCACTGAAGATCAAGGTGCTCGGCGAATTGGTGGTCCTGCGGGGCGCCCGGGAGATCGCGCTGCCACCGTCGAAGAAAACGCGCGCCCTGCTCGCCTACCTAGTGGTGGCGAACCGGCGTCAGCGGCGCGATCATTTGTGCCGAATGTTCTGGGAGGTGCCTGACGATCCAAGAGCTTCGCTGAGATGGAGTCTCTCGAAGCTAAGGCACATCATCAACCAAAACGGTGACGAGGGCTGCCTGAAGGCCGATCGAGAGAGCGTGCTTTTCGACACCGCCAAGCTTGATGTCGATTTGCCGCAAGTCGCCCACATGACGGCGGACGAGGTACGCTTTCTCGACACCTCACGCCTGGTAACCCTGGCCGCCATGTTCCGGGGGCAGTTCCTTGAAGATCTGGAACTGCCGCGCTGCCCGGTGTTCGAGGCTTGGCGCACATTCCACGGCGACGCATTGGATCGCACCAGATCGATGATCCTGCAGGCGCTTGTCGAGCGGCTGCGCAGCGATCCTGAACGGGCCCTTTCCTACGCCGAAATGCTGCAGTCTCTGGACCCGGCCAACAAGCAGGTTTCATTGGAGATAAGATCCCTCGAGGCTTCGGCTCCCGGCAATGGGCGATCACATCCTCAAGACATGTCCGACGAGCACCGCTTCCTGGTACCCCGAGACCGGACACGCACCCTTCATCGAGGACTCCTCTCGTTTCAACCGCGAACTCGCCGACTCGTGCGCAGAGCGACGACATCATAGCTGACGATAGCGGACATTTCGCGCCAAGGCTTCTCAATCGGACCAGGCCGTCGTGTCTGCTATTGGCGGCGCATTGCGGACGTAAGGCTCGACGCGGCGAATTTCCGTCCGGGTTTTGAACGCGGCCTGCGTATCAGCACCACGCCTCCCACTCGATTGTTCTGAAGCATCATAACGCATTGATCCATCGAGGAAAATTTTTCCGCTGACGACGAAGAACCGTATCCCGGATCTGTCAGAAATTCTCGCTCTTGAATTCAAAGGAGAATTTCGGCGATCCGCGATTTGCTCGGTTTCAAAGACTATCGATATCGGTTGGTCTATTTTCCTCGGAGTTCTCCGCAAAAGCGGCGTCTCCAGCCTGCCAAAAAGACCGTCAGCGATGGTGAAGTCCGTCGCCGTCAGTAGTGTGGCCCTCCCGCCGGTTGCGATACGGCGCAACATTCGCGGATTGAACGACGCCGCTTCAAGCGATCGCAGCTCGGCTTCCGACCGGATTACGGCAAGCGTCGCCGGCGACCTGCTGCGCATCAGTCGCGCGATACAGACAGCCCCGCGAGAAGCGGAGCGTACGCGGCGAGCCTCCGGGATACGAACTCAGTGAAGAGCCGCACGCGCTTCGTCTTGCGTGTCTCCCCCTGCGTGAGAAGCCAGAGCGTTCCATGCATGTGCAGGTCGGTGCCCGGCACCCTTACCAGTAGGGGGTCGGCATCTCCGACGAAGCACGGCAGTGTCGTCATCCCGAGCCCTTGCCGTACTGCAACGATCTGCGCCTCGCCGTCCGTGGTCCTGAACGGAGCCCCCGTGGTACGAACCTCACCCTCGCGGGCCCAGTCCGGGATGCCATGAAAGCTTATGACGATCCACCGGATGGGATCAGGCGCACCCGCACGCCACGCGGCTAGTCGATCGCGAGACATGTAGACGCCGCTGAACAGCTCCGGTCCCTTCAGGCCGTGAAGATTGAGCGGCAGGGTTTTGCGGTCGTAAACGACGCGGATCGCGACATCGGCCTCTCGGTTGGTCAGATTTGCCAACTCGCCGGACGACAAAATTTCCATCTCGATGTCCGGATGCAGAAGCGCAAACTCAGCGAAGTCGGGCATGAGCAGGTGCGTCGCGAGGGTCGGCGCCAGTGTCACCCGCAAGAGTCCGCGTACGCCCTGATCGCGCCCGAAGATTCGCGTCTCCAGCCGGTTCGACGACGCCTCCATCTGCTCCGCGAACTCGAGGACCTCCTCGCCCACAGCCGTCAGGCGGTAGCCCGAAGGCAGCTTTTCGAACATGTGCGCCCCCAGGCGTTCCTCGAGCTGAGCGATGTGTCGCAGCACGGTCGAGTGATTCACCCCGAGGCCCTCGGCGGCGGCCCGCACTGAGCCTCCGCGCGCGACGGCAAGAAAGTAGCGAACGTCATCCCAGTCGATCATGGTGCAATCCGGCACCGCGCGGTGCGCGCCTTCCAAAGCCCGTATCTAGCACATCGAACAGCAGTACGGGCGGTTATCCTAGCCTATGTCGACGAACGAGGCCCCATTCCGAACGGCGGACACCGATCGTCGCGGCTGGCGTCAGTCGTCCAGCCGGATCGATTTCGCACCACCGATGTGCGCGCTTCCGCACTCAACAACTGACGCCGACTGACCCATTTCGAGGTCCTCGGAGGCAGATGCTGTCCCGACACCACGAAAGGAGAAGTCATGGGAAAGCTTGAGGGCAAGGTTGCAGTCATCACGGGTGGATCGAGCGGCATGGCGCTGGCGAGCGCCAAGCGGTTCGTTGAAGAAGGCGCCTACGTTTTCATCACGGGCCGGAGGCGGGAGGCGCTCGACGAGGCCGTCAAGCTGATTGGCCGGGACGTGACCGGCGTGCGCGGCGACGCGGCTAATCTCGACGACCTCGACCGCCTGTTCGATACAGTCAAGCGGGAAAAGGGCAAGATGGACGTCCTGTATGCGAGCGCCGGCACGGGCGAAGCCGTCCCACTGGGCGAGATTACCGAGCAGCATTTCGATGCGACCTTCGGCCTGAATACGCGCGGCACGCTGTTCACGGTGCAAAAGGCGTTGCCGCTGTTCAACGATGGCGGATCGATCTTCATGACCGGATCAGTTGCTTCGGTGAAAGGTTTTCCTGGTTACAGCGTGTATGCGGCGAGCAAGGCGGCGTTGCACGCATTCGCACGCGGGTGGCTCAACGAGCTGAAGGGCAGGAATATCCGGGTGAACGTGCTGCACCCGGGGCCGATCGCCACACCGATGCAGGACCAAGTTCTCGACGAGGAGGGGAAGCGGATGTTCGAAGCCCTGATCCCGCGGGGAAAGATGGGGCGTCCTGAGGAAATTGCGACGGCCGCGCTGTTTCTTGCTTCAGACGATTCGAGCTTCGTGAATGGGCTGGAGTTGTCTGTCGACGGAGGCTTCTCGGCCATCTGAAATCGCGCCGGATCGCGGCAAGTGGCTGATCGGCGGGAACTAGCATGTCCATGGTGGAACGACTTCCGCGCTGAACGGTCGGCCCGGCCGCGCGGAAGTCGTTCACAACGGGATGTCTACGCAAAGGTCGCCACACAGCAGAACGGATAACCCAGCGCCGTTGGAGGCGGGGAATGAATATCAACACGGATCGGAGAAGCATTATGAGCTACGCAATTGTAGGATTCGGTAAGATAGGCCAGGCCCTCGCCCACGCCTTCGCCCGTAAAAACATCGACGTGACCGTCGCGAGCCGCCGTCCGCCCGAGGCGTTGGCGCCACAGGCTCGGGCGATCGGACCCACGGTCGTCGCCAAGTCTCTGCAGAATGCAGTCGAGGCCGACACGATCATCTTGGCAATCCCGTTCTGGGAACACCGCGAGGTTGCGAAGGCTCTGCCGAGCTGGGAAGGCAAGACAGTCATCGACGCGACGAACGTGTTTCCAGTCCCTGAAGAGCTGGACGGTCTCCCGTCCTCCGCCTTCGTCGCGAAGGCGTTCACCGGCGCCAAGCTCGTCAAAGGGTTCAATCACCTGATTGCGGCCACCCTGGCTGCCGATCCGATCGTCGAGGGCGGCCACCGGGTCGTCTTTCTGTCGAGCGACGACGAGGACGCGGCCGCTCCCGTGGCGGCTTTGGCCAAACAACTCGGGTTCGCACCCGTCAAGCTGGGAAAGCTCAACGAGGGTGGCGCGCTGGTGCACGCACGCGGCCGCACTTGGGGCCAGCTGATCTTCCAGGATTTGTTCAAGAAGGAGCAGTAATCGATCTATGACCGTGTGATCGACGCCGAGAACTGGTCGCGCGCGCTAACTTCTTCGAGCAGCGCGCGACCGAATATTTGAAGGCCACAAAGTCGCGAAGGTTGGGGTGGGCCTGACGGCGTATGGGCGCCGTTCGAAAAGCGGGGAGACGCCCGACAGAGCGGCAGATCTGCAGGTCGCCTAGAATCTATCGACTGCTATCGATGGCCTAGGATTCGCTCGAGTGTCCTCTGCTATCCGATACTACTCCACGGTACTCCCTTCACTCCCACTAGAATATCGAGCCCGCCGTCAACAGCTTGGTCATGCTCGCCGCCCTTGCGTCTTGCGCGCCAATTGACCATGCTCGCCGACGTTAGTTGCACCGCGGCCGGGGGGTTCGCACATGCCGACGCTCTATGCGCTCAAACCGGCCTTTCAGGCGAAGCTGCGGCCGCTCGCCGACCGGCTGGCCGGGGCCGGCGTCACCGCCAACCAGATCACGCTGCTGGCTGCCGCCCTGTCGGTTGCCACCGGCGTTGTGGTCGCGGCCCTTGCCGGCCATCGCGCGGTCTTCCTGCTGATGCCGGTGGTGCTGTTTGCGCGCATGGCGCTGAACGCCATCGACGGGATGCTTGCGCGAGAACATGGCCAGGCCTCCAAGCTCGGCATGTATCTTAACGAACTCTGCGACGTCGTTTCCGACCTGGCGCTGATCCTGGCCTTTGCCGCTCTCTTCCCTGCCTGGGGCGTCGTCGCCTTTGCCGTCACAGCAGTGCTTGTGGAATTCGCCGGCGTGCTCGGCATCGCGGCGGGCACGGGGCGCAATTATGCCGGGCCGTTCGGCAAGAGCGACCGGGCGCTGGCGCTCGGTATCATCGCCTTTCTCATCGCCTGCGGCCTGTGGGTGGACGCGATCACGCCGTTTGTGTTTCCGGCCTTGGCTACACTCTCGCTGGTGACCGCCATCAACCGGATACGCAGCGGGCTTAACGGGAGCGGTGACTGAAATTCCGGTCGCCAGGGGAACAACATGCTTCATGAACCAACGATTGCCGCTTCCGCAAGTGAGCAGCGGGTGGCGCAGGAGCGCACCTTCCGCACGCATGACGGCACCGAGATCTTCTATCGCTATTGGCCGGCATTAACCGAACACGGCAAAAGCGCGGTCCTGCTGTTCCACCGTGGCCACGAGCATGGCGGCCGCGTGGCGCATCTTGTCGATGAACTCGACATGCCCGGCCATGCCTTCTACGCCTGGGACGCGCGCGGCAATGGCCGCTCGGCCGGCGAGCGCGGCTATGCGCCGTCCTTTGCAGCACTTGTGCGCGACATCGATTGTTTCGTGCGCGAGATCGGCAGAGACGGGTTCGGCCAACGCGACATCGCATTGATCGCGCAATCCTTCGGCGCCGTGCTCGCCGCCGCCTGGGTGCATGATTATGCGCCCGACATCCGCGCGCTGGTGCTGGCCTCGCCGGCCTTCTCGGTCAAGCTCTACGTGCCCTTCGCCAAGCAAGGCATTGCGCTGTGGCAGAAGATCAAGGGCCGCTTCTTCGTCAATTCCTACGTCAAGGCCAAGTTCCTGACGCATGACCCCGAGCGCATCGCCTCCTTCGAGGCCGATCCGCTGATCACGCGGCCGATCGCCTCCAACATCCTCGTCGAGCTCTACGACCACGCCGCGCGTATCGTCGCCGACGCCCGCGCCATCACCGTGCCGACGCAATTGCTGATCTCCGGCAGCGACTGGGTGGTGCGGCATGGACCGCAGCACGAGTTCTTCGTCAATCTCGCCAGCCCGGCCAAGGAGCGGCATGTGCTGCCCGGCTTCTTCCACGACACGCTCGGCGAACGCGACCGCCGCAAGGCACTCGACCTGATCAAGCCGTTCCTCGAAAGACAGTTCGCGACGCCGGAGAAGCCGCTCGACCTGACCACGGCCGACCGCGCCGGCTACACACGCGACGAGGCCGACCGGCTGGCCTCGCCGCTCGCCCCGCTGTCACCGAAAGGCCTGTACTGGGCAATGAGCCGCGCCTCGATCCGCATGGGCGCGTGGCTGTCGTCAGGCATGAAGACGGGGATTGCCACCGGCTTCGATTCCGGCTCGACGCTCGACTATGTCTACGAGAACCAGGCGCGGGGCACCGGTCCGCTCGGCCGCATGATCGACCGCACCTTTCTCGACGCCATTGGCTGGCGCGGCATCCGCCAGCGCAAGCTGCACCTGGAAGAGCTGATCGGCGGCGCCGCTGAGACGCTGAAGACCGCCGGCCGACCGGTCCATATCGTCGATATCGCCGCCGGCCACGGCCGCTACGTGCTCGACGCCGTCGCCAAATGCACTGAGCCGCCGGCCAGCGTGCGGCTGCAGGATTTCTCCGAGCTCAACGTTTCACTCGGCTGCAAGCTGATCGCCGAGCGGCACCTGCCGACCAGCATCTCGTTCCATCAGGCCGACGCCTTCGACGCCCAAATGCTTGCCGGGCTGGAGCCGGCGCCGGACCTCGCCATCGTCTCCGGGCTTTACGAATTGTTTGCCGACAACGCCATGATCGCCCGCTCGCTCGGCGGGCTGGCCAAGGCGATGCAGCCGGGCGGGCTGCTTCTCTACACCAACCAGCCCTGGCATCCGCAGCTCGAAATGATCGCGCGCAGCCTGACCTCGCATCGCGGCGGCCAGGCCTGGGTGATGCGCCGGCGCACCCAAGGCGAGATGGACCAGCTGGTGGCGGCGGCCGGCTTCGAGAAGCTCGACCAGCGCATCGACCAGTGGGGCATCTTCACCGTCTCGGTCGCGCGGCGCGCCTGAGCATGGTCTTGCCTGCCCTTGGCCCTGCCGATGCCCCTGCCCCTTCTGGCTCCGCGCGCGAGCCGTACGCCGGCATCGTGCTGCGGGCGGCGCTGTGGGTGGGGTTTTTGGCACCGTTCTTCTACGCGACCTACGGCTTCGCCAACTGGCTGGCGTCGCAGCGCGACGATGTCGGCAGCATCGTCTTTGCCTGGGAGCGCGGCATCCCGTTCATCGCCTGGACGATCGTGCCCTATTGGTCGATCAACCTGTTCTACGGCCTGTCGCTGCTGCTCAACGATACCAAGCGCGGCGTCGACCGTCTTGCCGGCCGCTATCTCACGGCGCAAATCGTCGCCGTCGCCTGCTTCATCCTGTTCCCGCTGACGGCGACCTTCGTGCGGCCGCAGACATCAGGCCTGCCAGGCTTCATGTTTGCGGTGCTCGGCGGCTTCGACAAGCCGTTCAACCAGGCGCCATCGCTGCACATCGCGCTGCTGATCATCATCTGGGATCATTGGCGCGGTCGGCTCAAAGGCATGGCCACCGTCTGGCATGCCTGGTGTTTGCTGATCGGCGCCTCGGTGCTGACGACGTGGCAGCACCATGTCATCGACATCCCGACCGGCGCTTTGCTCGGCTTCTTCGCCCTGTGGCTGTTTCCGCGCGATGGCGAATTGCCGTTCGCCGGCTTTCAGCTAACCGCCGACGCCAGGGCCAGGCGGCTGGCTCGGTTCTACGCGCTTGGCACAGCCCTTGTGCTGGCCGGCGCCGTTGCCGGCGCCTTCGTCTCGGCGCTGTGGCTGATCCTGCTGTGGCCGGCGCTGGCGCTGGCCATCGTCGCCTTCGCCTATGCCGGGGCCGGCGCCAGAGTGTTCCAGAAGACGGCCGACGGCAGCGTCTCCCTGGCCAGCCGTGTCTTGCTGCTGCCCTACCGGCTTGGCGCCAGGATCAATAGATGGGCATGGACGCGCAAGCTGCCGCCGCATGTCGCCATTGCCGACGGCGTCTTCCTCGGCCGCTTTCCCACCGCCGCCGAGGCCGACGCCTTCGGCACGGTGATCGACCTTGCCGGCGAGCTGGAACGGCCGCGCGGCGTCACCAGCCGCTGGACTGCTATCGCCATGGTCGACCTTTTGCCGCCACCGCCAGAGGCGCAAGCGCAAGCGGTGGCGGCGATCGAGGCGGCCCGCGGCCACGGCACGGTGCTGGTCTGCTGCGCGCTCGGCTTCCAGCGCAGCGCCGGCGTCGTCGCCGAATGGCTGGTTGCCACCGGCCGCTCGCCAACGCCGGCGCAGGCGCACAAGCGGCTCGCGGCATCGGGCCGGCCGGTGCATCTTCGGATCGCGGTGGATGAGCCGGCATGAGTGCCCATCGAGACAAGGCCGAAGCTTTCGCCGCCGGGCTGATGACGCAGGCGGTGTGGCCGCTGCTTTTGGTGCTGGCCGCATTGACGGCCGCGCCGGTCATTGCCGTGGCAGCGCAGCCGCAGGCGACGATGCTGGCGGCGGCGGCCTGGCTGGTCGCGGCAGCGAGCGGCGTGGTCACCCTCGCCCTCTCGGCCCTGCTTACCTTCGACGCACTGCTGTTCTGGCTGATGGCGAGCCACATCAGCGAGGCCGCCGGCGGAGCCTCGGTCGACGACGTGCTGGCGCGCATGCGCGTCAAACCGGCCGCTGCCGGCATCCGCTCGCTCGACCGGCGCATCGCGGGCACGCAGCGCCTGCTGATGAAGCAGCGCATCGCGCTCGGCCTGTTTATGACGGCATCCGCTGTCGCCTTGTCCTTCTGAGCCGGACGATGAGCAAGCTAGGCACAAGGACCTTCACCCTGCTGCAGACCGTGACCTCGGTCGGCCTGTCGGCGCTGGCCTGGGCGGTGACCGGCGTGCGGCCGATCTGGAACGGCAGCCAGCCGTCGGACCGGCAGCGCATCTACTTCGCCAATCATGCCAGCCACGGCGACTTCATCCTGCTGTCGGCCTGCCTCAGCGAGAAGCAGCGCGCCCGCACCCATGCCGTCGCTGCCGCCGACTATTGGGGAAAATCGCGGCTGCGCCGGTTCATCGCGCAGGACATGCTGTCCTCCGTGCTGATCCAGCGGCAGTGGACGGAAGAGGCGCAGAATCCGATCTCGATCATGCTGTCGGTGCTCGATGAGGGCCATTCGCTGATCATCTTTCCCGAAGGCACCCGCAATATGACCGACGAGCCGCTGCTGCCGTTCCGCTCCGGCCTCTACAATCTGTCGATGGCGCGGCCCGATGTCGAACTCATCCCGTGCTGGATCGAGAACATGTCGCGGGTGCTGCCCAAGGGCCAGTTCGTGCCGGTGCCGCTGCTTTGCCGCGTGGTCTTCGGCGCGCCGATCGCCATTGCGCCGGATGAGGAACGCCGCGCCTTTCTCGACCGCGCCCGCCAAACGCTGCTTGCGCTGAACCCCCGCCCGCCAACGCATGATGCGGAAAAGTGGAATCCGGTTTTCCGGAAAACATCATGCGACCAAAAGAGCTTAGAGCATCGTGCCGGATCCGATATCCGGCACGATGCTCTGAAGGACGACTAGTTCAACATGCCAATGCACGAAACCCTCATTCTGGTTATCGGCCTCGCTGCGGTGCTGACCACGGCAAGCCTGGTTGCCGGCATCCTGTCGTGGCGCGCGCCGAAGCCGCTGTCTTCGACGCTGGTCAACCTCAACCAGCGCATCAACGCCTGGTGGGTGATGGTGCTGGCGATCACCGTCGCCTTCTTCTTCGGCCGCTCCGGCATGACCATCCTGTTCGCGCTGATCTCGTTTGCCGCCTTGCGCGAATTCGTGACGCTGACGCACAGCCGCCGCAGCGACCATTGGGTGCTGCTCGGCATGTTCGGCATCGTCATCCCGTTCCAGTACTGGCTGGTGTGGACCGCCTGGTACGGCCTCTTCACCATCTTCATCCCGGTCTACTGCTTCCTGCTGATGCCGGCGATCACCGCGCTTCACGGCGACACCGAGCGCTTTCTCGAGCGCATCTCGGCGCAGCAATGGGCCGTCATGATCTCGGTCTACTGTGTCAGTCACGTGCCGGCGCTGCTGACGCTCGACGTTCCCGGCTTTGAAGGCCGCAATTTGTTGCTGATCGCTTTCCTGATCATCACCGTGCAAGGCAGCGACGTGCTGCAATACATCTTCGGCAAGCTGTTCGGCAGGCACCTGATCTCGCCGAAGGTTTCGCCGTCGAAGACCTGGGAAGGGCTGGTCGGCGGGCTGGCGACGTCGAGCCTGCTTGGCGCGCTGCTGTCGTTCCTGACGCCGTTTTCGCCGCTCCAGGCGGCGGGCGTCGCCTTTATCGCCTGCCTGATGGGATTCCTCGGCGGGCTGGTCGCCTCCGCCATCAAGCGCGACCAGGGGGTGAAGGACTGGGGCCATCTGATCGAGGGCCATGGCGGCATGATGGACCGCGCCGACAGCCTGGTCTTCGCCGCTCCGGTGTTCTTCCACACGGTGCGCTATTTCTGGACGGTGTGAGGGCGCTCCAGCTGCAAGGGCCGGCACCCCCAAGTCATTAATGCATCGACCTAATTCAGCAAACTGACTGGCCGTTTCGCTCTGAGGTCTGTTAAGCCTCCTCCAGCCAGAGAGTTCTGGCACTTTCCTTGGCGGGTGGGGATGATGACCTATAAGGCGCTCCAGATATGGTTATACGCGTCGCTGTCGGTGATGCTATTGAGCAATCATGCTTGGCCAACTGAAAAAGAAGTTGTTCAAGCGCAGGCCACCAAAGACGCCGCCGTTAACTATTTGCGGTCGCTGCCGCATGATAGGAAAATTCATGTTTGGCCGTCATGGCATCGGCCTTACGAAATTGTAGCCAATCGTCTGAACGTACGCAGCTCGATCGAGCGATACAAAGCTCTCAGAGGCGATCTGAATGGTCTTCTCCCGGCCATTGGCACGGCCCAGATTTCCATAATCGCTGCCGACGGCGCGAACTGGCAAAAGGACGTAGCGTCGGCCTTAACCAGTTCGCGCCTGCTGCCATGGTACAAAGATTTCGTTGCAAAGGCGGAGCCCAGTTTGGACGGATGTACGGCGTATAAGTTTACAAGCAGAGACACTTGGACATCTGTAGGTGTCATTTTGATAAACGAGCTCAACTTCCGCGAAAATGGCACGGAAACGCTTGATCGATGCGTCCATGCGGCACTTGATTACTTGCAAGGGCTTCCAACGAGAGAGGGATACTTCGACTACTCCACGCTTCCTGACGCGAGAATTCGGGGCTTGGTGATTGAAGCGACCTATAAATGTGCTGCTGAAGGGGACGGAACCGCCGAGCCAAGAGAAAGGACTAGGGACGGTTTGACGCCACTTCCTTCGCTAGATTGCATCGTGGCGAAGGTGGCTGAATAAGGTCAGGCCACCGAGGCGGCGCAACTTTCTGGGCGGGCTGGTCGCCTCCGCCATCAAGCGCGACCAGGGGGTGAAGGACTGGGGCCATCTGATCGAGGGCCATGGCGGCATGATGGACCGCGCCGACAGCCTGGTCTTCGCCGCTCCGGTGTTCTTTCACACGGTGCGTTACTTCTGGACGTGAGAACGAGCTACGGTCTCATTTTGCAGCTGCAAGCGGCGCCTTCTCGGCAGGGCGCGGCCGACGGCGCATGCGGCGCTTGGCAGCGACCTTCAGCGCAACCGGCGGATCGCTCGACAACGCCCCCAGAACGGCTTCGACCATGCCATACGCGACAAAATCGGCGTTGATGTCATTGGCCAATTTGACGGCTGCCTCTTTGTCGTCGCCGTCCTCCGACCAAAACACGATGCCTACCCGCAGCGCCGACTTGGCACGTTTCAGCCGACGAACCAGGAAACGGGCGTGCTTGACGGAGTCGCGGTTAAGGAATCCGACCACCACGGTGTCGACAGCATCGAACTTGAGCCGGCGAATGCTCGCCGGTTCCATGTCGGCAAAGCTCGCCTTCGAGACCGTCGCGCCCTGGATTTCGAGCACCTGCGCCAGCATGGCGGCGGCGGCATCGTCAAGTTCCCCGCGGCCGCCGGCACAAAGCACCGACATGTCCGTGCCATCCGGCAGTTCGGTGTCGTCCTCGCCCTCCGCTTGAGCCTGCTTTTCCTCGTCCGCTGTGGCAGGCTCGGCCGCAGCCGGGTCATCGTCCTCCTCCGCTTCCTCCCGTGCGCTGTCGTCGAGGTTCGCCACCAGCGTCTGCGCACTGGCCGCCACCTGCCGTCTTTGCTCATCGCCCATGACACCCCGCACCCGATCCTGTTCGCCGAGCAGAAGTGCGGGAATGGCGACCTTGTCATAGAATTCGAACAGATATTTTTCCTCCAGGATCTCCTCGGCGTGATCAGTGGCTTCTTCCGGATCGCCGGCCAGCAGCCGCTGGTAGAGTCGGGCATGTAGCTCGAGCACGGGTTCGTTGCCGAACAGGACGTCGAGGAATTCGAACTGCGGCACGTGCCTGCCGAGCACGACGAGACAGACCGTGAGCGGCGTCGACAGAACCAGGCCCAGCGGGCCCCAGAGCCAGGTCCAGAAGATCGCCGCGACAATGATGGCCAATGGTGAGAGCCCGGTGCGCGAGCCGTAGAGCCAAGGTTCGACGACGTTGCCGGTGATCATTTCCATGACCACGAACAGCCCGGCGGTCCACAGCACGAGCGACCAGCCGGGAGCCACGGCAAGCGCCAGGAACAGAGGCAGCAGTGCACCAATGATCGGGCCGATATAGGGAACAAAGCGCAGCGCCAACGCCAGCAATCCCCACAGCAGTGCATTGGGTATGCCGAGAACCCAAAGCCCGAATGCAATCGGCACGGCGTAGACGATGTTCACCACCAATTGCATGAGCAGATATCGGCCGACCCGCTTGCCCGCTTCCTGGAGCGCCTCGGTGGTCCGATGAAGATCGCCGTAGCCGACGAGGCGTATGAAACGATCGCGCAGGTCCTCGCGCTCGAGCAGCATGAATATGACGACGATGATGATCAGGCCGGCCGATGCCAGCGGGCTGATCAGCGGCCGGATCAGGTTCTGGAGAACCTGGAGCGGCCTTTCGCGCGCGATGATCTCGACAGGCACCGGCTCGCGCTCTGGCTCATCTGCGGCGGGCGGTGAGGTTTCCTGCCTGTCGAGTTCCTGGCCAACGCTTTCGATCACCCCGCTCAGCCTGGCGATGATGCCTCCGCCGATGCCGGTTTCCTTCAGGGATCGGACCTTGGTCAGGATATTCGACTGGTAAAGCGGGATGTTCTGCGCCAGTTCGCTGACCTGCGTGGCGACAATGAAGGAGAACAGCGCAAGGACCGTGAATGCGCCCAGCACAGTGGCGATGACGGCCGGAAGACGGGGAATGCCGATTCGCTTGAGTACGGAAACCATGGGTGCAAGCGCAAAGGTAAGCAGCAGAGCGATTGCGATCGGCAGGAATACCTCGCGCCCGAAATACAGGGCGGCAACCGTAGCCACGACGGTCGCGACGGTCGGCAATGACATGCGCGGGAGGACCCTGGCACCGGAAACAATGCCCACCAGCCCGGACTCCGACGGGTGCATGCCGTTTCGACGATTGGCCGCCACTTGGTGCCTCCACCCTGCCAATCACCATGATCAGGCATATTGAGCCGGCGCGCAACGTCCGCACCTTTGTGCCGGAGCCCGACCGCAGGGAGGTATTCCCTCTTTGTCCGGCCCGCGCGCCGCAAGATCGGAACGGCGGCTCACTGTTGCTGTGGTCAGACTTAGCCGGAATGACGCAGCCAATGACGGTCGAACACGTCGAGAATGGACCGGAATTCGGCCGGCGGGATCTGGTTGGCGCCGCCGTCGCTGTCTCCGGCGAGGAATTGCGCCAGCTGCCGGTCAACCGCCTCCGTGTGCTCGACTGACAGGCCAAGCGATGCCAAATCCCTAGCGATCGACCCGTCGGACGGCAGATATCCGCCCCATGTCTTGGGCGCCGGATTGCGCAAGCGGATCATCAGGATCCTGGTCAGGGACGGCTGCGGCTCCGGGCCGATGATGGTGGTGCCGCACAGATAGCCGCCAAGCACGCTTCCCGGCCGCGAGTGCGGAAACAGGCATAGGAAGAAGTGGGCTTCGCCGTTGGTTTCTTTCAGATGCGCATAAAGGCCGCGTTTTGCCGGCGTCATCAGCCCGCCGAGCAGCAGCTGCCCGGTCGGCAATGCCTCGCGATAGGCGGCAGTCAGGCCGTGCGCCCCCGGCCCGGCCTCTATCGACAGGCTGCCCCTGATCAACTGGCCGCGATAGTAGGGCGACAAGGCGCGCGAATAACATGCGTAGGTTCCGGCAACGGCCAATCCAAGGCTTCGCTCCTCGTGTCCGGACGCCGTCTCGAAATGCGCACCGGCGCGGCGTTCCAGTTCGGCCCTCTCGATGCCGTGGCGGGCGCAGATCGCCGCCGTAAAGCCTGACAGGTCGCTCTCGGCGATCCAGGCGCCGGGCTGCTCCAGCTTGAGAAGCTTCGACCAGTCGTCGTAGACGCTGAGTTCGCGTGGCTGGGCGCGGCCCTGCAGCCATTTGTCGGCACGGCCGAGATCGAACGCCGTCTTCGGGTTGACGCCCCGGAACGCCGCCGCCAAATCCTTGCGGGCGACGGTTCCCAGCAAGGCTGCAGTCAACCGTAACTTCTGCGCGATATGCTGTGCCATCCCCCACCTGCCCCTTTATGCCACCGCAAGGCATAGCATGTGCCAGCAATTGCTCCCACCGCATTCATTGCGGGCTGGACCTCTCCTAAAGTCTATATTCCAGGAAATCCGCAGAATTCCACGCCGCTCCACGCGGCTGCCCTTTTCGCCCCGCCGGGCGGCGCTAAGGTCGCGCAGGGCAAGGGCAAGTTATGAAACTCACGCTATCTAGGGTTGAATACCGACACCCTTCCTCAGTCATTTGAACGACGGCGAAGCCGAGCTCTCGGCACCGGCACAAACCAGCGTAGATGCCGCCTCAACAAGGAAGGAATAATTCGATGTCCTGGATTGCCTCCCCCAAAATCCCTTTCACCGCGGTTGCGGCTGGATCCGCTGCACTGCTGCTGCTGACCTTCGGGCCGGATGGACCATCGCGTGCCGCTGCCGGCTCGCGCGCGGCAGCGACATATGGCAAGGCGGCTCCTGCCTCGCCGGCCATCGAGCCGACGCGCATCGAAGTCGACGGCAGCGCGCACGTGATACGCTTTTACATCGACGGCAAGCAGGTCGCCCTGCTCGACTCGACCGGCTTCAGGGATTGATCTTCACACCAGCGCTGGCCGCTACGAAGCGGGCGAATAGCTGCTGCCTTCATGCGCGGACGACGGTCACCACGGAGTGACCGTCAAACGCTGCGCGACATGGCGCACCCTGCTGCCTTGATGCGACTGTAAGCCTGACTCGCGCCGGTTCGTTGCAGCCGCGCTTTTCCACAAGCCATATTCCAGGAATTCCGCAGAATTCCACGCCTTTCCGCGCAGCGGCCGTGTTCAGGCCGGCGGCTGGGGCTAACCTTACGTTAACCATTGAGGGACGCCGTCATGAAACTTGCTCTGTCTGCACTTCTCGCCGTGCTCGCCCTTTCGCAAACCGTGGAGGCTAAAACGAAAGTCGTTGCCACCGATGCGAAAGCGGCCACAGCCGAGAAAAGCCGGCCGCAGCTCGACAACAAGTCCACCGGCGGGATCACCGCGTCGCCCGGTGCGATGGCAGCGCCGGCCGACAAGAATGTGTCCAGTCCGTATCCGCCGGCGATCTATTTCGATTTCTAGAGTCTATCCATCCCTAGTGGCGGGGCTCCATCTTTTTATTTCGACCGCACCGCGCTTGCGGTACCCGGGATCGGCGGGCCCGGGGGATCGACAAGCCCGATCGACAGGCCTCGGGATCAACAGACTTGGCGGCGCGCCAGGCGGTGATAGGATTGTTCCGTTCGCCTCCGGCCTCAGCCGACCCTGACGACGAAATGCTTCGTCACCGGCTCGATGATTTTCCACGTTCCCTTGAAATCGGCTTCAACCACGAAGGCGTCGCCGGGGCCGACTTCGACGGGCGCGCCGCCATCGGGCGTGATGACGATGCGCCCAGCGATCATGTGCACGAATTCATAGTCGCTGTAGGTTGCGTGGTAGGTACCGGGGGTGGCCTGCCAGGTTCCCGACATAACCTTGCCGTCCGCTGTGGTGTGCTGGACGGCGGTCTTCATGGTCGGGTTGCCGTCGACCACGACCCAGCCTGCGAGATCGCCCGCCTCGGCGTTTTCGACCGCGCCGAATTTGAGGATGGTCTTCTCTGTCATGGTCGGGCTCCGTTTGGAACTGTGCCGGCATTGGCTGCCGGTCAATAGCCGAAGCACCTGAGATGAGCAACGCGGGTGCCCTGTCCGGTTCACGAGCAAGCGATGGCACGGTTTGCCGCGTGCCATCGCTTGACCTTGCCGCCATCCGCCGGATAGTCGGTTGTCCGGCTCCGATGAAAGACCCCGATATGGCAGACGCGATCGTAAGAGACAGCAACGGCACCCAGCTGAACGAGGGCGATTCCGTGACCCTGATCAAGGATTTGAAGGTCAAGGGCACCTCGGAGACGATCAAGCGCGGCACGCTGGTGAAGAATATTCGCCTCACCGGCCATCCCGGCGAGATCGAGTGCAACACCAAGCAGGTGAAGGGCCTGGTGCTGAAGACCGAGTTCCTGAAAAAGGCGTGATCGCGTGGAGTCTTGACCCGTGATCCCTGGCCTTGCGGCCTCCGGAACCGGCGCAGCGCCTCTAAGTTGAGCAGACGGATGACGGCACTGACGGAGCCTGGCTAACCGGCCGGCGGAGCCACTCCTTGAAAGCCGTCGAAAGTGCGATATATCAATGACTAAGCGTGCGCTGCACGCGACGTAGTGCTTTGGTCAAACTTCACCTGTGGAGGTTGTCATGGCAAACGGTCTGATGGAAGGAAAGAAAGCCCAGGACTGGATCAACCTGATCCTTGCGGCATGTCTGTTCATCTCACCCTGGGTCATCGGCTTCGTTGCTGAAACCGCTCCTGCGTGGAACGCCTGGATTGCCGCAGTCGTGCTCGGCGCCCTGGCTCTCGCGGCGCTTTCGGTATTCGCCGAATGGGAAGAGTGGGTGAACCTTGTCGTCGGGCTCTGGCTGGTCGTCTCGCCCTGGCTGCTTGGCTTCGCGGCAAACGTCAACGCGATGGGAACCCATGTGGTCCTCGGCGTGCTGGTGGTTGCGGCATCGGCCTGGGCGGTCTGGGACTCCCGTCATCATCCGCCAGCGCATGCGTGATCGGTGACGACCAAGGGGAGGAGCCCGGCGCGCGAGCGGCGGGCTCTTCCTAAGCCTGAGATCGGTACGCAGGCCCGCTAGCCGGGCCAGTCATATCCTTGTGCTCAAAAACCAACCGCCCGGCGGGTGCAGATGGCAGCGCCGCCGCGGCGCTTCCTGGTATAGACGCCGACGAGCACCCCGCTACACTCAGCGAACTTCCGCTTATGTTGCATTGCGTTAGATTTGTTGCATTGCAATATCAATGCATTGCGTCGAGTCTTCGCAACGGGGCTTTTTCAACGACCTATGTGAGGTTTTCGCCGTGTCAGCATCGTTTCGGCCTGATATCGAAGGGCTGCGTGCGCTGGCGGTGTCGGGCGTCGTCGCGTTCCATTTCGGTCTGTCGGACCTGCCGGGCGGCTTCACCGGCGTCGACATCTTCTTCGTCATTTCCGGCTATCTGATCACCGGCCAGTTGCTGCGGGAAATCGCCGAGGACGGCAGGCTGGACCTGTGGCGGTTCTATGCAAGGCGCGCCCGGCGCCTGCTGCCGGCCTCGCTGTTCGTCATCTTCGCCACGCTGGTCGCGGGCTACTTCATCCTGTCGCCGGACGAACAGTCGCTCTATTCGAAAGGCGCCATGTACGCCTCGGCCTATGCGATCAATTTCTGGCTGATCCGCTGGTCGTTCGACTATTTCGCCCCCGATGCGGCGAACAACCCCTTCATCCATTTCTGGTCGCTCTCGGTCGAGGAGCAGTTCTATCTCGTATGGCCGGTGCTGCTTCTGCTGGCGGCATGGCTGCGCCCGGGCAAGCGCACTGCGATCCTGGTGATCGGCCTCGCCGGCGTGGTGTCGTTCGCCGTCTGCGCCTGGCTCACCACCGTGTCGCAGCCCTGGGCCTTCTATTTCTCGCCGCTCAGGGCCTGGGAATTCGCCGCCGGCGGCCTGGCGACGATGGCGCCGGCAAAATTCTGGCGAGAGCGCCCGCAACTGGGCGCAGCACTGGCATGGCTTGGCCTGGCGCTGATCGCCGGCGCCTATCTGACCTTCAGCGAGCGGGACACCCCCTTCCCCGGCGTCGCGGCGGTCGTGCCGGTGGCCGGCACCGTGCTCCTTTTGCTCAGCGGCTCCGGCAATGTCCAAAGAGGGCCGAGCGCCATGCTGGCGCTGCCGCCTTTGCAATGGGTGGGGAAACTTTCCTACTCGCTGTATCTCTGGCACTGGCCGGTCATCGTCTATGCAACGATGATGGTGCCCGACCTCTCCTGGCCCGGGCGGCTTGCCTGCGCGGCATTGACGCTGGCGCTGTCGATCTTCACCTATCATTTCATCGAAAACCCGATCCGTCGCAACGGCTGGCTGATGGCGAGCGCGGCGCGCGCGCTTATCCCCGCCGCAATGCTGACCGGCGCCGGCGTCATGGCGACCTACGCCAATGCGCGCCTTGCCGTGGACGACCTCGACCCCTCACAACGCATCATTGCCGAAACTGCCGCGCAGCCCTCCACCGCGCGCGCCAAGGTGGGTTGCGTTCTCGACTACGAGACCGTGACGCCGAAGCCCTGCGTGTTCGGCGCCAAGAATGCCGAGCGCTCGATCGCGCTGTTCGGCGATTCGCATGCCGACCACTGGTCGACGCCGCTGATCGAGGCAGCGAAGAAGAACGACTACAAGGTCGTCACCTGGCTCAAAGCCGCCTGCCGGGCCTCGCGGCTGACGGTCTGGAGCTCGAAGCTGAAGCGCGACTACGCCGAGTGCGATCAATGGCGCGAGCAATCGATCAAGGAGATCATCGCCCTGCGCCCGAGCCTGGTGGTGATATCGGAGATAGCGCTGACCAGTTCGCGCAAACTTTCGCCCGATGCGCAGCAATCCGACAGCCTGAATCAGGACTGGCAGGCCGGCCTTCGCGCAACGCTGGAGGCGTTCAGCCAGGCCGGGCTGAAAGTCGCCTTCATCCGCGATGTGCCGTTCAACAGCATGTTTGTCGACACCTGCGTGGCCCGCGCGCTGTGGCGTGGACAGACGCCATCGGTATGTGACGCGCCGCGAACCGACGCCGCCAACGACGCCATGGCCGCGGTGGAGCGCGACATCGTGCGCGCCGTCCCCAACGCGACCTACATCGACATGACCGACCGGTTCTGCGACGCCAAGACCTGCCATGTCTTCATCGACGGCAAGCTGGCCTACCGCGATCGCCACCACATGGCGACGCCCTTTGCGCAAACGCTGGAGCCGCCGGTCGAGCGCGCGCTGTTCTCAACACGGTGACCACAGCCGTGAAGTAAGGCGGGAGGCGACTGCCCGCTCAGGCAGGTCTTCGTCGTCCGGCGCCTCTGGCGTCGCCACGCTTTCGGTATCGCCGAATGGGAAGAGTGGGCGAACCTTGTTGTCGGGCTATGGCTGATCGTTTCGCCCTGGCTGCTTGGCTTCGCGGCGAACGTCAACGCGATGGGAACCCATGTGGTTCTCGGCGTGCTGGTGGTCGCGGCGTCGGTCTGGGCAGTCTGGGACCACCGTCGTCATCCGCCAGCGCATGCGTGATGGTGACGACTTAGGGGGAGCCCGGCGCGCGGGCGGCGGGTTCCTCTAAAGCCTGAGATCGGTGCGCAGGCCCGCTCGCCGGGCCAATCACCTCCTGTGTCAAAAATCGGCCGTCGCGTGGGTTCAGGCTGGCGCTGGCGCTGCGCTTCCTGACGTGCACGCCGACGTGCACATCGCGGCTGCAGTCCGCGACTTCCACTTATATTGCACTGCGTTAGATTTTTTGATTATGTTGCACTGCGTTAGATTTTTTGCTTATGTTGCGCTGCCTTAGATTTTTTGCAGTGCATATCGGCGCATCGCGTTGAGTCTTCGAAACGGGTAGCTTTTTTCAACGACTCTACGCGAGGTATCGCCGTGTCGCCATCGTTCCGGCCGGATATCGAGGGCTTACGCGCGCTGGCGGTATCAGGCGTCGTCGCGTTCCATTTCGGTCTGTCGGACCTGCCGGGCGGCTTCACCGGCGTCGACATCTTCTTCGTCATCTCCGGCTATCTGATCACCGGCCAGCTGCTGCGGGAGATTGCCGAGGATGGCAGGCTGGACCTGTGGCGGTTCTACGCAAGGCGCGCCCGGCGCCTGTTGCCGGCCTCGCTGTTCGTCATCTTCGCCACGCTGGTCGCGGGCTACTTCATCCTGTCGCCGGACGAACAGTCGCTCTATTCGAAAGGCGCCATGTACGCCTCGGCCTATGCGATCAATTTCTGGCTGATCCGCTGGTCGTTCGACTATTTCGCCCCCGATGCGGCGAACAACCCCTTCATCCATTTCTGGTCGCTCTCGGTCGAGGAGCAGTTCTATCTCGTATGGCCGGTGCTGCTTCTGCTGGCGGCATGGCTGCGCCCGGGCAAGCGCACTGCGATCCTGGTGATCGGCCTCGCCGGCGTGGTGTCGTTCGCCGTCTGCGCCTGGCTCACCACCGTGTCGCAGCCCTGGGCCTTCTATTTCTCGCCGCTCAGGGCCTGGGAATTCGCCGCCGGCGGCCTGGCGACGATGGCGCCGGCAAGATTCTGGCGGGACCGGCCGCGGCTCAGCGCAGCGCAGTCATGTCTCGGCCTGGCGCTGATCGCCGGCGCCTATCTCATGGTGAGCGAGGATTCCCCCTTCCCCGGGGTGATTGCGCTGGTGCCGGTCGCCGGCACCGTGCTCGTGCTGCTCAGCGGCAGCGGTGCAAGCCGGAGCGCGGCGCAGAACCTACCGATCAGCGTGCTGTCGCTGTCGCCCATGCAGTGGCTTGGCAAGCTTTCCTACTCGCTCTATCTGTGGCACTGGCCGGTCATCGTCTATGCGACGATGATGGTGCCCGACCTGTCCTGGCCCGGGCGGCTTGCCTGCGCGGCATTGACGCTGGCGCTGTCGATCTTCACCTATAATTTCATCGAAAACCCGATCCGTCGCAATGGCTGGCTGATGGCGAACGCGGCGCGCGCGCTCGTTCCCGCTGTCATGCTGACCGGTGCGGGCGTGGTCGTGGCCTATGGCAATGCGCGCTTTGCCGAGCACAATCTCAGCCCCGAACAGCGCGTCATCGCAAGCAGCGCGGCGCAGAGTTCCACGGTGCGCGCGACCAACGCCGGCTGCGTGCTCGATCTGGAAACCATCAAGCCGAACCCTTGCGTGTTTGGCGCGAAAGATGCCGAGCACTCGGTGGTGCTATTCGGCGATTCGCATGCCGACCACTGGTCGACGCCGCTGATCGAGGCGGCCAGCAAGAACAACTACCGGGTCGTCACCTATCTGAAATCCTCCTGCCGCGCCTCGCGGGTGACGACCTGGAACTCGCGGCTGAAGCGCGACTACACCGAATGCGACCAATGGCGCGAGCAGTCGATCAGGGACATCATTGCCTTGCATCCGAGCCTGGTGGTGATCTCGGAATTCTCGATGGGTAATATGATGCGGGAATCGCCCGATGAATTGAAGCACGCCAATTGGAACGAGGAGTGGCGGAGCGGCCTGCGCTGGACCCTGGGGGCGTTCAGTCAGGCCGGGATCAGGGTCGCGGTCATCAGAGACGTGCCCTTCAACAGCAGCTATGCCGACAAATGCGTGGCACGCGCCCTGTGGCGCGGCCAGACGCCGGCCGCATGCGACACGCAGAGGGTGATGGCCGCCAATGACGACATAGCCAAGGAAGAGCGCGACATCGTGCGCGGCATTCCGAACGCCACCTATCTCGACATGACGAACCGCTTTTGCGATCAGACCACCTGCCATGTGTTCATCGACGGCATGCTGGCCTTCCGCGACCGCCACCACCTTGCAACGCCCTTTGCGGCAACGCTGGAGCCGCCGATCGAGCGCGCGCTGTTCTCGAAGGTGGCGGCGGAGATGTAAGGGCGGCGCAAGACGCGCTTTTTCACCCGACGTCTCAGTGCAGGCCAAACTCACGCAGCAGTTCTTCGCGATAGCGCACGAACCGGGTTTCGCTGCGATCGCGGGGGCGCGGCAGTTCAACCTCGACCAGCCGTGCCGTGCCGCCTTTCTCCCTGGGCAGGATCAGCACCCTGTCCGCAAGATAGATCGCTTCTTCCAGATCATGGGTGACCATGACCATGGTGACGTTCTCCTCGCTCCAGATGCGCACCATTTCCTCTTGCATGCCGATCTTGGTCATGGCGTCGAGCGCGCCTAGCGGCTCGTCGAGCAGCAGGATTTCAGGCCGCACGGTCAACGCCCGGGCGATGCCGACGCGCTGCGCCATGCCGCCCGAAAGCTGCCTGGGATAGGCATCGCTGAATTCGGCCAGACCGACGAGCGCGGTATAGATGCGGGCCTTGTCCTCCGCCTCCGCCTTGGGCACGCCCCGCACTTCGAGGCCAAAGGCGACGTTGCCGAGTACCGTCAGCCACGGCAGCAGGCGCGGTTCCTGGAAGATCACCGCGCGCTCGGAGCCGACGCCATGGACCGGCTTGCCGTCGATCGCGACACCGCCACTGTCGGCAGCCTCCAGCCCGGCAAGAATGCGCAGCAGCGTGGTCTTGCCCGATCCGCTGGCGCCGACAATGACGAGGCATTCGCCGGAGCGGATGTCGAGGTTGAGCGCCCTCAGCACGGCAAGCGGGCGCCCGCCAAGGGTGAAGGATTTGGAGAGGTCACGTATCGTGACCTCGCCGCCGCTTGTGGTGGCCATGGCCCGTCTCCCGGTCAGTTGGTTTTCGTTTCGCCGCGCCGGTAAAGGATGTCAGCGGCTTTCAGCTTGCCCTTGGGCAGGCGGCCGTCGCGTTCCAGCACGCTGACCCAGAAGTCGATGTCGCGGCTGTCAGCCTTCGCACCTTCACGCAGGCCGAAGCCGGTCCAGTAGCGCGCCAGCTCGCCATTTTCGCCGCGCTTGTCGAGGATGTCCGCGAGCACCTTGCGCGCCGCCGACTGGTCGACGAAATTGCGGGCGCCATCCGGATGCGCCGTGATGAAGTCGCGCCGCAGGACGATGAAGCCGCCGGCCAGTTCGCCCAGCACGTCGGTGTCGTTGAACACGCCGCGTACGCCGCCCTTGTCGACCAGCGCGCCGGCAAACGTCGCCTGCCAATAGCCCAGTGCCGCGATATCGACCTGACGCGACCGTAAGGTCTGCTCGAGCTGCGGCCCGGGCACCACGACGAGGTTGGCGGCATCCGGTGGCAGGCCGACGCCGTGCAGCGCCTCGCGCACGGTGTAATCGAGATGGGCGCCGAGCGTGTTGACCGCAATGGTCTTGCCGGCGATGTCGGCAATCGATTTGATCGGACTGTCTTCCAGCACGTAGAAGACGCTGCGCACTTGCCTGTTGATGCCGTTGCTTGGATAGGCGGCGACGAAGTCGTTGCCGCCGGAGATCGAATTGATCACCGCAGCGGTTGCGGCCGAGCCGAGATCGACGCTGCCGGAGGCGAGCGCGAACAGCGATTCCGGGCCGCCGCTGGAGTAGCCGACATTCTCCAGCTTGACGCCGAGGCCCTTGAAATAGCCGAGCGCCTCCGCCAGCTCATGCGGCGAGATGCTGCCGCGGCTGGCGAGGTAGCGCAACGTGACCGGCGCGGCTTGCGCAACGGCGAAGCGGGGCAGGCCGGCGGCGATGATGCCGGCGGCAAAGGGAGCGCCCGCAAGCAGGGAACGGCGAGTGATTGGCATGGGTCCGGTCTTTCCTGTTGGAGAGGGTGGTGCCTGTTGAAGAGGATGGTGAAGGCTGGTCAGTCGATGGGATTGCTCCAGCGGCAGAGCCGCCGCTGCAGGCTGACCAGCGCCTGGTTGGCGATCAGGCCGAGGCCGGCGAGGATGACGATCGCCGCAAACATCAGCGGGATCTGGAAGTTGTACTGCGCGTTCATCACCTGGAAGCCGATGCCCTTGTTGGCGCCGATCATTTCGGAGGCGATCAGCAGCAAGAGCGCCGTGGTCGCACTCAGCCTCAACCCGACGAAGATCGACGGGACGGCCCCTGGAAGCACGACACGGCGAAACACGGTGAGCCGCGCGGCGCCATAGACCCGGGCCATCTCAAGCAGTTTCGGATCGACTTGCTTGACGCCGCTGATGGTGTTGAGCAGCAGCGGAAACAGCGTCGCCCAGAAGATGACGAAGACCTTTGATGCCTCCCCCAGCCCGAGCAGCAGGATGAACACCGGATAGAGCGCCAGCGCCGAGGTCTGCCGGAAGACCTGCAGGATCGGATCAAGCGCGGTTTCGACGGCGCGCACCTGGCCCATGAACAGACCAAGCGGGATGGCGACCGCCACCGCCGCTGCGAAGGCGAGGCCGGCGCGCTGCAGGCTGATGGCGATGTCGCCGAGCAAGGTGCCGCCGGCCAGACCGTTCCACAATGCGGAGACGATCGTGTCGATCGGCGGCAGCACCGCGGCGTTGACCCATCCCGCGCGGCTCGAGACCTGCCAGATCGCGAGGAAGGCGATCAGGATGCCGTAGCGGGACAGGAAGCGGACGACAGTCCGGTTGGCCAGGCGCGGGAAAACGGCGCCAAGGCTGGTTCTGCCGTCATGTGTAGCGATCGTGACCCGCTGCTCGATGTGTTGCAAACTCATCGTCCTGCCCTTTGCTTTAACAGAATCTATTCGGCGGCCAGCACCTTGGAGCGGCCGGCGGTCCAGGGGTTTTCCGGCCGCCTGAGGCCGAGATTCTCGCGCAGCGTCCTGCCTTCGTAGGCGGTGCGGAACAGGCCCCGGCGCTGCAGCTCGGGGATCACCAGGTCGACGAAATCGTCGAGCGCGCCAGGCAGCCAGGGCGGCAGGATGTTGAATCCGTCGGCGGCGTCGTTGCCGAACCATTCCTCCAGCTGATCGGCGACCTGCACCGCGCTGCCGATGACGGTGTAGTGGCCGCGGGCCGTCGCCACCCACTGGTAGAGCTGGCGGATGGTGAAGTCGTGCTCGTCGGCAATCTGGCGGATCAGTGCCTGGCGGCTCTTCATGCCTTCGGTTTCCTTGCTCGGCGGCAGCGGTCCGTCGAGCGGATACCCGCTGATGTCGAGCGTCTGGCCCGCCAGCCCGTTGAGCAGGGCCACGCCGTCCTCGGGCAGGATCAGGTCGTTCAGCTGCTGGTACTTGGCGCGGGCTTCCTCTTCGGTGCGGCCGACGAAGGGAGCTACGCCCGGCATGATTAGTACCTGTCCGGGATCGCGGCCGACCGCCGTCACGCGCGCCTTGATGTCGCGGTAGAACTCTTGCGCCGAGGCGAGATTCTGATGGGCGGTGAAGATGACCTCAGCCGAATGGGCGGCGAGCCTGCGGCCGTCCTCCGACTGCCCGGCCTGCACCACCACCGGGTGACCCTGCACCGGGCGCGGCACATTGAGCGGGCCTTTGACGCTGAAATGCCGGCCCTTGTGGTCGATGTCGTGAAGCTTGTCCTTGTCGTAGAAGCGCCCCGACTTCTTGTCGCGGATGAAGGCATCGTCTTCCCAGCTGTCCCACAGCGCCTTGACCGTCTCGACATGCTCATGCGCCCGGGCATAGCGCTCGGCGTGGGCAGGCTGCGTCTCGCGGTTGAAATTGCGCGCGGTCTCGTCGCCGGCCGAGGTCACGACATTCCAGCCGGCCCGGCCATTCGACAGCAGGTCGAGCGAGGCGAACTTGCGGGCTAGCGTATAAGGCTCCTCATAGGTGGTGGAGGCGGTGGCGATGAAGCCCAGATGCGTGGTGAGCGGCGCCAATGCGGCGAACAGCGTCACCGGCTCGAACCCGGCGATCTTGGCATTGCCGCCTTCGCGGGCGCCGAGGCCGACGGTCAGATTGTCGGCGAGGAAATAGGCGTCGAACAGGCCGCGCTCGGCGGTCAGCGCGAGCTGCCTGTGGAACTCGAAATTCGTCGCGCCGTCGGCCGGAGCGTTAGGATGGCGCCAGGCTGCGATGTGCTGTCCGCCACCGGGCAGGAAAGCACCAAGCTTGATCTGCCTGGACTTGCTGGGTCTGGTCATTGCGGTTTCCTTCTGAGCTGTGCGGAAAGGGAATCGAGGGTCACGGGCCGGTGTTCAGGCGGCAAGACCGACGCTGCGTGGCACCACCCGGCATGCTTCGGCGACCGCTTGCCTGGCGCGAGCATGGATGGCTTCGGACACCAGCACGCCGTTGGCGAAGTCCTTGTCGGAGGCGTAGATCGCGGTCGGCAGGGTCAGCGCCTCGAAAAAGCCGAACAGCGGCCGCAGCTGATGTTCGACAACCAGCGAATGACGGTCGCCGCCGCCGGTTGCAGCAAGGATGACCGGCTTTCCCCTCAGGGATGACGGATCGAGCAGGTCGAAGAAATGCTTGAAAAGCCCGGTGTAGCTGCCTTTGAAAGTCGGCGAGCCAATCACCAGGACATCGGCGTCCAGCAATTGCTCGACGATATTTCTGGCCAACGGATCCAGTTCGCCAATACGCCTTGCCTGCGGGAAGGACTGACCGAGATCCTCGATGTCGAAAACGGTCGAGGCTGCACCGGTGCTGCTCGCCACCTCAGCGACGATGTGGCTGATGAACGCCTTGGTCTTCGACGGACGGGTCAGGTTGCCCGACAGCCCCACCACCAGCTTTTTCGACATTTTGGGCTCCTCGCAAAACGGCTTCTGTGCATTAACTCTACTGGGTTTATAGAATTAGATCAGAAAGAAGATTTCAAAACGAACCCGCCAAGCGGATTGAGTTTGCGGCACATCGTCGTCGATTGGTTCTTTCGACGCGAAAATGCGAACGCCGAGTTTGGCAAGGGCGCCTTGACCGCATTCCGGCCACGCGTTGATTATCTCAAGCGCACCAAAGCCATCGGCCCGGGGGATTCGCATGAAAACAGCCGTTCTGACGTATCTGCTGCTGGCCTGTTTGCTGGCTTCGCCGGCGCGGGCGGGATGGAAGCCAGTCGAGAAGGTCGAGACCTACGCCGTTTCAGGGCAGACCGGTCCCCAGCTCCATGCCTCGATGGGCGAGCGCGGGCCGATGATCGGCAAGGGCAAGGTCCGCGCCATGGCCTACACCAATTTCAAGCTGACCTGGGTCAGGGACTATCAGCGACAAGGCAACGCCTGCGTGCTGGTGTCGGCGCGGCCGAAGCTCATCATAACCTACACCTTGCCCAAAACGTCCGGGCCGGTGCCGGCCGCCGTGCAGAAGAGTTGGGACGTTTTCGCCGCTGGCCTCGCCGCCCATGAAAAGGTGCATGGCGACCTAATCATCGACATGGTCCGCAAGATCGAGACGGCGACCATCGGCCTGTCCGTCCCCGACGATCCCGGCTGCAGCAAGATCAGGCCCGAAATGACCAGGCGGCTCGCCGAACTCTCCCAGGCGCAGCGGCAGGCAAGCCGCGATTTCGACCGGGTAGAATTCGCCCCGCGCGGCAATCTGCAGCAGCTCATCGTTAATTTGCTGATGGGGCGGTAGGGGAATCATCGCAAAGCTGGCGGGACAGCGCCCCCTCTGTCCTGCCGGACATCTCCCCCACTTGGGGGGAGATCGGCCGTCATCTTTGATTTCGCCAATCGCCAACCTCGAAAAAGAGGCGCTGTAGGCGGAACTGCCAATCTCCCCACTTGTGGGGGAGATGTCCGGCAGGACAGAGGGGGGCGCCGTAGAGCACAGGCCTCGCCTCACCCCGCCATCGGCGTCCACATCACATCCTCGACCCGCATCGCCCCCGTCGCCAGCATCACCAGCCGGTCGAAGCCGAGCGCGGCGCCGCTCGCCTCCGGCATTATGGTGAGTGCGGCGAGGAAGTCTTCGTCGATCGGATAGCGTTCGCCATAGATGCGCTCCTTCTCGTCCATCTCGAGGATGAAGCGCCGGCGCTGCTCGGCGGCGTCGGTCAGCTCGCCGAACGCATTGGCCAGCTCGATGCCGCAGCAATAGAGTTCGAAGCGCTCGGCGGTCCGCGGGTCATCCGTGCTCGGCCGGGCAAGGGCGGCCTCCGAAATCGGATAGCCGTAAAGGATGGTGGCGCGCCCCTGCCCCAGCGCCGGCTCGATCTTTTCCACCATCACCCGGCTGAACAGATCGGCCCAATTGTCGTCGGGCGCGGTGCGTAAGCCCGCCTTGACCAGCGCCGCATGCAGCGCCTCGCGATCGGTGCTGCCGTCGGCGGCCACCGTGGCCAGCAGATCGATGCCGGCATGGCGCAGGAAGGCCTCGGCGACGCTCAACCGTTCGGGCTCGGCGAACGGATCGGCCTCGCGGCCGCGAAAGGCGAAACGTTTTGCACCGGCGCGCTCGGCGGCCAGCGCGACAAGCCCGGCGCAATCCTCCATCAGGCTCTCATAGGTCTCGTCAGCCCGGTACCATTCGAGCATGGTGAAGGACGGATGATGCAACGGGCCGCGCTCGCGGTTGCGATAGACGGCGCTCAGGCTGAAGATGCGCGTCTCGCCGGCGGTGAGCAGCTTCTTGCAGGCGAATTCCGGCGAGGTGTGCAAATAGAGCGGCAGACGCTGTCCGTCCGGCCCGATCGCCTCGGTGGCGAAGGCCGACAGATGCGCCTCGTTGCCGGGCGAGACCTGCAGCGCCGCCGTCTCGACCTCGATGAAATCGCGGCTTGCAAACCAGTCGCGCAGGGCCGCAGTGATGGCATTGCGCAGGATCAGCCGCGGCCGCCTGTCGGCGTGAACATCAGGCGTCCACCAGGGCGAGGCGGCGGTCATGACGACAGGATTTGCATGGAGGACTGGCGATTGCCGCCAAGATGCGCTAGGCCGCACCGAACGGCTCCCGCAGCCGATTTGCGCCGGTCGGCGCTCCCAGGCCAGTCAACGCTCTTAGGAATAAAGCCCGTGAAGGTCATCGCCAGTTCCCTACGCAAAGGCAATGTCGTCGAAAAGGACGGCAAGCTCTATGTGATCCTCTTTGCCGAAAACATCCATCCGGGCAAGGGCACGCCGGTGACCCAGCTCGACATGCGCCGTATCTCCGACGGGGTGAAGGTTTCGGAGCGCTACCGCACCACAGAGCAGGTCGAGCGCGCCTATGTCGAGGAGCGCGAGCACACCTTCCTCTACCGCGACGCAGAAGGCTTCCATTTCATGAACCCGGAAAGCTACGACCAGGTCGCGGTGCCGGAAAGCGTGGTCGGCGAGATGGCGCCCTATCTCAAGGAAGGCATGGCGGTGCAGGTTTCCCAGTACAATGGCATCGCCATCTCGCTGGTGCTGCCGCAGCGCGCCACCTTCGAGGTGGTCGAGACCGAGCCGGTGACCAAGGGCCAGACGGCGTCCTCGTCCTACAAGCCGGCAACACTGTCCAACGGCGTGCGCACGCTGGTGCCGCCGCACATCACCGCCGGCACCCGCGTGGTGGTGATGACGGCCGATGGCGCGTATGTGGAGCGCGCCAAGGATTGAGGCTGGTGGATCGCTTGCGGGCGACAGGCCTCGCGTGCTGGAAGCAGGCTGGGCGCGCGGCGGCTAGTAGCGGGAGCAAATCGCGTACACAGCTGCCAGGTATGTGAATGCAATCGTGACGTAGGAGACCGCGAGTTCGGCCACGATGGAGGTGATTTGAAGCAGCGTCACCGGAAAACCCTTTGTTAACCCTAGCTCGCACATACGTGTTAATCCTGTCTCTTAACAGTCCCCTATAAGTTAAGTATCGGTGAGCGAGGCCTGCCACGGCGCCTGATCGTCGCAGAATGCCAAAGTAGAGGCCCAACCCGCGTTTGCCCCATGCCATGACGCGCCGGAAGAGTCTGCTTCACTGGACTGTGCAGCGGGTTTACTGGACAGTGCAGCGGGGAATTCAGCCAAGGATGAAACCCGCTATCAGAACCGTAAGGATCATCGACAGCGGAACGGCAAGAAGGCAGCACGCCTCTAACCTGTTGATTTGCCAACGGTTCATCGAGCGCTTCCCAGTTGGTTTCCTATCTAAACGGGCAAACCGGGACGGCAGTTCCACGGAAATGCCCGGCGTCATCCACGCCAGTTCATCGTGCTGATTGGCGCCAACCCTTATTCCCGGTCATCCAGCGGGCACGCGCCAGATGCGTCGCCCAGGCCCGGAATGCCCGTTCCGGCTCCTGGTTCGGATCAATATGCAGAACGCTGCGGGCGACCTCACGCCAATCGGCGCCGTCCGCCGAAGCATCGAGCAGCCGCATGTAAGTCAGCATGCAGTGCTCGTCATACGCGGTCAGCACCGAAGACGTCGGCGCCACGTCTGCGAAATGAGGGTCTAGCGGTGGCTTTGGCATGGCGATCTACCAGCAATGGCGCACCGTAACAGGCCGTCGAGAAGCCCGCGCCCTTCAATTGGAGGACGCTGGCCGATCGAGGCCCGCTGCGCGCCCCGAAAATCAGGATGCGGCTTAGCTACATTCGCTTCTGGGGCTTTAGATGAGCCATAGCACTGCGGCGGCAAACAAGAGCGCAAAAACAAGCGAGACATTAAAAATCGGATGGGTGCTGGACACAGCCGCCGCTGCCGCAACAATGCCGACGATCGCTAAGATTGCCCCCAAAACAACGCCCATGAAACGCATTGCCAACCCTCACATCTCTTGGTCAGGTAGGCAGCCTCTGATGGCATGACAAGTTCATAGCGCCCGCCCCGTTTGCCCTCTACCCCCGCGGCCGCCGCATCAGCATCATCCCGTAATGCACCGCCAACAAATCCAGCCCGATCTTGAGCAGTTTAGAGACCACATCCCGCGGCTCGCCGGTCTGTTCGGCCAGGCTTTTTACCGTTTCGCCGGCGCAGCAGACTTTTTGCACCACGCCCGACACCTCCCAATGCGCAAGCGCCCTGGTGGCGTCGGCATAAGAGCGGCCGGCGGACAGGATGCGGTCGGCAACGCCGCCGCCGATGCGGCCACCGTCGACGCGCTCGGTCAGCGCCATCGGCTTGACACCGTCCTGCGCCGAGACGCGAAAATCCTCGCGGTAGCGCATACCCGCCTCGCGCTGCTGGCACGACAGCGAGGTGATGCCGGTGAGCGGGTCGACATTGCGCACCCGCACAATGCCGCCGGTCGAGCTGTCATTGGAAACCTCATAGATGCGCTTCGCCTCCAGCGTGCCGGTCGCCAGCCGCTTGCGGCCGAAGGCGTCGTCCTTCAGCGCGAAATCATGGCCGACCTCCTTGCGGATGCGCACCTGCTCGGCCTCGCCTTTTGCCAGTTTGGGTGCCTTCGGCGCCTTGACCTTGGCGGTCTTCTTGCTCATGGACAGTCTCCTCGTTTGATTTGCTGCCTTTGCAGAACCTGGGTTCCTCGCCCCCACGCAGTGGGGGAGAGGAACCAGGCCGCCGTGCTTGGCGAGAAGAATCTCGACCGATGCCGCTCACGCTGCATCCGCGAGAGCCGTACGGCGATGGTCGCAGAAGCGTGCCGCGTGATAGGCGCAGTAGCTTTTCAGCGGCCGCGTGCGCAGGCCGCAGCACAGCATGTCCAGTGCCGGCCGGCTGCCCGGTGCGTCGTTTTCGGGATCTTCCTCGAGCGTCAGATCGAGCGGCGCGCGGCAGCGGTTGAACAGGCAGTCGATGAAGCGCATGGCCGCGACATGCGGCGGGCGCCCGACGGCTGCAACGGCGCGCGGTGCCGGCACCTTGAGGGTCTCGGGCCCGTGGATCTCGCGCACGAACTGGCGCTGCGGCAGCCAGACCGGCGGCGCCAGCCTGGCCGGGGTGCGGGCGATGCTTTGCAATTCCGTGTCGGTATAGACGGGCATGATGTTGATCCATTGAAAGGTTGAGTAGATGCCGAAGCTGCGTCCCTCTCCCCGTTCACGGGGAGAGGATGCCGGCAGGCAGGTGAGGGGCAGCGCGACGTCGCCGATTGCCTCTCCCCAAGTCATTGCCGGCACTGCCCGAGCAGCCCAGCGATGGTGCCGCCCCGCCTGCCGGCACGGGGAGAGGGACGCAACTCCGGCGGCCGAGCTTCGCCTCGGCCGCCTCGCTTGTGGCGCCGGAAACCGCCCTGCCCGTGCACCGGTCGAAGACGATGACCGTGCCGTCCTCGGTGCGGATGCACGAAAGGCCGGCATTGCACTTGCGGAAATTCGTGGCCGGAGCCGTACGGGGAACGGCTCCGGCCGTTCCGGTAGCCTGCGATGACGGCAGGGTGACCGGAGCCGAGGCGCTAGCCTCGGGCTTCGTCCCGGCCGGGGAGGAGGGCAGCCGGGACGGATGGGAAAACGGGATGGAGCGACGTGACTTGTGCATGGCCGTATATAAGCATAACTCAAAAAATTATGCAAGCTATTCTTGCATGGACGAAACCGATTCTTATGTTTCAGATGGCGCCATGGCGAAAACCTCATTGTCGATCAAGGTCGGGGCGGCGATCCGCAAAGCGCGCAAGCAGCGCGGCCTGGTGATGCGCCACATTGCCGAGCACAACGACACCGACGTCGCCGCCGTCGGCAATTGGGAAACCGGCCGCAACCTGCCAAAAACCGAGAACCTGCTGAAGACCGCCGCCTTCCTGCGCGTCGACCCGGTGGCGCTCGGCAAGGGCGAAGTCGTCTTCCTCGACGACGCCGACAATGTCGCCGACGCCGAGATCGTCACCGACGCCGCCCCCCTGCCCGCCGGCCCGATGGACATCGAGCTTCTCGGTGCGGCGGTCGGCGGCGACGACGGCGACTTCACCTTCAACGGCGAGGTCGCCGGCTATGTCCAGCGTCCGCCCGGCATCGCCCATTTGCGCAAGGTGTTCGCGCTGCATGTGCTCTCCGACTCGATGGTGCCGCGCTACGAGCCCGGCGAGATGCTCTATTGCGGCGGCCGCGACGCCGTGCCCGGCGACCACGTGGTGATCGAGATGTTCCCCGAGGAACACGAGCGCAACGGCAAGGCTTTCATCAAAAAACTGGTTAAGCGCACCGCCGCCGAGCTGGTCGTCGAGCAGTACAATCCGCCGAAGACGCTGACCTTCAACCGCTACGCAATCCAGCACGTCTGGCGCGTCATCCCGCTCAAGGAACTGCTGGGGTACTAGGGCGGCGGCGGAGCGCGCTCCCTTCTCCCCCTGTGGGGCAGGGCAATCGCATTTGGATTCTTGCGAAGATGGACCCCCCTAACCCTCCCCACAAGGGGGAGGGAACGCTGCCGCGCGCCTTTACTTCCCCTTGGCGCCGAAAGGCAGGCAATTTGCCGAGGTCAGCGCCAACGGAAGTCTCCCTCCCCCTTGTGGGGAGGGGTTAGGGGTGGGGGTACATCATAGAGCGAAAGCCTCGGCTTTCCACCTGCGATAGCCCTGCCCTGCGGGGAGAGGGCGTCTCCGCCATCAAGCCCGCCTGGATCTCTCCAGCGGAATCTCGCGCTCGCCAAGCATTCGCGCTTCGGCGCGGCGCTGCTGCTGCTCGTCGATGAACGCCGCCTGGATCGAGATCGCCGCGCCCGGCAGCCCGTCGGCGCGGCAGGCCGAGCAGCGAAGGCGCCCCGAAAGCGCCGCCAGCGGCGTCTGCGCGGTCACCCCGAAGCGCTTCAGCTCCGCCGGCTTCCACCATCTGTTGCGGCCGCAATCGATACACTCGACCGCGATCGAGACGACCTCGGCGATCGTCGCTTCCTTGCCCGGCAATGCCATCGTCCCTAGTGCCTCAGTTCCTGTTTTGTTCACATCATTAGGGGTTTTTCCCGAAGAGTCGAGTCAGTTCCGCTCACACCGTGCAAAAGTTTAACTTGCGTCTATTTTTGAGTTATGCTTATATATCTGTATCGACGGATAACGCCGCCGCGGACTATCGGATAGGCGGCAGGACCGGGCATCCGTCGCGGCCGCCAACAAGGAGACGAAGATGGACGCTCTCTCCGCCCAGTTCGCCCGCGATTGCGGCTATACTGGCGACAGCCCGGCCATGCTGGCGTCCTTCGCCGCCATCCGCCACGACGGCATAGGCAAGGGCCGTCTGGGCCATGACCAGCGCAAAGCGATCGTCGACCGGCTGAAGCATGGCGAGGCGCAGTTCCTGGCGGCGATCCGCCCGGCGCAGTCGGCCGAGGAGGCGCTCGAGGACGCCGCCCGCTTCATTGCGCTGTTCCGCAACATGCCGCGCTGGCGCCAGGAAAGGCGCGGCGCCGATCTCGCCCGCGCCAGGCAGCAGCGGCTCCTGGCGCGCTTCTTCCGCCGCTACGGCCACCGCCTCTGGGCACGGCAGGCGGCGTAAGCTGGAGGTCGCAGACGCCATCAGCCGCGAATGCCTGGCGCCGGTCGCCCGCACCGCGACGCGCCTGTCGCGCATAGCTGGACCGCACTTGCCGTCACCAAATCCACACCGTATGTCCACTCGATGAGCGAGATCAAATTCCGTCGCGCGCAAGCGCACGATCTGCCGGCGATTGTCGCACTGCTTGCCGACGATGCGCTCGGTGCTGGTCGGGAGGACCCGTCGACGCCGCTCGCGCCGTCCTACCTCGATGCGTTCCGAGCAATCGAAGCCGATCCCAACCAGCTGCTAGCGGTGGCCGTCGAAGCCGGACAAGTGGTCGGAACCCTGCAGCTCAGCTTCATCCCGGGCATTTCGAGGAAAGGCGCCTGGCGTGGCCAGATCGAAGGTGTTCGCGTCGCCCGGCAATGGCGGTCTCGCGGCGTCGGCAAGCAGATGATCGAATGGGCGGTTGAAGAATGCCGTGCACGCAACTGCAGCTTCGTTCGGCTCACGACCGACAAGAGCCGACGGAAGGCGCACGCTTTCTACGAGGGCCTCGGTTTCACCGCCAGCCATCTCGGCTATAAGATGGCGCTGTAGCGCTCGATCGGCTGATTGCCGAAGTCGGCGCTGCCCCTCATCCGCCTGCCGGCACCTTCTCCCCGTATAGTGACGGGGCAAAGGGGGCTGTCCGCAACCCCGGCACCCTTTTCTGCAACGCTGGAGATTGGCGAAACCCTTTGCGAAGGCTGTCCTTCTCCCCGTCCCTATACGGGGAGAAGTGCCCGGCAGGGCGATGAGGGGCAGCGCAACCTGAAGCGATTACCCCCCACGCTCCTTGACAATCCACCCACAATGTTCTCTTTACGTTCCATACAAAACCACCTCAAGACAGTGCGGCGTTCGCACCGCCGCGGGCGAACGGGCCCGATGGAAGCCAACATCCTCCACGCGGATCTGGATGCCTTCTATGCCTCGGTCGAACAGTTGCTCGACCCGGCCCTGCGCGGCAAGCCGATCGCCGTCGGCGGCGGTGTGGTGCTGGCCGCTTCCTACGAGGCCAAGGCCTTTGGCGTGCGTGGCGGCATGCCGGGGCGGCGCGCCCGGGAACTCTGCCCCGGGCTGATTTTCGTCGGCGGCCATTTCAAGGATTATCAGCGGCTCGGCGACGCGGCCATCAAAGTGCTTGGCGATTTCACGCCGATGGTCGAGCGGATCTCCATCGACGAGGCGTTCGCCGACGTCGCCGGCTGCACCCATCTGTTCGGTCCGCCGGCCGAGATCGCCGCAACCATCCGCCGCCGCGTGCGGGCGGAGCTCGGCCTGCCGATCTCGGTCGGCGTGGCGCGTACCAAGCACCTGGCCAAGATCGCCTCGCAAGTGGCCAAACCCGACGGGCTGGTGGTGGTCGATCCGCGCCATGAGCTGGAGTTCCTCCACGATCTGCCGGTCGAGCTGATGTGGGGCGTCGGCCCGGTGACCAGGGAGCGGCTGGCCGGCATCGGCGTCAACACCATCGGCGAGCTGGCGAAAACGCCTGGCTGGTCGCTGGAGCGCCTGCTCGGGCCGGCGGCGGGCGAAAAACTCAACGCGCTGGCCTGGAACCGCGATCCGCGCAAGCTCGAGACGCAGCGCCGTGCGCGATCGGCCGGCGCACAATCGGCGCTCGGCAGGAAGCCGGCCGAGGCAAAAATCTTCGTGCCGGCGCTGCTGCATCTGGCCGACAGGGTCGCCACCAGGCTGCGGGCGAAATCACGACCCGGCCGCACCGTGACGGTTCGCGTTCGCTTTGCCGATCTGCGCTCGGTGACGCGCTCGATCACGCTCGACCAGCCGATTTCGGCAACCGCGATGCTGGCCGAGATCGCCGAGGCGCTGGTGCGCAAGGTGCTTGCCGATCATCCGCACGAGAAGACCATCTCGCTGCTGGCGATCGCCGTCTCGCATCTGGAAAAGCAACCGGCCCTGCAGCTGGAACTGCCGCTCGGCCTCGACGACGACCGCCGCCGCCCCGGCACCAGGAAGGGCGCGGCGCGCTGGACCGCCGACCGCGCCATCGACAAGATCCGCGACCGCTTCGGCTGGGAGGCGGTCGGCTATGCCTCGGTCGCGCTTGGGCAGTCGCGCTCGGTCCCCGACGCGTTTCGCGAACTGGCCGAAAAGGAATTGTGAGCCGCGATTACTCTTGGTCGCAAATCGCCGGAATGACGTTCTTGGATCCAGTTCGTTGTGCACCGGTTTTTGGCATCAACCGGATAGGGCAGCACCCGCTCGCAAATTTTCTGCGTCTTCTGGTCGTCAGACCAAAAGCGTTGCGCCGCCCCAGGCGATCAGGACGATGCCGGCCGCCCGGCCAACCCGCTGGCCGGCAGGAAACGCCTTTTCTACCAGCACCAGAATGGCGAGCCCGGCAACCCACACCAGGTTCATGATGCCCCCCACGAACAACAACGCCATCAGCATCCAGCAGCATCCGACACAAAACGCCCCGTGCAGTGCGCCCAAACGCAGCGCGCCGAGTGCGTGGGGACGCCAGTGTCGGGCAAGGAACGCCGTCGGTGCCCGGCAATGCGACAGGCAGGCGTTCTTGAGCGGCGAGAGCTGATAGAGGCCCGCGGCGATCAGGACGATGGCTGAAAGCCAGCGGCTTTGTGAGCTCATCAGCGTCGCGGAAGCGAAGGCTTCGCGTTCGAGCAGCCGATGCAACGCGGTCGCCGCAACGGAGAACCCCAGCCAGACCAGGAGGTAGCCTGCCATAAATACGCCGGTGGGCGCGAGCTTGTCCTGGATCTGGCCCTGTGCGAGCGCACGGCGATGCACGCTCGCATAGAGCAGGATGGTCGGCGCCGCGCTCGGCGACATCATGGCGATCATCATGACCCACCACATGGCGATCATCAGCGCCCAGTTCGCGGCCCCCCAGACCCGCGGTTCCGTCGCTGCGGCCATCGCGCTCATGTCCATGCCGGGCATGTCCATGCCAGACATATTCATGCCAGACATATCCATGCCGGGCATATCGGAGGTCACGCCGGCAGTTTGCTGGTGGGGGAACAGCGCGAGCCTCGACATCTCCCACGCATTCATGCCGAGCCCTGCACCGGCGACGATGTAAAGCCAGGCCAGCAGGCACAGCGCCACCACGCCCGCAATCGTGATGACGCGGTCGCGTCTGAGCAGGCGTTCCAGTGGCGACGCGCCGTTCATGCGAGGCGTCAGGCTCGCACCACCCCGTGATTGTTGAGATGCAGCCGCGCGAACTGGCCGTAACTGTCCTTCGTGGTCACCTGAACCGGGCCGCTGGTTGTGCTCGAAGCACTGCCGATCTCGGCGACCGCATATTCGAAGCCGTTCGGCAACACGATCTGCGCGCGCGAGTCCGCACCCGTCACCTTGTTGCGGATCGGTTCGCCGACCGTTTCGATGTAGTCCTTGACGAAGATGCGGCCCCTGCGGCCGTCAATATCGAGGTCGAGATCGATCTTCGTGAACACCGGCTCATTCATTTTTGTCACGGTTGAGGCGTAGACGGCGAACATCGTCGCGAACGGGTCGGTGTCCTGGCCGGTCATGATGCGCAGCAGCGCGTTACGCTGCCGGTCGGTTGCATTCTCGTCGACGAAAGCGATGGCTTCGCCATTGCCTTCGTGGATCGCGCCAGGCCATTTGAAGATCGCGGCGATCCGCAGGCCATCGAGAGCGGTTTCGCCATGATGACCCTCATCGATCTGAATGCCGGCAACGGCATGGCAATGGCCTTTGTCGGGCAACGCATTGAATTGACAGTTGCAGCCATATTCGCAGGTGCAATTGACGAGTTCGCGTCCCTTGATTTCCCAAGACGTCACGCTGTCCTCCCTGATGTCGAAATATTAGACCATCATCATACACCTGGACTCTTCCCTCTCAAAGGCGCACCCTTAAAAATGCGAAACCCAAGCGAGAGTTTCGTCCAATGCTTCACATGCTTGACTTGCGTCGGTGATTGTCTGACCTATCCGGATACTTCCGGCTGGGCAGACCTCATATTGTGTCGCCTATCCGTGATCAGGCTACGGCCTAAGGCACGTTGCAGCCCGTTCCGGATCAACTGGGAGGTAAACACATGCCTGATTTTCAGCGCAGAGAACTTCTTGTTCAAGGAAGCGCGGCTCTTGCCGCAATTGCTGCTCTCTATACCTCGCGTCGGGCTTACGCTTTTCCAACACGGCCGAGCGAGGAGGTTATTGCGTGGCTGGACCAGCCGACCGAAAATCCCGATCCGGTCGGTATCCAGAAGCAGCTTGTCTGGGAGGATTTGGATAGCTGGATAACTCCAAACCACAAGTTCTTCAGCATCTCGCATTTCAACCGGCCAACGATCGACGAGAAGACATGGTCCATGGAGATCGGAGGCCTGGTCAAGAAGCCCTTGAAATTGACGCTCGCCGACATCAGGGCGCGACCGCGGCAGGAGGTCGTTTTCACAGTGGAATGCTCGGGCAACCACGGGTTTCCCTTTTTCACTGGCGGCATCGGCAATGCCCGCTGGGCAGGGACGCCGCTCGCCCCGATCCTCGAGGAAGCCGGCGTTATGGAGAAGGGCATCGAGGTCGTCTTTTTCGGTACTGACAAGGGCGAGGTTCCGATACGCGACGTCAAGATGCAGCAGAACTTCGCTCGCAGCATGTCACTCGCCGACGCGATGAATCCCGACAATCTGCTCTGCTATGAAATGAACGGAGCCGCCTTGCCGCCGGCCAATGGTTTTCCGCTGCGGCTGATTGCTCCCGGCTGGTACGGGATCGCCAACGTCAAGTGGCTGGAACGCATCGAGGTTCGCGACACCCGCTTCATGAGCCTTCTGATGGCCCGTGACTATGTCACCATCCGGGAGGAAGAGCACAACGGCGAGACCGTGTGGACCGAGAACTCAGTCGGCCGGGCACGGATAAAGTCCGCGCCTGCAAAGGTCACCCGGAAGGACTCAGACTACCGCGTCATTGGGGCAGCTTGGGGGGCACCGATCGACCGGGTCGAAGTGCAAATCGATCAAGCGCCATGGGCACCGGCGACCATTGACCGCAGCGAGGAGGCCGAGCACGCCTGGAAGATTTGGTCCCTGGATTGGGCAAATCCCTCTCCTGGAGAACACACGGTGACCTCGCGCGCGGTCAGCACCACGGGACAAGTTCAACCGGCAATGGACGATCCCTTGATTGCCAAGAAACACACATACTGGGAAAGCAACGGCCAGGTGACGCGCCGCGTGCGTGTCGACTAAGAACTACGCGGGAAGGTGAAGCAGGCAGCGCCTGATCGCAGACTGTTTGTCCAAGCAATCTTTAGGTCCGCTTCGGCAGGCAAAATGGACGCGCATCGTAGATGCCCGGAACGACCGCTTCGGGTGGACTGGCGCGATTCGTCTCGTCCATGGGGACATGGGACGGCCGGAATACTGGAAATCGGTCCCCAGCGTCAGCCCTTGGATGCCGTGATGACCAGCGCCGGCATGTCGAAAGCGACGGCGCCGACCGCTGTCACGAAAGGCATAAGTGCTCGCTCGGCCTCCTCCAGAAGCCGCTTAAACTGCTCGTTGTCCAAAAGTCCGCCCAACGTCCAGATGCAGGCTCTTTCAGTCGAGATCAGCGACTCGATCGAGGCAAAACGGACCGTTCCGCGGTGCCGCTTCACCTCGGCATGCTCTATGCCTGCCTTCGCGCAGAGCGAGAGCAGTAACTCTGCATTGCCGAGAGCAAAGGGCGCGCGGAACGCGTTCGCAACGTCGCTTCCAAACAGCCGTTCAAGCATAGCCGCCACTGCGGCATAGCCGGGCGACTGGTCGAGCGAGTCGCAGACCGCGACGGCGAGCCGGCCGCCGGTCTTAACCACGCGCAGCATTTCCCGCAGTGCGGCTGCTCGATCCTCGAAGAACATCAGGCCGAACTGGCTGACTGCGGCGTCGAAGCTTTCATCCGGAAACGGAATCTGCTCGGCGCGCCCTTCTCGCCAGTCGATGCGAGTGCTTTTGCGGCGGGCAACGCAAAGCATATCGGGATTGGGGTCAAGCCCGACCACCTTGCCCTCCGCGCGAACGCGGTCGAGGGCCGCGAGCGCCAGCACACCCGTACCGCAGGCGATGTCGATGACGCGGTCGCCCCTCCCTATTCGCGCCTCGGCGGCGACGATAGGCCCCCATTGTCGGAACAGCGCTGGAACGAACAGTGAGTCGTAGATTTCAGCCGGAGTTTTCGATGTCTTACCCCGGTGGGTCTGGACCGCCGCGTCCACAGATCCCGGCGTGGCACCTTCAAGGAACACTGCGTTGGATCGGGCTCCGGCGACGCGAAGCGCCTTCAGCGGCTCGTATTCAGGCGATGAGTACCAGCGCTTGGCATGCTCGGCGTCGGCAAATTCGACGATGACCGGATAGACCGGCTGCCAGTCTCCTTCGACAAGGTCGGATTTCCCGCCCAGCACCAAATAGCGCCCTCCATATTGTTCAACCGTTGCAAAGACCCCTGCCAGATACTGCTCGACTTTGGCTTGGTCGGTGATTTCACGCACGTCGAAGAAGCAATAAGTAGACATGGCCGACCTCCGTTGATCGCATGGACTGCACGGGATGCGCGGTGGATATGCTGTCCGGCGCATAGTAGACTTGGCCATGGGCACGCTCCATGACCCAGCGTCTCAATCGCTTGCCGCAGCGTCCGTTCTTGCGCCATCGCCTGGGCGGCCACCGGAAGAGGCCGTTGCCGATGCCGCACCTTCGGCGGTGCCGGACAAGGATGTGCTTTCAGATGTGCTGCGCGTGATAAAGCTCACCGGCGCGCTTTTCTTCTGGGTCGATGCCTCTTCGCCCTGGAGTGTGGAAGTGCCGCGGGCGGATTCATTTGCCCATCTCATCCTGCCGCGCGCCCAACACGTGATTTCCTACCACATAATCACCCAGGGATCGGGCTCGGTCAGCATCGATGAGGGTTCGCCGATGGAGTTTGCCGAAGGCGATATACTTGTGATCCCGCATGAGGATTCATACGCAATGTGCAGTGCGCCCGGAGTGCGATCAGGTTTGAGCCCGGAAGATTCGCTCGATTTCTTTCGCGCCATGGCGGCTGGACAACTGCCTTTCGTGGTCAACGAAGGTGGCGACGGCCCCCTCCTGACAAGATATGTCTGCGGTTTTCTTGGTTGCGATGCACGGCCGTTCAATCCTCTGCTCGGGGCCCTTCCTCCGCTGATACGCATTCGGCGTGCGGCCGGCGCACCGAGCGATCTGCTCGACCGGCTGATCGAGCTAACGCTGGCAGAGGTGTCCGTTCAACGGCCTGGCGCTGAATGCATCCGCCTGCGCCTCAGCGAACTGATGTTCGTTGAGGTCGTTCGCCGCTATCTTGAGGCACTGCCGCCGGAGCAGACCGGCTGGCTGGCCGGCTTGCGCGACCCCGCCGTAGGCAGGGCTGTTGCGCTCGTCCACGAGCATCCGGCGCGTGGCTGGACAATTGAAGAACTCGCTCGCGAAACCGGCGTCTCGCGGTCAGTCCTTGCGGCCCGCTTCACGCGTCTCGTCGGCTGCCCACCGATGCAATATCTCACGCGATGGCGCGTGCAACTGGCCGCACGACTGCTCACTGATGGGCTGGCCAAAGTCTCGACGGTCGGACGTGATGTCGGCTACGAGTCCGAAGCGGCCTTCAGCCGGAGCTTCAAGAAGCTCGCGGGCGTCTCGCCGGCTGGCTGGCGCGGCGGCCGGCGCGGATAGCCGGGCGGCCGGAGGCCAATTTGAGGAACACAATATGCCCCGACAGACGCCTCCGCGCGCCATCTCCGCACCATTTCCAGCCCTCCCCTACCCCTCCACCGTGCTGATCTCCGCATCGACCAGGCACCAGGGCGCGTAACGGAAGTCGCGGATCTGGACGACCCGCTCGTCCCGCCATTCGACCAGCATGAAGCCGCGGACGGCGCCGTCCGGCTCCTGCGGATTGCGGATCAGGATCGCCGGCCTGCCGTCGACAAGACCCAGCGATAGCGTCCAGTCGCTTATGCGGTCGTAATTGCCGAAATAGGTCGACACTTCGGCCTTGCCGCGCAGGCGGAGGCGGTTGACGACTTCGAGCTGGATATCCTCGGCGATCAGCGCCCTGACCGCGTCGAAGTCACGCGCGTTGAACAGGTCGACATAGCGGCGCAGCCGCCGCTCGTCATCGGCGTCGAGCCTGGGCGCGGCCACCTGTTCGGGCTCGGCTGCCAATATGCGCAGCTGCGCCCGCCCGCGATGCAGCGCCGCCTTGGTCGCGGCCAGCGTCGCACCGGTCACCTCGCAGGTCTCGTGCAGGGAAAGGCCGAGCACGTCGACCAGGATCACGGCGCCGCGCTGCGCCACCGAAAGCTGCATGAAGCTGCGCAGGCCGGTCGCCGCGGCGAGCCTGCTGTCGGCGCTGCCGGAAGAATCCTCGATCGTGGTCATGTCGGTCTCGGTCATGCGCGACCTTTCCCGATGGCGCCGGCGCAGATGGTCCTGCGCGGCATTGTGGGCGATGCGAAACAGCCATTGCTCGGGCCGCTCGATCGCCAGGCTACCGTCGACCGCCTGCAGCGCCTTCAGCAGCGTCTCCTGCACGATGTCCTCGCCGTCGATCACCGAACCGGCCATGCGGGCGCAGTAGCGGTGCAGTTTGGGACGCAACCCTGAGAGCATCGCCTCCAGCGCCGGCCGGTCGAATTTTTGAGGGATCATGGCGTCCATTCTATCCGGCTTTGCCGTCCTCAAGCACATGGTAGTTGCCGATGATTCTGGCAGGCGATCGCTTGACCGGGGTAGAGCGTCGCCCCGCATGGTTTTGCGTGAACGCCTCGAAGGCCGCAAGCCCGGTCAGCGCGGATGGTTCATTTCCCTCGCCGACGACGTGGATGAACTCGCCGTCGTCCAGTTCGAGCACGAGATAGCGCACGCTCTGCGGCGCCGTCTCATCCAGCGCCTCGAATACCTTTGCCACCAGCGCGCGATTCTCTTCCAGCGCGGTGTCTTTTACGCTGTAGCGAATGAGTTTGTAGCCCATGGTTCGTCTCCTGATTGGTTGGTCTGAGCAGAAGACGTTTGGCGTTCCCGAAAAGATTCTCACAGGCTATGAATCTTTTCGGCCGCCCGGATCGTCTTCCACCTGTGGACGGCTACGCAGCAGCTATCGAGGAGCAGGAGAGACGACCATGCACATCCAGTTTGCCGAATTGCCAGTATTCGACCAGGACCGCGCCAGGGCGTTTTACACCAGGCATTTCGCCTGCAAGGTCGCGGCCGACGAGAAGATGGGCGATAGCGGCTGGCGCTGGATCGAGCTGACATTTCCCGGCGCTGTCACGAACCTGCATTTCGTGAGGCGCGCCGACGACACGCCAGGCGCGGAGCCGGTGCTGGTGCTGGTCGACGACGATGTCGAGGCCACGATCGCCGCTCTGAAGGCGGGCGGCGTCGAGATCATCACCGAACCGCAGGAGGCGCCCTGGCAGCCAGGCCGCACGGTGGCGGAATTTCGCGACAGCGAGGGCAATCGCATGGTGATCGGCAGCCAATGAGCGGGTGCCGCTGCTGGGCGGGCCTCTGAATTTTGACGCGCCCATTTGAACGGCTGGAAAAGGTGTCATCAGCGCTGGTTGCTGCGACTGTCAACTACCGGGCAGCGAAATAGACTGATGAAAGGGGCAGCTCAGAGTCACGATTGCCCTTGAAGTTTCCCCCGGGGCGAGAGGTTGAATATCGTCGGAAATGCTCTCTGCGCCGGCCGAGTGGTACCCAGTCGCCTCACTTTTCGATAAACGGTGCGGCGGCCAGGGCTCGGCGATCTTGCCGACGAGATCGCCGAGACTGACACACCCAATACGCTGAAGCAGCGTTTCGACAAAATCGCCGCTACCATGGCGTGCCACCGCTCGGTGCGCTCGGCCGGCAGCTTCGGCCGGAAGAAATGAAAGCACTGCTCCGCCAGATGGAAGCAACGCCGGGTTCCGGCACCTGCAATCACGGCCGACCGACCTATATCTAACTAAAGCTTGTCGATATCGAGCGGCTGTGTGGACGGCGGTAGCGCCGAAACGTCGTTTGCAACGGCAATAGCTTGTTCGCATCACTTTCAGGGAGGTAAGGAGCCATGATTTCCGGCGCACACATGATCATCTACAGCACGGATGCCGAGGCAGACCGCGCATTTTTTCGCAATGTTCTGCGTTTTCCAGCAATCGATGCTGGCGAAGGCTGGTTGATCTTCGCATTGCCGCCGGCCGAGATTGCTGTTCACCCGATCGCCGAAAACGACAGCCACGAAGTCTATCTCATGTGCGAAGACATCAATGCCACAATCCAAGAGCTGAAATCGCACGATGTTGAATGCACTTCGGTCACCGATGAAGGCTGGGGCCTGCTCACGCATGTCTCGCTTCCCAGTGGCGGATCGCTTGGCCTCTACCAGCCGAGGCATCCTTTGGCGCACAAAGCCGGGGCTGCTTAAAAGCCGGTTTTCCGTCCGGACGCGCGACCAAGTAAAGACTTGGAGCGGGATGGAGATTCGAAGGCAAATCATCCTGCTCTGCCGGACTTTTTCAACACTATCGGTGGATTGCTGCTGTCGGTCTCGTCTGTTCCAACGAGCAAGAATGCTCCGCGGCAGGAGGTGCAGAAAATCCCTCTCGCCGCCCAGCAACGTCAGGTCGTCGCCGCGTGCGCTCATCCGGGCACGGGGCGTCCGACATGCCCACCAGCACTTCGCAGATGCGCCACATCGCGACGGCGACGTCGTCGCGGCGGGCCAGCCGAAACTTCTTATCATTTCCACCTAGGGCAACAGCATATGCTCTTCGACACCCTTGCAGGACGTGCTCCGCTGGAAGCGGCCCAGGAGGTTCCTCGCGATCCTATTCAGGGCGTCGCGAGGCCGGTTCCGCGACGGGCCGCATCGACGCTCCACGCGCCGCCTCCCGCGAAAAAGAAGTACAGGAAAATAAAGCAGTAGAGGATCGCCGCGTCGCCCTGGTTGACAACCGGAAAGAAGTTTTGCGGCGCGTGCGCCATGAAATAGGCCACCGCCATGTTGCCGGACAGAATGAACGCGACGGGCCGGGTGAAGAGTCCGAGGGCAAGCAGCACGCCTCCGATCACCTCGATCAATCCCTGAATCACAAAAGGCCCCGACAGTTGCATCGGCTCGGGAGCGGGCGGAAAATTGAAGAACTTTTGAGTTCCGTGCTCCAGAAACAGCAGCGCCGACATGATCCTCACGACGCTCAACCACTCCGGAGCCCAGGCCGAAATCTTGTCGAAATTCATCAGTTGGCCTCCATCATGACCCGGTGATTCCGGCCAGCAGGCTGAATTATCAGTGGGTCTGCTCTTCGCAGCGATTTTGCGAAGAGGGTATGATGCACAGCGCGAGGCGTAAACCAATACTCCCAGTTCACAGTCGCGTGACATCCGGTCGTGCTATTGATGGAGTGCCGAGCCGCGGGAGCCTAGACCTTGCCGATTGCGCTCGCTCCGCCGGGCGGTGTCGGCTTTACCAGCTCGCCGAGGTCCGGCTCGCCACAGCGCGCCAAGATCGCTTCGCGTACAGCGTCGCGGAGACGCAATACCGCTGCAAAATCGGTTCCAGACGGCGCAATGGGAGCGCCGATCTCGATTGTGACCGGCGTCCATCGTGGAAACCATTGGTCACCGCGCAGCATGGATCGCGTTCCACGGATAATGCCGGGCAGTACCGGCAGGTTGGCATCAACCGCGATCTTGAAAGCTCCGAGATAGAAGGCGGAGAGACCTGGTCTGCGCGTGAACGTGCCTTCGGGGAAGAACACGAGAATGCGTTCTTGCCGGGCGATCTTGGTCAGGGATTCGGCGTCGGAAAGGCTGCCTGTGACGTCATAGCGCTCGACGAACGGTATGTCCAACTGGCGCAGGAAGGGGCCGGCAAAGACCTGCCCCGCCAGCTCCTTCTTGGCCACGAAAGCTGGTTCTCCCGGCAGAACCGCAGCCAACACCAAGGCGTCCATATAGCTCGAATGGTTAAATGCGAGTATCGCTTTGCGGCGGGGAATGTGCTCGATGCCGCTCGCCGTGATGGTCACGCCGGCAAGGGCGAGCGCGGCACGGGCGATCGTCCTCGCCGCGGCCCAGCGCCAGCCGAGTCGCGGCAGAAGCATCACCGCCAGCCATGCCAAGAAGAAGCTGCAGGCTATGACGATCCACCACCATCCGGCGTAGAGAACGTCGGCGAGAAGCCGGCGCAGTCGCCTCAGTTGCGGGCCCGCTCCCGCAAACGACAGCCGCAAGACTTGCCACCAGAGCGAGCGTTGCGGCGCTCCAATTGTCCCGCTCTCGTAAAGCTCCTTGGCCGTGCTGCGGCGAATCTTCCCGCTGGATGTCTTCGGCACGGCCCGTGGTGGCGCGAGGACCATATCGTCGGGAGGTGTTCCGGCGATATCCGTTGCGACCTCACGAGTGCGCTCCTGCAATTCCTCCCGGGCAGATTCGTCGGTCTCGCGCGTTTCCGCCACGACGACCACACGCTCCGTTCCGGTGGACTCATCGGTCGCGCCGAACACGACGACGCCTCCTTTGCGCACGCCGGGGATGCCCGCGACGGCCTCTTCGATCTCTTGCGGATAGATGTGACGCCCGGCGCGGATGATGATGTCCTTTACCCGGCCGGTAATGTAGACATCACCGCTCGCCACGTATGCCCTGTCTCCGCTGTCGAGCCAGCCATCGCGGAACAGCTCGCGTGTCTTGGCGTCGTTCTCGAAATAGCCGGAGGTCGCCGACGGGCCGCGGAATTCGAGCCGGCCTTCCTGGCGTTCACCAAGCTCGTAGCCGGCGCCATCGACGATGCGGACTTCATGACCTGGCAGAGGATGTCCGCAGGCGACGATTTCAAGCGGCTTCGGATCGTCGGGGCCGGCGGGCATGGCCGCGCCACGGCCGGTCAGCGCAGTACGATCCACGCGATCGATGATCGGCGAGCGGCCCGGCGGGGGAAAGGCCAGCCCCACCGTGTTCTCAGCCAGGCCGTAGACCGGCGCCATGGCTCCCGGCTTGAAGCCATGATGCTCAAATCTTTCAATGAACCGACGCAGCGTCTGAACACTGACCGGCTCCGCCCCGTTTGCGACCATGCGGAGCGAGCTTAGATCAAGTCCTTCGAGATCGGCGTCGTCTGTCTTGTTCAGACAGAACTCAAAGCCGAAGTTCGGGGAAGCGGACAAGGTGGCGCGAAAACGGTGCATGGCCCAGAGCCAGCTCTCCGGGCGCACGAGAAAGCTCAATGGCGACATCGCATAGAGCGGCGCGCCAAAATGAAGGCATCCCAACCAAGCGCCGATCAGACCCATGTCGTGATAGAGCGGCAGCCAGCTGACAAAGACGTCAGCCGAGCTCGCCTCCATCACCGCGCCCATGGCCCGAACATTGGCAAGCAGGTTGGCGTGGCTCAGCACGACGCCTTTCGGATCTCCGGTGCTGCCTGACGTGTATTGTATCAGCGCGGTCGAGTGATCGTCCGTGATCGGCGGCAGCTGTGTGGCAGCGGGCTCGGTGCTGAGACTTGCGACGTTCTCGACGCTGTCCAGGGATTCGACCTGTCCGCGCAGCAGCGCTGCAGGACCGATTCCTTCCGGCATTGTGACGAGTATGCGGGCACCGGCATTGCTCAAGATGCCGGCCTGGCGACGCAGATGGTCCTCGATCTGCGACAGCCGCATCGGCGGATAGATCGGCACCGGCACGGCTCCGGCGTAGAGAATGCCGAAGAATGCGGAGAAGAAATCGAGACTCGTGGGCAGCATCAAAGCGACACGATCGCCCGGCTCGACATTGCGGCGGATCAATCCGGCCGCGACGGCACGAGCTGATTCCGCCAGTTCTGCGTAGGTCATTGCCCCCAATGCCGTTGTATCGTCCTGCAGGACCGTCAGGTGCAGGCGATCAGGATGCTGCGCGACGTGCCAGTCGAGGACCTCAACGAGCGTCCCGGCCTCCGTGGCAGCCGGAACGGGAGGAAGGGCAATGGTCGGCTGCACCGTGCGGGCCGAGCCTGGTCGGGCGCCGGCGTGTTCGAGAGCATTGATCAGATCGCCGATTGTGTCCGCCTCGCCAACTATTTGAGTAGGCAGCCGCACCCGGAACGCGCGCTCAATCCGCAGAATCAGCTCCGTCCGACCAAGGCTGTCGATGCCGAGGTCCCTTTCGATCCGGCTTGACGGCGAGATGTCGATCGCATTTGCACGTTGCGGCTGAAGCTCGTGCACGAACTCGCGCACAACGGCGATCAGGTCGCCCTCGCGCGATCTCCTGTCATCGGTCGTAGGAACCATCTTCGTGCCCGTTTCCCACGCCAAATGTTAACACTTCAGGCAATGGGACGTTGACGCGCGTGCTGTCATAGCCTCCCTGCGGTTGGCGTTGATGCGGATCAAAGCCGTGGCGAGCGGCGAGGCCATTGTTGTCTTAACTATAGCGTTCTGGCGGCTCAGCAACGGCCTGGACGCGAGCGGCGTTATTGGAACCTGGCTTCTATATCGGTCGTTTCATCGTATTCCCACCAACCCCGCGAAACTGGCGATTGTGGCGCCGCTGGGCGTGACAGCCGGATTCCTGGATGCCGCAGCGCCAAGATCAGCCATTTGCACCGCGCTCGTTAGTGACCGGTTTCAGCCGTTGGGCTGACGAACCGGTAACTAGAAAAATTGGCGGTCGATACTATCGACAGAGGTTTCGGAGGCACTTGCCCTCCGGCGTGGCTTCCGTCCTTTCGAATTCCCGAAACTAGCTCTTTGCAGTATGCTGCCGCATTGTAGGGTGAGCGGAGTGTCGCTCGCATGCGATAGGCAGCACAATCTTGGCGGGGAACGCATGAGGGGGATTGTTGATGCGGTCGTCATAGGCGCGGGCTCGGCCGGGCTTGGCGTCAGCTACTTCCTGCAACAACGCGGCTGCGCGCACCATGTTCTCGAGCGAGGCCGTATCGGAGAGACGTGGCGAACGCAGCGCTGGGACTCCTTCCGGCTGAACTCGACGAACATACGCACCACGCTGCCCGGCGATTCCTACGACGGGCCGGACCCTTGGGGTGCGATAACCCACCATGAATTCGTCGGCTATCTGGAAGGCTATGTTGACCGGCACCGCTTGCCGGTCCGCACTGGAGTGCCGGTTGAGCGGCTGAATCGAGAGGACGGAGCCTACCGAGTCACGACTGATCGCGAGACGCTTCTGGCGCGCACGATCGTGGTTGCAACCGGCAACCAGAGCCGTCAGGTCCGGCCGCCCTGGTCGTCCGACTTGCCGACGGCAGTTCGCCAGGTCGATTCCTCTGCCTATCGCAAGCCGGACGAGTTCGCTGACGGCGCCGTGCTGGTGGTCGGGAGTGGCCAGTCGGGCGGCCAGATAGCCGAGGACTTGGTGCATGCCGGACGTCTTGTGTATCTAGCGACGAGCCGCACTGGCCGCCTGGTACGCCGCTATCGCGGCGGCGACTCGTTCAACTGGCTCACTGTATCCGGCTTTGCCGACGTCCGGCGCCGGGAGCTTATCCTGGAGAACGGCAGGCTGCCGCCGCGCCCGCTGCTCGGGGCAATCCACACGATCAGCCTGCAATCGCTGAGCGCGCAAGGGGTGGTGCTGCTCGGCCGCTTCCGGGGCGTGGAGAACGGCAGCCTCATCTTCGGCGACGAGATCGGCGAGCACCTGCGCTTCGCAGACGAGGCCTCGGCGGACGCGAAGCGTGTGATCGACGAGTATATCGAGCGCACCGGCCTCGATGCGCCGCCGGCCGACGATGATCCTGCCGAAACGGTTGCGCCGATTCTGGCTGATCCGCCGATCCGATCGATCGACCTGGCCGCAAGTGGCATCTCCTCGATAATCTGGTGCACCGGCTTCTCGGGCGACTTCTCATGGGTGAAGGTTCCCGGTGCCCTGGATGAGGCTGGCCAACCCATGCACGAGGATGGTGTCGGCACCATTCCCGGGCTCTACTTCGCCGGCCTCGATTTTGCGCTAACGCGGAAATCAGGCACCATACCGGCCGTTGCCGAGGAGGCGGACAATCTGGTGGCGCACATCGTCAAAAGACGAGTGGACTCACGGTCTAGAACGCCTGGAGTGGATCGCGAGGTCATGTAATGACTTTCCATCGCCACCTCTGGAGCACCGATCACAATGGCGACGGTTGCTCGTTTGTCTTGTGTCGCTAGCCGCCAGCGCTGGAACTTCCCTTTGGCTGTCGGAAGCGGACAAAGCTGCCATTGACGGGCATAAAAGTTGCGGCGCTCGTTCACGAGGAGCGCTCACCCAGCCATCGGATTTGAGTCGACCTGGCGCGCGTTTTGGCCCTGGTCGGCGGCGGGGGCGGCTGGGGCATCGATCCGGCTCAGAATGTGATCGGAGATGCCGCGCGCGATCTCGCGCTGAGCAGTTGCAGCTGGGGAGTGGGCATCTGAATTTTGACGCGCCCGTTTGAACGGCTGCGCGGCAAGTCCTGATGGCCGCTACCGGGCCATTCATGATCCATAATCGAACGTGGCAAGTGCTTTGCCGCAGGATACCGGCGAACGGCACAGAGCTTAGAGGCGTCACGTCGAGTCTTTGGTGCCGTTCACCTGATGTGCGCCATGGCTGCGGAACCTCAAACCTGTCGCGCAGTATTTCCGCCGCGTGGCTTTCCCAATACTACTCTGCCTCATCCCCGGAAGCGGCATTGAGGAGGCCGTATCTCTCATCGCCGATCGAGGCGAGCAGATCGAGCTGGGTCTCGAGAAAGTTGATGTGGCCCTCCTCGTCTTTGAGCAGATCCTCGAACAGGTGCATGGTCACGTAGTCGCCCAGTTCCTGGCAGATCTCGCGTGACTTCTTGTAAGAGGTGCGCGCGTCGTATTCGCCGGCGAGGTCCGATTCCAGCACTTCCTTCACATTCTGCCCGATGCGAAGCGGCGCCACCGCCTGCAGGTTCGGGTGCCCTTCGAGGAAGATGGTCCGTTCGATAATCCGGTCCGCATGGTGCATTTCCTCGATAGATTCCTCGCGCTCCTTCTTCGCCAGTTTGAAATAGCCCCAGTCCTCCAACAGGCGATAATGCAGCCAAAATTGATTGACGGCACCGAGTTCCAGAAACAGCGCTTCGTTAAGACGTTCAATGATCCTATCTTCGCCTTTCATGGGTTCTGCTCCCGTTTTGGGCGCGCCCCGCACGCATCATGTGGAACGATGCGCCCTTGTTCGCCTCCGAGCGCAGGATAGCACGCGGCGACCTAACCGTCATTTCGGGGGGGCCGGAGGTTGCAAAGAGCGTATGAGATCCTTCCCGCCGCCCTGCGTTCTTGGTGAGCAATTGCTAATCCGCCACAGTCGGGCGCTTGGAAGCTTCTGCAACCTGATCGGACCTTGCGGTCAATCGCCTCTGGACACATCAGCAAGCAAGAACGCGCAAGCCGTCGGCAATGAGCGGGCCAGCCGGCGGGCGGGCACCCTGAATTTTAACGCGCAATTTGAACGGCTGGAACGGGGCGGGGGAGCGGCCATTACGAGCCGTCTCAAAACGCTGTCGCGAAAACTTGTCTCGCACCGTGCTATATTGACCATGCCAACCCGCACTGCGCAGCAGTTGGGGAAATGCCTCACCGCTGCGCACACAGAATGTTGACCTGCGGGAGTCGCCAGTCCGGATCAGAAATAAAACGACAGGGAGGATGACGTGTCCCTCGACGCCAATGACTTCGATCAAGCAGTTGAAAAATACCACCTGGCTCTCGATGAGTTCATGAAAGGAAACCCCGCGCCTGCGAAGAACCTCTTTTCCCAACGAGACGATGTAACGCTGGGAAATCCGTTTGGCCCTTTCGCGCATGGATGGAAGCAGGTCGCTGAGACGATGGAGCAAGCGGCATCGAATTACAGGGACGGCGACGCTACCGGCTTCGAGACCGTAGCGAAGTGTGTGACGTCCGAACTGGCATACCTCGTCGAAGTAGAGCGGCTCAGGTCCAAGGTTGGCGGTCGGAGCGATGTCACCCCTTTGGCGTTACGCGTGACGAGCGTCTTTCGCCCAGAAGATGGTCTCTGGAAGATCGTGCATCGTCATGCCGATCCGATAATGACGGCCCAGCCGGCCGATTCGGTACTCCGTCGATAGACGCGGTTGCGGTTTGGACTCTTCGGTCACCGATGCCGGGGCGAAGAGCGCAGAGTGAAGCGCCCAGCGCGCCTGTTGCGACAATCCTCCGCCGGAGCGGCTGCGCGCCTGACATAGTGTCGCGACGTGACATGACCCAGAATAAAGTTTCACTAAACAAGCAGATAGAGCCATGTCTTGATTCTATCTGGCAGGATGGCATCTCGGCATCGCCGGCCCGGCGCATGCCGATCGGTGTGCAACTCGATCTCGCCCTTGAGCATGCTCAGGAAGCGAACATGATCTGCCAGACGGCAACGCCCGCAAGCGCTAGCCCGGCAACGCCTTCGATGGTTCGGGAAATGGTTTCGAGTGGCTTGCCGGCGAAGAAATCCATCAGACGTTCCCGAAACAGGATCGACAACACCGCGATGCAGGACAGCGTCAGCGCCACGCCGACCATCATGGTGACTGCGAAGAGCATGCCGGCGCCGGGAACGCCTCTGGACATCGCGAAGGTCATCACGAACAGCGTCAGCGGGCACGGGATCAGACCTGCCATGGCGCCGACCGCCTCGCCCTCATGCTTGTGGTGATGGCCGTGACTCAAAGCGCGCCACAGCATCCACACGCCAATGAGGCCGAGCAGCCCGCGACTGATATCCTCCAGAAGCGGAGCGCGGCCGACGCTGCCCAAAGCGATGGAGACCAGCGGCAGCGAGAGAACCGCAATCAGAACGGCAATCGTCACATGGGTGAAGGACAGCGTAATCGATACGAAAAGGCCGCGCGGAACCTTGGCATCCGAACCCGCAAGATATGTCGCTAGCACAGCTTTGCTGTGGCCGGGCGTCAGCGCATGCGCAGCGCCGAAGACGATGCCAATCGGCAGGAAGCCCATGAACGCCAGCCAGTCGCCTCCCACTGAGAGCAGTTTGATCTGCTCGCCGGCCGCCAGATAGATCGTTCGTTGGAACTCGACAAGAATTTGGAACATCAGCTGAGGCTAACAGAAACGAGCCGCTCCGAGCGACCGTTAGTGGCTGTCGTGTTCGCCGTGAGCATGTTCATGGGAATGATCCGCATCCGCGCTCGCCAATCTTATATTGGCCGCCGCAAGCGCCGGCATGTGCTCGAACAGATCGTGCTCCAGCGCTGCCGTAATCTTCTTCGCTTCGCAGACCGGCAGGCTTTCTCCTACGGCGATGGCAATGTCGGCGTGCAGCCTGTGACCGATCCACCGCGCCTTGGCCTCGACAATGCGCGCTGCCGGCACATGCGCGGCCGCATGGTGGATTTCGCCGATGACATCAGGCTCCACGCCGTCGAGCATGCGGGTCAGCACCGAGCGGGCCGACTGCCAGACGATGCCGAAGATGGCAAGAGTGATGAGGAGGCCGACGATCGGGTCGGCCAGCGCAAAACCGAGCCAGACGCCGAGCGCCCCGATGACCACGGCAAGGCTGGTCAGGCCGTCGGTGCGGGCGTGATAGCCGTCGGCAATCAGTGCGGCGCTGTTGATTTCCCGGCCGACGCGGATGCGGAACACCGCGACGGCCTCATTGCCGAGAAAGCCGACAAGGCCCGCCGCCGCCAGCCAACCAAGATGCGTCACCACGCGTGGATTGATCAAGCGGTCTATGGCCTGGTAGCCGGCGACGATGGCGCTGAACAGGATGATCCCAACGATGATGATCCCGGCCAGGTCCTCGACCCGGCCAAGGCCGTAGGTGAAGGTCGGCGACGGCTTGCGCCGGGCCAGCATGAAGGCGATCCACAGCGGAATGGCGGTGGTGGCGTCACCGATGTTGTGGATCGTGTCGGCCAGCAGCGCCACGCTGCCCGACAGCGCGACCACGACCATCTGCAGTGCCGCGGTAATTGCCAGGATGACGAACGACCATTTGATCGCCCAGATGCCTCGGTCGGTCGTCGCAATGGTCGCATCTATGACCCCGTGGGTGTGACCGTGCGACCCGCTCGCATGATCGTGATGGCCTTGACCATGCGCGGCGTGATCGCGCGACCCGAACCCGAACCAGTCGAGAATGTGCGCGCCGAGACGGCTCACAGGTATTTGACGGCTCACAGGTATTTCGCCAGGTGCTTGAGTTCCGCCAGCGAGTTGCCGCCGGCTTCCGCGGTGTCCGTCAGGCAATGCTCGATATGATCGTGGATCAGTTCGCGCTTTGCGCTGCTGATGGCGCTCTCCACGGCGTGGAGTTGCTGCGCCAGATCAACGCAAGGACGACGCGCCTCGAACATCGACAGCACCGCCGCGAGGTGGCCTTGCGCGCGCTTCAGACGCTTCACGATAGCAGGATGCGAACGATGGATGCTTACGGACATGCTTCTTTTGTATCCTCCCCCCGGGGATACAGTCAATCTTTTCGACTTACTTTACTTTGCCGCTGAGTGTCCCACAGTCCGAAGAAAACCCTCGGCGCGCCCAGCGACCTGCCACCCTCCTACGGATAGCTTTGCCGGCCGCCGGTTGCGCCGTATTATTTCGTGACCGTGTCGCGCGGGAACCTTCCCTCGCACCACGCGTTCGGGGCGCTGTATTCGTCATGCCTCATATTTAGGCAAACGTAGGTGACGGGCGAATACCGGCGGGGAGGCAAATGCATGGGTTGGGGAGGAGCATATTGTGATGTCGAACCGCGAAATTGAAACGTCCCACACATTGGGGCTGCGCGTCGCTAATCTCAAGGCCAGGATGAGAAGCGCCCGTATTACCGAACACGAAATTAAAACCTTTCAGAAGGTCGCCGCCGTCATGGGAGGAGGTGAAGGCTCCCTACGGCTCGATGCCGACGACCTGATTGCGGCGTCTTTCGTTGTCGAGGACGAGCCCAGGACAAACTGACGATCGTGGCGCCCCCGGCGATCAGCCAGGCACCACGTCGGAGGCCAGGAAAGCGGCGCGTCCGAGGCTGGCGACCGCTTTCCTGACACGCTGCAAATGCGCCTCGCGCTCCACCGCTGAGACAGTGTCCATCCGGTAGAGCGCCAGGAATTTTGTCGAGCACAGCGGATGGCAAACGGAGCGGAAGCCGCGCAGCAGGGTGCGCCGGCCGGGCTGGCCCATGATCCACGACATCAGCGGCGTCGCGCCGCATGTGGTCATCACCAGCACCCGGCGTATGTGCCGCAATTTGGGGCGTGCGCCGCGCTGCGCCGTCGGCATCTCGAAGGCGAAGCCCGGGACCAGCACCCGCTCCAACCAGCCCTTGAGCATGGCCGGCAGGCCATACCACCAGGTCGGGTAGATGAAGATGACGGCCTCCGCCCAAAGCAGTTCCTGCGCCCGGTCATGCACCGGCGCGAGGTTCGCCGCCTTGTCGTGATAGCCGCGCCATTCGTCGGCGCGCATGATCGGGTCGAAACCGGTCGCGTAGAGGTCGAGGAGATGAACCTCATGGCCGCGTTCGGCAAGCGTCTCCAGCACCGTGTCGCGCACAGCCCCGTTGAAGCTGTCGGTGCAGGGATGGCAATAGACGACAAGGACTTTCATGTTGGGCTCAAACCGGCTGGCTTTGCATCATCGCCGGCTTGAAACGCGCATGCAATGGCCTGCGGGACATCGTCAGCACCGTAATCGAGGCGCTCTGCATCGCTTCTCGCTTCTGGATACTGGTATACGAGGATACAGATATCCACACGGGCGGCTTTCTGTTAGCAAGGCTCACCTGACGGGAGAATCGATTGCGCGGACTTGGCGACGGCTTGATGCAGAAGCCGCTGACGGTGGCGGAGCAAGTGGCGAATGTGCTGCGCGAATCGATTGCCGAGGGCAGACTGGCGGCCGGCACGCCGCTGCGTCAGGACGACCTGGCCGAGCAGTTCGGCTTCAGCCGCATGCCGGTCCGCGACGCGCTTCGCCAGCTCGAAGCCGAAGGCATCGTGTCGATCCATCCGACCAAGGGCGCGCATGTCGCCAGGATGGACGCTGCCGAGATCAGGGAGATCTTTGCGGTCCGCGCACTGCTCGAAGGCGAAGCGCTGCGGCTCTCGATCCCCAACCTCGGCAAAGAAAAACTAGACGAGGCCGGCTATGTGCTCAACCAGATCGATGCCGAGCCGAATGTCGGCCGCTGGGGAACGCTGAACCGTGCCTTTCATCTGGCCCTTTACAGCGCCTGCGGCAACACAAGGCTGCTCGGCCTGATCGAAACCCACCACAATGCGGCCGACCGCTACGTTCGCGTTCTCCTGTCCAACCTCGACTATCGCAGCCGCTCGCAGTCGGAGCACCTCGACCTGTTGACGACCTGCCGCCACCGTGACGCCGAGGCAGCCGTCCGCGTCCTGAAAAGGCACCTCAGCGAAGGCATGGAAACGCTCGCCAGGGCTGGAGATGGCTAGCGGGAAAGTCCTGACCTTGCCGGAGCGCTCTCGCAAAACCATAGCGCCACGACCGAATACCGGCCGGCAACGCCCCTCGCCTAGCGCCGGAGCCAATCCGCCAGGAGTGAGCCTTTGCCGTGCGCTGTCGAAACTCGGCCTGTGCTCGCGCAAGCAGGCAGAGATTCTGGTCGCCGAAGGGCGCGTCCGTGTCGCCGGCAAGGTTGTGCGCAACGGCTCGCTGCGCGTCGATCCCGGCCGCGACCGCATCGAGGTCGACGGCAGCCGCGTTGTCGCCGAGCGCAAGGTCTATCTGATGATCAACAAGCCGCGCGGCCTGGTCTCCACCCGCGACGACCCGCAGGACCGCGGCACCGTCTATGACTGCCTGGCAGAACTCGACCTGCCCTTCGTGTCGCCGGTCGGCCGCCTCGACAAGGCCAGCGAAGGCCTGCTTTTGATGACCAACGACACGCGCTTCGCCCAGCGCCTGCTCGACCCCGCCTCGCACGTCGCCAAGATCTATCACGTGCAGATCGGCGCCCCGCCCGACGAGGCCATGCTGGCGCGGTTGCGCGCCGGCGCCACCGTCGACGGCGAAGATTTGACGGCGCGGTCGATTGAAATCCTGCGCAGCGGCACCAGCACCGCCTGGCTGGAAATCACCCTCGACGAGGGCCGCAACCGCCACATTCGCCGGCTGCTCGGGGCGCATGAGGTGGACGTGCTTCGCCTGGTGCGGGTGGCGATCGGTCCGTTGCAGCTCGGCGAGCTCGCCAAGGGCAAGGCACGCCACCTCACCGCCGACGAGTTGGCGCTGCTTCAGGCCTGAGCGAAGGTGCCGAAGCGACCCGGCAAAGCGGAACGGCAGGCCAATCGCTTCAGCTTTGCGCTGCCCCTCACCTGCCTGCCGGCATCCTCTCCCCGTATAATGACGGGGAGAGGGGCGCTCTCATCTATGGTTTCGCCAATCACCAGCGTTGCAGAAAGGGTGCCGAGTTTGCGGCCAGCCCCTTCTCCCCGTCACTATACGGGGAGAAGTGCCCGGCAGGGCGATGAGGGGCGGCGCCGACTCCGACAACTGCCCCTTAGCACGAAGCTGCCCGTCGCCTCTACGCAGGCCCTCGAAGACACCCTTACTTCGCGTCGTGGAAGATAATGCCGACGGTGTGGCGCAGGCCGGAGCGAAGCCGGCTGACGCCGTGCCTGAGATTGACGCGGTAGCTGCCTTTGCTGCCCTGGACCGGACGATTGTGAACCGCGAAGGCGACGGCGTCGCCCTGGCGCAGCGGCACCACCTCGGCGCGGCTCTGCATGCGCGGACGCTGTTCGGTCAGCACGAACTCGCCGCCGGTGAAGTCCTCGCCGGGTTCGGACAGTAGAATCGCCACCTGCAGCGGGAAGGCAAGATCGCCGTAGAGATCCTGATGCAGGCAGTTGAAGTCGCCGGGACCATATTGCAGCAGGAGCGGCGTCGGCCGCGTCTGGCCCTGCTCGTGGCATTGCTTAAGGAACGCGGCGTGTTCGTCCGGGTAGCGCTGGGCGACGCCCATCCGCTCGTTCCAGTCGTTGGCGACCGCGGCCAGGCGCGGATAGAGCGCGGTGCGCAAGCCGCCGATCAGTTCGGGCAAGGGATAGCGGAAATAGCGATACTCGCCCTTGCCGAAGCCGTGCCGCGCCATGTGGACGTGGCTGCGGAAATGGCTTTCGTCGGGATAGAGCCTGGCGATCTCCCGGCATTCTTCCGGCGTCAGCAGCTTTTCCATCACGGCGCAGCCATAGCCGCTCATCCCCTCGGCCAATGCCTGCCAATCATATCCGGCGACCCGCGCTTCCGCCGATCGGACCGCTGCTTCTGGAACCGTGTGTATGGTCATGGCTCTGCCTCCAATGGCTTCTTCTGCCATTAGAGATGGGTGAAACAGCGCGTGCAAACCACCCGTTTCCTGCCAATGGGTTACGCACAGCGTTCCAGCTTGGGTTCCTCGCCCCCACGAAAGTGGGGAGAGAAGCTATGGGGCGGCGGCGAGGGTTGTGGCACCATCGTTGCTGTGAACTCAACGAATGGAGCGCCCCGA